>NZ_OCMQ01000020.1:14865-15912 GCF_900230165.1 Pseudomonas sp. URMO17WK12:I9 | reverse complement strand
GTCACCGGAGTCTGGGCCGGATTGGTCAGCGTCACGGTGTAGGTGATAACGCCGCCTTCGGTGACCGAAGGACTCGCGGTCAGGGTCGCGCTAGTGGAGTCGATTGAATCGTTGATAGTCGTTACAGCTGGCGTCGGATTCGGCGTCAGCTGTTCGAAGTTGCCACCCGTAGCGCTGTCGATGGTCACGCTAACGGTCGAACCGTTGTTGTAGACGTCGTTTGCCGGAGTTTGGAAATCGATACTGCCCTGAGTCTTGCCAGCCTCAACGGTGATGACCTGGCCGTTGGACAGGGTCACAGTCACTGGAGTCTGAGCCGGATTGGTCAGCGTTACGGTGTAGGTGATGACGCCGCCTTCGGTGACGCTCGGCGAAGCCGTCAAGGTTGCGGTGGTCGTATCGATCGAATCGTTGATTGTGGTAACTGCTGGCGTCGAGTTCGGCGTCAACTGCTCGAAGTTGCCGCCTGTAGCGCTGTCGATGGTCACACTAACGGTGGCACCGTTGTTGTTATAGACATCGTTCGCCGGAGTTTGGAAATCGATACTGCCCTGAGTCTTGCCAGCCTCAACAGTGATGACCTGGCCGTTGGACAAGGTCACAGTCACCGGGGTCTGGGCCGGATTGGTCAGCGTCACGGTGTAGGTGATAACGCCGCCTTCGGTGACCGAAGGACTCGCGGTCAGGGTCGCGGCAGTGGAGTCGATTGAATCGTTGATCGTCGTTACAGCTGGCGTCGGGTTCGGCGTCAGCTGTTCGAAGTTGCCGCCCGTGGCGCTGTCGATGGTCACGCTAACGGTCGAACCGTTGTTGTAGACATCGTTCGCCGGGGTTTGGAAGTCGATGCTGCCCTGGGTCTTGCCTGCTTCAACAGTGATGACCTGGCCGTTGGACAAGGTCACAGTCACCGGGGTCTGAGCCGGGTTGGTTAGCGTCACGGTGTAAGTGATCGCGCCGCCCTCGGTCACGCTCGGCGAAGCCGTCAGCGTGGCAGTGGTGGTGTCGATCGAATCATTAATCGTGGTAACCGCAGCCGCAGGATTCGGG
>NZ_OCMQ01000020.1:0-13585 GCF_900230165.1 Pseudomonas sp. URMO17WK12:I9 | reverse complement strand
TCGATGGTCACACTTACGGTCGAACCGTTGTTGTAGACGTCGTTTGCCGGGGTTTGGAAGTCGATGCTGCCCTGGGTCTTACCTGCCTCAACAATGATGACCTGGCCGTTGGACAGGGTCACAGTCACCGGAGTCTGGGCCGGGTTGGTCAGCGTCACGGTATAAGTGATGACGCCGCCTTCGGTGGCCGAAGGAGTGGCGGTCAACGTTGCAGTGGTGACATCGATGGTATCTGTAATTTCAGTAACCAACGGCCCTTGCGGTGGGGTTACTGTAATGCCACTGCCCCCGCTGGTACCGGTGACCGTTGTAGAAATCTGCCCACCATCAATGTAGGGCGTGTCATTCGGCGGGATCACGACATTGACACTGCCAGTGGTCTGCCCGGCCGGAATGACGATCACAGAGCCGTTGGCCAGCGTGATGACAAGGTCGCTGCCCGGTGCCTGGCCAACCGTAGCGGTATAGACAATGACGCCACCCGCTTCGCTGATCGATGGCGTGGCCCCGACCACAAGGGTGGTGGCAACCGTAGTGCCAGTTGTCGGCGCGGTGACTCGGTTGTCAGCGGTGGTTTGCGTTCCAGCCACTTCCACGGGGGCGGCCGCCGCTGCAAAACCAAGGCCTTCGGTAGGGAAGCCTATCGTGGGATCAACGCTGCCGGCCGTTTCTTCCAGCATGACGAAACTGTGGCCGCCACCTGCTGCACCGCCGCCCGCAGCAGTCGGACCGGCAGCCGTGGCTTCAAGATCGGTGGTCGGGTCAGCGCCTGCGGCGATCGCCTGTTGCAATTCTTCGACAGACGGCGCCGCCTGGGCAGCGGCCTGGCCCAAATCGGTACTGCTGTCAGGCGCGTCTGCGCTCCACTGGGTATCACGACCAAGGTCGAGCAATCGGCCATCTGCCAACTCCAGCGTCACCGCGCCACCCGGGCCGGTAAGGACCTGCTCACCCGCTAGAAGTCGATCGCCTTCTATGAGCACACGCCGGATGCCTTCAGGGGATACCGCGATAACCTGGCCGACAATACTTTTGACGATGGCTACAACGCTGCTCATTGGACTCTCCGTGTGACCCGCTGGGGTACTTCTGTGCCAGAGCGGCATCCGCAGCCACCTGAACAGGAATTATGTCGATGATCTCTTGACGCTTGATTGCGTCAATATTCCGTCTATGACGAAATGTAATTAGACTTATGCCAAACTATTGACCTTATATCGGCCATCCTAAACAATCACCAAGGTAATGTCACATTGATATTTTTACCTTAGCCAAGGGCCAATCAACAGCAAATGCGTTGCGTCATTAAAACAGCGCAATGGCACGGAGCACGCGGGCCCAGGTGATGACAGCAGCCATAAATCACATGCCTTTCAACCGTTCGTCGGGCTCAATAGGACCAACAGCGTCAATAGAAGGTCAATTTTGTTTATTGACGCCACATTTCCAAGACTCGTAAGCATAAACCTTGCCGATTACATGCCCGAGACGCCACTTGATGTTGCCAATTTTCAGGCTGCTTCACCGTAGAATGAACGACGACCGAATGCGCTAATCGTCTAAACAGGCCTTATAACGCGCCTGCGATTATCGGCCAGAGTCGACAACGGAAGTGGATTTACCTGGATGAATTTTACCTAACACGGGTCGCACCAACGCCAGCAAACCAGCGCCTGATAAATGACATTGAGCTAGGCTGTAACGGCAGGCCTGACACATGTCGTTTCTCTGCGCCTATCCCAGCATCTTGAAGCCTGGATTGCAGCGTGATTCAGAAATGAAACGTTTATCTGCTGATCAGCGTCATGTAGTAAAGAGACCGATACAGTTGTTTACTCACCACCTAATTCAAGGCGACCATTGGCGACACACTGCATCGCTCGCTGCATGCCTACCGAGCGCCGACATGCATTGCCCCACTGAATGCCTGGGTTTGCTGCCATCGAATGATCGGCGGCCAGCTCATCCCCACCCACCACAAGGATGAAGAGAGCGCCGCGTGGAATCAGAAGTCAGTCGAGTCCAGCTCAACCATGACCCACGTAGTCAGCACGACGATCCTTTGCTGGATAGTCTGCTGAGCTTGTGTGTACTGCACCAGAAACCTGCCAGCCGGGTCATGCTTAGCACGGGTCTGCCTTTACCCGCACAGCGCCTGAGCCCCGAGCTGCTGCCCCGTGCGGCGGCCAGGGCCGGCCTGCAGGGCCGTCTGTTGCAGCGCAAGCTGGAGCAGATTCCAAGCATTGCCATGCCCGCGATCCTGTTGCTAAAAGGCGGACGCAGTGCCGTGTTGCTCGGGTGGGAAAACGAAGACACTGCACGGCTGTTACTGAGCGAAAGCGATGGCGGCGAAGTTCAGGTCAGCCGTGAGACGCTTCAGGATGACTACAGCGGGCGAGTGTTCTTCGCGCAGCCGCAGCACAAATTCGACGTCAACCATGGCAACCTGATCCCCCGAGCCAAATCCTGGTTCCGAGATACGCTGCTGCGCAGCAAGTGGCTGTACATCGATGCCATCGCCGCGAGCCTTGTGATCAACCTGATCGCCCTGGCCGCGCCACTGTTCGTCATGAACGTGTATGACCGGGTCGTTCCCAACCAGGCGACCTCGACCCTCTGGGTGCTGGCGGTCGGTATCGCGGGCGCCTATATCTTCGACCTGATCCTCAAGGGCCTGCGCGGATTATGTCTGGACCTTGCAGGGAAAAAGACCGACCTGATCATTTCGGCGACACTGTTCGAACGTATCGTGGGCATGTCGATGAAGTATCGACCGGCCCGGGTAGGCAGCTTTGCCCAGAACATTCACGAGTTCCAAGGCCTTCGTGACTTCCTGGCGTCGTTGACGCTGACTAGCCTGATCGACTTGCCGTTCACGGTGCTGATCCTGATCGTCATCGCGATCATTGGCGGACACTTGGTGTGGATCCCGATCATCGCCTTCCCACTGGCCTTGGGCATCGGCTATGCACTGCAGCGGCCGCTGATGGCGACCATGGAGCGGACCATGGCGCTGGCCTCGGAGCGCCAGTCGAGCCTGATCGAGACCCTGGCAGGGCTGGACGCAGTGAAGGTCAACAACGCCGAGAGCGAGCGGCAGTACATGTGGGAACAGACGCTCGGTACCCTCAGCCGGCTGGAATTGCGCGTCAAGGTACTGTCGAGCCTGGCCATGAACATCACTCTGCTCATTCAGCAGTTGGCAGGGGTGGCGATGATCTGCGTGGGTGTGTACCTGATCATCGACGGCAACTTGAGCATGGGCGGCCTGGTGGCGTGCTACATGCTCAGCGGCCGCGCCCTTGGGCCCTTGGGGCAGCTCAATGGCCTGTTGGCTCGCTACCAGCAAGCCAAGGTGACCATGGTGTCCACCGACCACATGATGGAGCTGCCACAAGAGCGCAACTTCGAAGAGCGCCCGCTCAGCCGTAGGGTATTGCAGGGCAGCGTGGAATTCCGCGGCGTGGATTTCACTTACCCCAACCAGCAGAACATGGCGCTGAAGAACATCAACCTGACCATCCGCCCTGGCGAGAAGGTAGGGATCATCGGGCGCAGCGGGTCGGGCAAGAGTTCACTGGCCAAGCTGATCGTTGGCCTGTACGAGGCCGATGGCGGCTCATTGCTGGTCGACGGCGTGGATATCCGCCAGATCGACGTCAGCGAACTGCGCCACAACATTGGTTATGTGCCCCAGGACATTCAGCTGTTGGCGGGCACGCTGCGGGACAATCTGGTCAGCGGGGCCCGCTACATCGATGACGAAATGATCTTGCAGGCGGCTGAGCTTGCAGGCGTGCATGAGTTCGCGCGACTGCACCCGGACGGCTACGAGCTGCAGGTCGGCGAACGTGGTCAGAACCTGTCCGGCGGGCAGCGGCAGAACGTGGCCCTGGGCCGTGCATTGCTGTTGAACCCACAGATCCTGCTGCTCGACGAACCCACCAGCGCCATGGACAACACCGGCGAAGAACGCCTGAAGCAGCGTTTGCAGGCCGTGGTGGAAAGCAAGACGGTACTGTTGGTGACTCACCGTGCATCGCTGCTGTCACTCGTGGACCGCCTGATCGTGATCGATCGCGGGCAGATCGTTGCCGATGGCCCGAAAGCGGCCGTCATGGATGCGTTGAAGAAGGGGCAGATCAGTGTCGCATAAGCTGGATTTCGGGCAACTCAAGGAAGGCCTGCGGCGTTACTTCAAGGGCAGCGATTCGTTGGGCGGTCAGCCGCTGCCCGAGGTCAACAAGGCCCTTATCGAGGACGCGCCGCGCGTGGTGCGCCTGACGATCTGGGGCGTCATCCTGTTCTTCGTGTTCCTGATCGTGTGGGCCAGCTTTGCGCCCATCGATGAGGTGACGCGTGGTGAAGGCAAGGCCATCCCGTCATCCAAGGTGCAGAAAATCCAGAACCTGGAAGGCGGCATCGTGGCGGAAATCTTTGCCAAGGAAGGCGAGATCGTCGAGGTCGGGCAGCCTCTGCTGCGCCTGGATGAGACCCGCTTCGCGTCCAACGTGGGGGAAACGGAAGCCGATCGGCTGTCCATGGCCCTGCGGGTTCAGCGCCTGAGTGCAGAGGTCGACGGCAAGCCGTTAGAGATCGACGAAGAATTGCGCAAGGCCGCACCTAGCCAAGCGGCCAGCGAAGAATCGTTGTACCAGAGTCGGCGCCAGCAGCTTCAGGACGAAATTGGCGGACTGCAACAGCAACTGGTCCAGCGCCAGCAGGAACTGCGCGAGTACAGCTCCAAGCGCGGGCAGTACGCCAACAGCCTTGAGCTGCTGCGTAAAGAAATCAGCATGTCGGAGCCTTTGGTCGCGACGGGTGCTATTTCCCAGGTGGAGGTGCTGCGCTTGCGTCGTGCCGAGGTTGAGAACCGTGGTCAGCTTGACTCCACGTCGCTGGCCATCCCCCGTGCCGAAGCGGCCGTTCGAGAAGTGCAGAGCAAGATCGAAGAGACCCGCGGCAAGTTCCGAAGCGAGGCACTCACCCAGCTGAACGAAGCCCGGACCGAACTGAACAAGGCGACCGCTACCAGCAAGGCGCTGGATGACCGCGTTCACCGCACCATGGTGACCTCGCCTGTGCGGGGTATCGTCAAGCAGTTGCTGGTCAACACCATCGGCGGCGTGATTCAGCCAGGCAGCGACATCATCGAGGTCGTCCCGCTGGACGACACGCTGGTCATCGAGGCCAAGATCCTGCCGAAGGACATTGCCTTCCTGCACCCAGGCCAGGAAGCCACGGTCAAGTTCACCGCGTACGACTACACCATCTACGGGGGACTCAAGGCCAAGCTTGAGCAGATCGGCGCCGATACCATCACCGACGAAGACAAGAAGACCACGTACTACCTGATTAAGCTGCGTACCGATCGCAGTCATCTGGGCACCGATGAAAAGCCGCTGCTGATCATTCCCGGGATGGTGGCAACGGTCGATATCATGACCGGCAAGAAGACCATCATGAGCTACCTGCTCAAGCCCATCATGAAGGCCCGCTCCGAGGCCTTGCGCGAACGCTGAGGGTGTGCCCGCACGGCCTTGCGTGCGGGCCCTCATTTCTGCAGGTCAGCGCTTATCGTGCGCCCAAGGGGCAGGCTCACCCACCAACTGCCCCTGAATGCCTCCTACACCCATTTCGCAGAGCACTGCGCGCTCACCTTCGGTTTCCACGCGCTCGGCCACCAGAGGCAGATCGATGCTGTGCGCGGCACGCTGGATCGCCTCGATGAACAAGCGTTTGTGCTGTTCATGGTCGATGTTACGGATGTAGCTGCCATCAATCTTCAGGTAAGCCAATCCAAGGTGGGACAGGTTACCGATCATGCTGAAACGTCCGCCAAAGCGTTGCAGTGCCAGGCCGAAGCCAAGGCTGTGCAGCCTTCGAGTCAATTTCTCCAACGCCGGCTGGTCAGGTAGCTGCTCTTCACCGATTTCGAACACCAGACGCGGCCCGAGGGCGACGTTCTGGCTGAGCAGTTCGAAAATGCGTTGCAGCGCCTGGGCGTCCGCCAAGGTAGCGGCGGAAAGGTTCAGCGCCAGCACCTGGTCGTGGCCACGCATGTGCGCCAGCACCTTCTGCAGCACCAGAAGGTCCAGCCTTGGCATCCAGCCAAAGCGCTCGAGCCAAGGGAGGAATCGACCGGCTGGAAGCGCCTCGCCTTGTCGATCCTTCAGGCGGGATATCACCTTGTGGTGCAGCACCTGCTGGGCGGTTGCACAATCGACCACCGGCTGGAAAAACAGCTCGAAGTGACCGTTGCTGAAGGCCTGGTCGAGGCGCTCATGCCAGTCGTGCTGGCTGTCGGCAGCCACGGCAGCGACGCCTTGCTCCAGGCAGACCCAACCCGGGGTTGGCTGGTTCTCCGCGCGTGCCAGGGCTTCATCAGCCAGTTTGAGCAACGCTGGAGGCGCGTCGCCCGGGCTGAAGGGGGCCAAGCCGATGCAGGCCACCGGTTGAATATCGGTGGCCCCCGTCTCATGCAGGCTCTGCAGCGTAGCCTCAAGCGCCTGGGCCAGCTGTATGGCTTCTTCATGCACCATGCCAGGTGCCAGCACGGCGAATTCACCACCCCGGCTGCGGGAAATCAGGTCGTTGGTTTCCGGGAAGCTTGCGCAGGCGCGGCGCAATTGCTCACCGACGGCTTGCAGCAACTGATCCGTGCGTTGGCCACCCAGACGCGCGTTGAGGCCCGCCAGGCCTTGAACCCGAAGTAACAACAGGTAGCCTGCCCGTGCTTCCTCAAGGTTGCTGACCCGAGCATTGAGCTGCATTTCGAAATAGCGACGGTTGGACAGACCGGTCAAGGTGTCTTGATAGGACTCGGCGCGTAACCGCTCGCTGCGCTCGGCCTGCTCGGTGAACAGTGCCTTGAGCTTTTCGACCATCTGGTTCATGGCCTGGACGACGCGCCTGAGCTCGGGTGTGCGGGGCAGTTCAGGCAGGCTCAGGAATTCACGCCTGGCGATGGCATGGGACTGTTCGACCATGTAGTCCAGCGGCTTGAGCTGCCGGCGCAGCAGCAACGCCCCCAGAATGGCGCTGGCGGCACCACAGAGCAGTAGCCAGCCCAGGCTGCCCAACGCGCTTTGCCAGAGCTTGGCAATGGCGAACATGGGGTGACTGATGACCTCGACGCGTGCCGCCTGCTGCCAGCCACGGCTGACCAACGCATCGCCACCGGCAGCTTCCAGACCGATCAGGTGAACGAACCAACGGGGTACGCCCCCAGGGTCTGGTTCGGCATGGCGCTCGACGAGCACCGTATTGGAAGCCAGGTCCACCACTTTGATACTGGCGTAGTAGCCACTGTCGAAGATCGAACTCACCATCAGCTCGACCATGGCAGGGTCATCGATATTGGGCGTAAGCGACAGGGCCAGCGCAGTGGCTGCATCCTGTGCATGCGAGCGGAGCTGGTTGACATACTGGCTTCGCGAACTCTCCAGGCTGACCATGAAACTGCCGGTGAACGCCACTACCAGGAACAGGCAAATAGCCAACAGCAATTGTTTGAACAGTGACATCTGTGCTCCTTCAGTAAACCGGCTCGGCCGGGAAGCCTTCGGCCTGCATTTTTTTCAATAGGTCCTGCCAGCGCGACAAGCGCTTGGTGTCGCCGACTTTCTTGTTGCCACCGGCGCCTGTCAGCCATAGGCCTTCACCGTTGAAGGCATAGACGGGCAACAGGTCGGGGCGCTGGCTGGCCGGCTTGATCGCGTCCATCAGGCTGTCGAGCACCAACGGCTGCGCCTGGGGCGTTGAATAATAGGTCAGTACCATGTGTGCCCGGTTCTGTCGCAAGGCCTTGACGTAGGTGATCCGCAGTTTCTCGCTGGGGATGCCCATGCGCCTGAGGCTGAAGTACTTGGCGATAGCGTAATCCTCGCAATCGCCAGCCCCTTTTATCAGTGCTTGGACCGGTGTTGCCCAGTAATCGACCTCGTGCCACAGATCGATATCCTCGACGTAGCGCAATTGTTGGTTAAAGAACCAGTTGACCACCTGCAGACGCTCAAGCTCAGTCCCCTGCTTCTGGGTGGCCATGAGGTTCTGCCACGCATCGATTCGCGCTTTGCCCTCCCCCAATGGCCCGTACAGCGCTTGAGACTGGCGACTGATCTGGGCGAAATCCCAGTCGGCATGCAAACCGCCCAGCAGCAGGCCACCCAGCAGCGCAGCCAGGGCAACTCGGTGCAGCACGGTTTTGAGCATCGGGGTGATCGCCACTGCCAAGCACTGTCCAGGCCAGTCGAAAGAAGCGATGGTGCGGCCTGACACCGCAAAAGACAATGGCACATCGCGATCATCGGCCTCTGTGTCGGAGTACGCCGGATCAACGCTTGCCGCGCGGGTCATGTCACTTCCTTTGGGGAGCAACTTCATCCACCATAGCCGCGCCCTGGGGCATGCCCCCAGTAGAGGCCAGCATTTGACACGTCATACCGCTATAACCGTGTCATTGGATCCAACTTTGGTAATCGTTTAAGGCAGGCGTTGCGTGGGCAACAAAATCAAACTGAGCAGCGTGTTGAACAGTGAACAGTTGCTGCCACATCTGGCCCGCGGCGTTATTGAAGAACGCGTGCGCAGTGCCATTCTCGAGGGTCGTTTGCCACCCGGAACGGCAATCAGGCAACAGGAGTTGGCGACACTTTATGGCGTCAGCCGTATGCCCGTGCGTGAGGCGCTGCGTCAACTGGAAGCGCAGTCACTGTTGAACGTGGAGCTTCACAAGGGCGCAGTCGTTGCGCCGCTGATAGGCGAGGATGCGGCAGATGCCTACGACTTGCGTGTTCTGCTCGAAAGCGAGGCGTTGCGTCAATCCATTCCGCTTCTGACGGCGCAAGACATCGCCAAGGCCCGCAGTTGCATCCAGCAACTGGAAAACGAAACACGACATGCCGAGATCGCTCGTCTTAATCGTGAGCTTCACATGGTGCTTTATAGCAAGGCAGCGAACCATAAACTGCTGCGCCTGATCGATAACGAATTGATGCAAGAGGAGCGGTTTCTACGCTTTCATCTTTCGTCGATGGGCCTGGGCAAGCTCACCCAAGACGATCACACGGCCTTGGTCGATGCCGCCAGTGCCAAACGTGTCAGCGATGCAATTGCGGTATTGGAGCAGCACCTCAACAGCGCAGCCGTGACCATTCGAAGGTACTTGGACAGCCAGCGCTCGCACTGAATGGCTTGGGGACCGACAGGTAGGTTGCAAAATCTCGCGCCGAGCGAAACAATGAGACTAATTATCATTTAAGCCCTGATAGCTGTGTCTCATGCCTAGCAACGATCTCGTGCAAAACCTCTACAGTGCTCATCATGGCTGGCTGCATACCTGGCTGCGCCACAGGCTTGGCAATGCGGCCGACGCTGCTGACGTGGCCCAGGATACCTTCATGCGGCTGTTGCAACGCCGCGAGCATCTGCAGATACAACAGCCCAGGGCGTTTCTGCGCACGGTGGCGCGCGGGTTGATCATCGACCACTGGCGTCGAGAGGAACTGCACAAAGCCTATCTGGAAGCGCTGGCGCTGGTGCCGGAGGCTAACACGCCCGATGTGGAGACCCGCGAGCTGCTGCTGGAGTTGCTTGAACGCATTGCCAAGATGCTCGATGGCCTCAAGCCAAAGGTTCGCACTGCTTTCCTGCTAGCCCAATGCGAGGGCCTGCGGCATCAGGAAATTGCACAGCAGATGGGCGTATCGGTGAGAACGGTGGAGCGCTACATTGCTGACGCGCTTTATCACTGCTACCTGCTGCGCTACGAAGCGTAATGACACCGGTTATGCCTAGCCCTCATCCCGACGCCAAGACGGTCAGACAAGCCATCCAGTGGATGCTGAAACTTCGCCACAGTGGTGAGGATCCGGCTTTGAACGAGCGTCTCGCGCAGTGGCGCTCCGAGGCTGCGACCCATGAGCTGGCCTGGCAACGCGTGCTGCATTTGGAACAGGATCTGGACCTGCGCCACGTGCCCGCTGCGGGGGTTGCGCTGCAGACACTGGAGGCCAGTCATCGGCGGCTTGAGCGGCGACAGGCGTTGAAGCTGCTGGGCACCGTTGCCGTGTTCGGATCGGCAGCATGGCTGAGCAAGGACTTGAGTGTGGTACAGGCCTGGTCATCCGACTACGCGACAGCCACGGGTGAGCGCAGAGACGTGACCTTACCCGACGGCTCTCGGCTACAACTCAATACCCGAAGTGCCGTGGACGTGGCCTTCAACAGGCAGCAATTGTCGATCGACCTCAAGCGGGGTGAGGTCATGCTGGACTGTCGACAGGCAGCTCCTGGACAACCTCCAGTCACTCTGCGCACGAATACCGCAGCGTTGCAAACCGTCGGGGGGCGCTTCGTGGGGCGTATCGAGGACGATTGCCTACGGGTGGTCGTCAGTGAGGGGCGAGTATTCACTCGCAGCCAGAGCACCGGCCTGATCCAATGGCTCGAGCCAGGTGGAGAATGGCGCGTCACCGCCAGCGGTGCCGAGCAGGTGACGCCTTCAGGGATGGACGCGATGGCCTGGACCGAAGGCCTCATCGTGGGCAAGAACATGTTGCTCAGGGATTTCCTGACGCAGATCAGCCGATACCGCCGCGGTTATCTCACCTGCAGCGATGACATTGCTGAGCTCCGTTTGTCCGGGGTATTCCGCCTCCAGAATCCAGAACATCTCCTGCAATTGCTGCCCACCACGCTTCCCGTTCAAGTCCGTCATTTAACGCGATGGTGGGTGCGCGTGGAAGCGCTGGGTCGTGCCTAGACTTTGGTGAACAAAGCCTGTTCCTAATGTGTCGGGTTTTGGCCGCGTATCCGGCTAGATCAGTGAGAAGAATCTCCTGCACATTTTACGGACCCTTTCATGTCAACCAACCCGGTAAAACTGTACGCCTTTGGCGCGAATGATTTTCGACCTGTCTTGCACTCAGATTTGCTAAGCAATGCCATCCGCGCTGCCTTGCTGGGTACGGCGCTTGGATTGGCCATGGTGCCTGGCATCACACTCGCCGCTGATGCCTCACTGGTCAGCTCGACTTATGCAATTGCGCCTGGGCCCCTGGATGAAGTGCTCAATCAATTTGCTCGTCAGGCGGGCATCACGCTTTCCAGTACGCCGGTACTCACTCAAGGCTTGCAGTCCAGAGGACTTCACGGACAGTACTCGGCTGAGCAGGCGTTAGGGGTGCTGTTGGCAGGAAGCGGCTTGACGGCGCTGGATCAAGGAAACCGGACCTTCATCGTACAGGCTCAGCCAGCGGAAGCTGCGCTGGCGTTACCCGATACGGACATTCGAGGTTTCACCCTGGGCAATGCCTTGGGGAGCATGGAGGGTTATAACGCCACCCACAGCCAGGTCGCTACTAAAAGCAGCTTGGCACTGGTAGAGACATCCCAATCGGTTTCGGTGGTAACCCGGCAACAGATCGACGACCAAGGTTCTCAAACCGTCGCCCAGGCCATGCGCTATACCCCAGGGGTGATGACCAGCCCCTATGGCGCGACGCACCGGTATGACTACGTGGCCATGCGAGGTTTCAATGACGGGTCGGTGGATAATATCTACGTAGACGGCCTCAAGTCCATGGGGGACAACGGCACCTACAGCACGATGCAGGTCGACCCCTATTTCCTGGAACGGATCGATGTCTTGAAAGGGCCTTCTTCGGTCCTTTATGGCCGTAGCTCACCGGGTGGATTGGTCGCACTGACCACCAAAAAGCCCGTGTTCACCGCTTTCCATCAAGTTCAAGCGTCGGTTGGTACCCAAGGTCAGCGCGGGCTGGGCTTCGATACCAGCGGCCCGTTGGATGCAGACAAGCGTATTGCCTATCGCCTGACCGGTTTGGCAGACGCTTCGGATACTCAGTTCGATCACAACAAGGAAGAACGTTACGCCATCGCTCCGTCGCTTAGCATCGACTTCAGCGAAGACACATCGCTGACCCTGCAGGCCTACTTGCAGCGTGATCCAAACGGGGGGTATCACGGCGGTAATCCTGCAGACGGGATGCTGAGCAAGCGTAATGGGGTACGCCTGTCGGATCACTTCTTCGAAGGGGAGCCGGGCATCGACAATTACGAGCGCACCCAGCAGTCGTTCAGTTACCAGTTCGAGCATCGCTTCAACGATGTATTTACCGCGCGGCAGAACTTCCGCTACCAGGACTCGGACGTATCGATGGACCAGGTGTACTCGGCAGGTTGGGCAGATGCCGACAGTACCGTCCTCAACCGAGCTTACACCGGGGGTGATGAGCGGCTGCACTCCTACATCATCGACAACATGGTCCAGGCTGAATTCTTCACCGGCATTGCCAAGCACACCCTGCTGCTGGGCACGGATTACCAGCGCCGCAAAGCCGATGTCTCGTGGCGTTATGGCACTGTAGATCCGCTGGATGCGGCTAACCCGCAGTATGGTAATGGCAACCTGCAGGTGCTCGGTGAAAACCGATACCAACGCCGGTTGCAACAGACGGGTGTCTATCTGCAGGATCTGGTGGAGCTGGATCAATGGCGCTTCTCACTGGGCCTGCGCCAGGATTGGGTCAAGGTATCCGAGGAAAATCGTGATACCAATACCAGGGTCAGTGACAAGCGTTCCAACTTCACGACTCGCGCTGGGGTGCTCTATCTCTTCGAGAATGGCCTGGCGCCGTATGTGAGCTACTCCGAGTCCTTCAACCCGAATACCGTATCCGATCAAGACGGAAAACCGCTTGCTCCTACCGAGGGCACTCAGTGGGAAGCCGGTATCAAGTATCAGCCACCTGGTAGCGACAACCTGTACACCGCCTCTGTGTTCCGTATCGAGCAGGAGAACCTGGCCTCCAAGCAACCGGATGAAGACTTCTACAGGCCTGTCGGTCAAGTGCGCTCGCAAGGGTTGGAGTTGGAAGCGCATGTGCAGGTCACTGATAACTTGAAACTGCTGGGTGGCTATACCTACACCGACATCGAGTACTCGAAATCGATGCCTAGCCTTGTATCCAGCGGTCTGGACAACAAAGGCAATTCGCCTACCCAAGCCCCGGAGCAAATGGTCTCGCTGTGGGCCGACTACAACTTCCGGCAAGGCGCGCTCGACGGGATTAGGTTGGGCGGCGGCGTGAGGTATGTGGGGCATAGCTGGGCAGATGCAGAGAACAGCCGCAAGGTGCCTTCCTACACGTTGGTTGATGCCTCGTTGGGCTACGACATGGGTAAGCTGGGTCTGAAGGGCTTGGATGTTCGTCTGAATGCCAACAACCTGACCAATCAGCGATACATCACCTCGTGCGCCAGTTTGAATTACTGCTACATGGGCGAAGAGCGTAATGTGAGCGCCACAGTGAGCTACCAGTTCTAAAGCGCACAGCGGGACAACCGCTTATCAGAAGCTAGTCATTAGGGGTGTTTAAACCCCCCAAAAGAAAAAGCCCCTGTCTGCAGCGCAGACAGGGGCTTTTTTGTTTGAATCTTGACGATGACCTACTCTCACATGGGGAAACCCCACACTACCATCGGCGATGCATCGTTTCACTGCTGAGTTCGGGATGGGATCAGGTGGTTCCAATGCTCTATGGTCGTCAAGAAATTCTGT
>NZ_OCMQ01000014.1:0-84181 GCF_900230165.1 Pseudomonas sp. URMO17WK12:I9 | reverse complement strand
CCAACTCTTGGATTTTTTGCTGCTCTGGCGTCAACGCTTTGCTGGCCGGCGTAACGCCGCCGCGCTCCTGCTGAAGCTGATTAACCCATCGGCGCAGTGCCGACTCGACCAAGCCGAGCGAACGGGCCGCTTCGGCATGGCTGTAGCCTTGATCGAGCACCAGGCAGGCAGCTTCGCGCTTGAACTCAGGGGTAAAGGTACGGCGTTGCTTGGTCATCGGACACCTCTCTGTGGCGAGCATTCTCGCCTAAATGGGTGTCCGGGGTTAGTAGACCACTACAAGTTTGCGCCAGAGCCATGGTGAGTTGCACCACTTCCTGGGACACGATCTTGGGCCATAAAGCGAAGACCTCAGGCTTATCCCTTGCTACAAATATCCTCGTGGCTGACGACCTTCGGCTTCGCTTGGATGTGGGTGACCTACGCATTCATCAAGGCATGAACGTTGATGCCACGGCGATCGTCGCTCTCACTGGACCCTTCGCAATTCCCGATTCGATTCCACTGTAGGCCATAAATAGCTGATTTGTTCATAGATACCCTAATGAGGTACGTCTATAAATCCACCAAATGCCAGCTCCGCGAAAGCCGGCCCTGATTCAGGTGCGCCCGCGCTTTGCAAAGAACCGTCAGCGGTTCCGCAAAGCTTCGATCCCAAGCGGTCATCGGCAAGACCCTTGGTTTACTCAGCTTGCGAAGGCAGCCGTGACCTTGAGAAGACCCGCTACGGGGCGAACGGTCCCACCACGTCCCCCGCTGTCCGGCTAAACCCGGCTCTCCAGCGCTCACTCGATGTGGGGAAATCGCACAGTGGCGGCGTGTGACATAAATAATGTCCTGTTTTGACAAGAGCCTGTCTTACCTGAAGGGTTGATCAATCCCTCCACCCTCAATAATTCACATAACGGCTCGCTTCGCGCCACAGGCCAGTCGTTGCAGTTTCGCGAGTAAGCAGCCTCGTCTTACAACTCCAATGCTGCGGCGCCCCTTGCACCGGCAATCCGGTAGCACTCCTATAAAAATAGAACCTATTACCTCTCTAACACCGCGCCGCGCCGCGCGGAACGCGCTCGCGCGCTTATTGAAGACTTGACTGCCATGATCGTTACTTCTGCTTCCAGCACCGGTGTCTCCACCGGTCATCGCAATGCTTTGCTCGCCGCACACGTTGCGGCGGTGCTTTTCGGGCTTACCGGTATCCTCGGGGCGTTGATTCTCGCCGATGCCAGCGTCATCACTTTCGGCCGAGCGACATTTGCCTTCATCGCCCTCGGGTTTGTTGCTGGCCTCAAGGGCACTCGTCTGTTGGATGCCCTGAGCTGGCGCAACCTCCCGGTCATAGGCCTCACTGGCACTTTATTGGCCGCCCACTGGGTGACGTTCTTCATTGCTGTGAAAGTGGGGGGCGTAGCAGTCGCTACGCTCGGCTTCGCCAGCTTCCCCGCGTTCATCGCGCTCGTGGACTTGCTGCTGTTTCGCGAGCGTATCAGTAGAACCGAGGGCCTGCTGCTGCTGATGGTGACAGCTGGGCTGGTGTTGGTGTTGCCTTCATTCGACCTGCTCGACAAGGGTACTGTCGGTTTGGTCTGGGGGTTGGCTTCGGGCTTGTCATTCGCACTGCTGGCGGTGGCTAACCGTCGCCACACGGGGGGTATGAACGCCCTGCAGATCGCGTTTTGGCAGAACGTGGTAGTGGCAGCGCTGATGATCCCCTTTGCGTTTAGCCACCTCGCCACTGCCAGCCTGCGGGCTGATGACTGGGTGAACCTGGCGTTGCTGGGCGTTTTCTGTACCGGGCTTTCGCAGTTTCTTTTCGTAAAAAGCCTGGATGGCCTGCAGGCGCGCACGGCTGGGATGATCATCGCGCTGGAGCCTGTGTATGCCATCGCTTGTGCTTGGTGGCTATTTGGCGAACAGCCTTCATTGCGCATGGGTGCTGGGGCAGCGCTGGTGGTACTCGCCACTGTGCTGAGCGCCCGCTGCAAACCATCACCTCCACTGACGTGTAGCCAGGGTATGTCCGGCTCACTCGATTAGGGGGCCGAACCGGTCAATTAAGGCGAGATGGCGTTGGCGAGGCCTGAGACCCGTCTGCGCGCCGGTTCCACGTCAAACGGGTTCGCGCTGTACGCTTGTCACGCAGCCAAAGCGTTTTTCTTTCGAAGGACTGTACCCGAAGAACGACGCATAACACTTGCTGAAGTGGCTTGCCGAGACGAACCCGCACGCCACGGCAACGTCCAACAGAGGCAAGTCGGAATATTGCAGCAGCCGTCGGCTTTCGGTGATGCGCAGCTCCATGTAGTAGCGCACAGGCGTAGTCCCCAGCTGATGTTGAAACAAGCGTCCGATCTGGCGCTTCGAGCGACCTACGTATTCGGCTATCTGATCCTGGCTCAGGGGCTCTTCGATGTTTGCGGTGATCAGGCTGATCGCTTCACGTAGCGGCTCACTGAATGTTGGTGGCTTTCGTTTTCACCCCCATCAGTGCGTCTGTCTACTTGAGCGTATCGTGGTATGGGCCATTCATCCTGGCCAAATGCCACAATCTCTTGCGAGTAATTCTCAATAACGTTAGCATCGCCGCTTCTTCTGTGCCCGGCATACGCCAATGTCTGACGAGCAGCAAGCCCGCAGCCTGTCCGTGCTTTACAAGCGCCACCGCAACGAGTTGCTGGCGTTCCTTACCCGCAAGGTGCGTTGCCGTGAAACCGCTCGCGACCTCACACAGGACACGTTTGTGCGTCTGCTGCACAGTGAACATGGCCACGTGGGCAATATACGGGCCTTTCTGTACCGTATCGCCACCAATCTGAGTATCGACCACGCTCGTCGCACCCAAGTACGCGGCGTCAACGACGACCAGGCGCTTGAGCATTTGCTGACGGACGCCACGCCTGAGCGCAGCGCGGTCGCAGGCAATACACTGACTCATTTGGAGCGCCTGATCGATGGCCTGCCGTCGCCAACACGGGAGGTGTTTCTGCTGGCCCGTGTCGAGCAATTGGGTTACAAGGAAATTGCCCACCGGTTGGGGCTCAATGAGCGCGCAGTCGAACGGCACCTCAACAAAGCACTCCAGCAGTGCGCGGCGGCCGCCCTGGACGCGCGTATGCAGATCGAATCGTCATGACTGGCTCCCAAAGACACGATGCCACAACCCAGCAGCAGGCCGTGGACTGGTTTACTCGTCTGCGCGCTGCCGACGTCACGGTCCAGGAGCGCGACGCCTTCGAAACATGGCGTTTGCAACCGCAGAACGCGCATGCCTACGCCGAGGTGGAGCACTTGTGGCAGTGCCTCGAGCTGCCAGCACGGCGCGTATCCAAGGCACGGCGAACGATAAAGGCAAAGGGATTGCGCCTGGGCGCAGCGGCTTGCCTGTTGCTCGCACTGGGTACGCTCATCCTGGCGCGGCCTGAGCTGGTGAACCTCGGGGCTGACATTGCCACCGCTACAGGTGAGCGACGCGAAATCCAGCTTGGCGACGGCTCCCGGCTCTTGCTCGACAGCGCCAGCGACGTGGATGTGGATATGGCAGGAACTACGCGCAGCGTCCGCTTGCGCCGTGGGCGCCTGTTCGCCGACGTAGTCCACGACGGCCGACCCTTTGTGGTTCATGTGGGTAACGCCAAGGTCGAGGTGCTGGGGACACGGTTCTCCGTCAGCCGCGCGGGGGACGAAGAGGAGGTGATCTTGCTAAGCGGCCACGTACAGGTGTCCACACCGACCCAGCAGCGCCGCTTGACGTCCGGTCAGCGCTTGACGCTGCGCGGTGCTGAGGTCACCGGCCCGCAGGCGGTAGACGCCGAACGTCTGCTGGCCTGGCGCACTGGGCAACTCAGGGTTCGTGATGTGTCGTTGCAACAGGTCCTGCAGCAACTGGCTACCTACCAGGGGAAACAGCTGGTGCTGGTGAACGATCAGGCTGGACAGCGCCGGGTGAGTGGAAGCTTCAACCTGGATGAGCCTGATACTGCACTCGATGCCTTGATCGCCAGCCAGCATCTGCAGATCAGTGAGCTATTGGGCCACTGGTTGATCATTCGATAAATGCGCTTCGTGCGGGGAATGCGAGGCGTGCTGCGTCACACCCATACATAAGAAAAATTTGCATTCGCATTTCATGGGGAAGACACATGCACCGCATACGCACGACGCTGTTCAAACGCAGCACGCTGGCCACGGCGCTCCTGGCGCCAGGCCTGTTGCCATCGGTAGGCGCGCTGCCCGTACAAGCGCAGGAGCACCCAATGGAGCGGGCCCGGGCGCAGCAGCATACCTTCGATATTCCTGCCCAAAAGCTGGCTGACGCGCTAGACACGTTCAGCGCGCAGAGTGGCTATCAAGTGATCTACACCGCTGAGCAGGTAAACGGCCAAACATCGCCTGGCGTGCGGGGCAGTTTCGGTGTCCGTGAGGCCCTGAACGTGTTGCTGGGCAGCAGCAAGGCGCAGGTCAGCCAGCCGAATGGCAGCAGCTTTCTGATCACTGTGCCGATGCAGGTCGGTGGCAGCATACAGCTCGATACGCTCAACATCTCTGGCAAGGCGCCTGGCTCGACCACGGAGGGGTCCGGGTTATACACCAGCTATTCCTCGAGTAGCTCCACCCGCTTGAACCTTACCCCGAAGCAAACGCCGCAGTCGCTGACGGTGATGACGCGCCAACGGCTCGATGACCAGAAGCTCACCACGCTCAATGAGGTACTGGAGCAGACGCCAGGCATCACTGCCTCGCACACCAGCATCGGGGCTGAAAACAACACCTACTGGTCACGCGGATTTCAGATCAACAACTTCGAGATCGATGGCGTGCCGACGTCGTCTCGCATCGACAACTCGACGCAATACACGGCCATGTACGACCGGGTCGAGATCGTGCGCGGCGCCACAGGGCTTATCAGTGGCTCCGGCACCCCTTCGGCGACCATCAACCTCATTCGCAAGCGGCCCACGTTCGAGCCCCAGGTTAGCGTCCGCGCCGAGGCCGGCAGTTGGGACCGTTACGGTGTCGGCCTTGACGTATCCGGACCACTGACCGAGTCGGGTAACGTGCGCGGCCGGTTGGTACTGGACTACAAGGACCAGAAGTACTGGGTTGACCGCATGTCGTCAGACGCCGCGCTGGTGTATGGCATCGCCGAAGTTGACCTGGCGCCCTCGACGCTGCTCACGCTGGGGTTCAGTCACGCCAATACGCATACCAACTCACCGCTTCGCGCGGGCTTTCCCGCTTATTTCAGCAACGGCAACAAGACCGACTTCCCTCGCTCGACGAACAGCTCGCCCGACTGGGCGTATTACGATCGCAAGGTGACCAACCTGTTCGGCTCGGTGGAACATACCTTCGATAACGGCTGGAGCGCCAAGATGGAGCTCAGCCACACCCAGAATACCTTCGACCAGCTCACAAACTACCTTAACGGCGCGATCGATCAACAGACCGGAGAGGGCGCCTACCTCTACCCCAATCGCTGGACCGGCACCCCTCGACAAGAGACCGTGGACGCCTATGTCACCGGGCCGTTCAGCCTGTTGGGGCGCGAACATGAACTGATCGTGGGCACCACGTTGTCGCGTTATGGTGAGCACACGCCCGAGCGTGGTGGCTGGTACGGTCCGTGGACTGGCTACGACGGTACCCTGGGCAGTTTCTTCACCTGGGACGGCAGCGGGCCTCGTCCCGACACCACCCCGGTGGGCAAGAGCCTCATCGACGAGGACCAATACGCTGCCTACCTCACCACGCGCCTGCATGTAACGGACAATACCCATATCATTTTGGGTAGCCGGGTCACCGACTGGAAACGGTCCAACGACAGGGTCGACGAAGGCGGCCTCAGGACCAGTGACAGCCAGAACCGGCATGGCGTTTTCCTGCCTTATGCAGGGCTGGTCTATGACCTGAACGATACCTGGTCGCTGTACGGCAGTTACACCAAGATTTTCAACCCTCAGCAATACGGCATGAAAGGCGACAATGACAAAGCGCTGGACCCTCAGGAAGGGGTTGGCTACGAGGTGGGCATCAAAGGTAACTTCAACGACGATCAGCTCAACGCCAGCCTGGCGTTGTTCAAGATTGAGCAGGACAACCTGGCAGTCTATGTGCGCGATCCGGATATCTATCGGCTCGAGCAGGGCACCACGACCAAGGGCGTCGAGTTGGCGCTTGATGGCGAGCTGGCCGATGGCTGGCAAGTCATGGCCGGCTATGCCTATAGCATCAGCACCAACCAGGACGATCAACGCATCGTCACCAACATTCCCCGCCACAGTCTCAAGACCTTCACCACCTACCGCCTTCCTGGGGCCTTGGACCACGTGACAGTAGGTGGTGGCGTTAATTGGCAAAGCAAATACGGTCAGGACCTGCGCACCTTCACGCAAGGCAGTTTTGCCGTCGTGAACTTGATGGCTCGGTACGATGTGAGCGAGGACCTGAGCCTCAAGCTGAACCTCAATAACGTTTTCGACCGGTCCTACTACGGCTATGCCGACAGCTGGGTGGTGTATGGCGAGCCACGTAGTTTCGTGACCAGTGCTGAATACCGTTTCTGATCAGCGCTCAGCGGGCTGCGCGCAATTGGCACGCAGCTTCGAGACTTCTTTACAACTCCAGCCTCGTGTACACAATGGCGGGTTGAGAGGGAGTCCCCATGAAACGCGTCATGATCATTGGTCAGCCAGGCGCCGGCAAAAGCACGCTTGCTCGCCAGCTGGGCGAGCGAACCGGCTTGCCGGTCGTGCATATCGATACCATTCACTGGCTACCCGGCTGGGTCGAGCGCAGTCGGGACGAAAAGACCCGCCTGTGCCATGAAGTGGAGGCGCGCGAGCGGTGGATTTTCGAGGGAGGGCATTCGGCAACCTGGGAGAACCGTCTTGCCAGGGCCGACCTGTTTATCTGGATTGACCGTTCCCTGACGGTCCGACTGTGGCGTGTCCTGGTCAGGACCTTGACCCAGTTGGGCCGCACACGTCTGGACTTGCCAGATGACTGCCCCGAGTCGCTACGCAACTTGCCTGGCTTCATCCGGTTCATCTGGTCCACGCGGCATTCTTCACAGGACAAGATCAAGCACCTGATGGCGACGGCGCCTCCCGGGTGTCAGGTAGTGCACCTGCGCTCCAACCGGCAGACGCGTCAGTTTCTGGCATCGATCGACTCGCCGTCCTCTGGCGTGTAGCGCTCGTCGGCCATGGCGCTAGCGCCGTGTGGCCTGGTCCCGCACTGGGGGCGCATCTTGTGAATCACCGAGCATCCCTTCCACACACGCCTTGAACTGGCCGAGCGTGAAGGGCTTGGGCAGCAAGCGCGTATGCGGCTGCTGCTCGGCAAGGCTGGCCGGCGCCTCGATCAACCCAGAAATGAACAGCACCCGCACCGCTGGCACGAGCGCCTGCACCCCTTGGGCGATGTTGTCTCCCGTCAAGCCGCCGGGCAGGACCAGGTCGGTTACCACAAGCTGCAGGTCCTGGCACTGTTCGATCAGGAGCAGCGCATCGGCAGGATGAGTGACTTCGATTACGTCGAAACCCAGCTCCTGCAAGGCTTCGCCGACCAGCTCCCGGATCGCGCCCTCGTCTTCGATCACCAGTGCACTGCCGCGGTGGTCGGTGCGGGCCGCCAGGGTGGCGTGCGTGATCGCTGTGACACTGGACGAAACGGACTCAAGGTGGACGGGCAGCAGCAGGCTGACTGTGGTGCCGCTGCCCATCACCGACTCGATCACTGCGGTGCCGCCCGCCTGGCGAGCGAAGTCCCTGACCATCGACAGCCCCAGACCCGTGCCCGACCCCAGCGGCTTGGTGGTGAAGAACGGTTCGAAGGCCCGCTCGGCAATGCTGGCCGGCATCCCCAGACCCGTATCGGTGACGCTCACCTGAATGTATTCGCCAGCGCGTAGCCCAAGCTGCTCCAACTCAGCCGTGCCGCTCGTCACCTTGCTGACCCGCACCTGCAAGCGGCCCCCTTGGGGCATGGCGTCACGTGCGTTGATGCACAGGTTCAGCAGCGCATTTTCCAGTTGATGGGGATCGCAATAGCACAAGGCTGGCGACGGATGCGGGCTGAGCTGAAACTCGATCTTGGGTGTAAGGGTTCTGGCCAGCAGCTCTTTCATGTCGTCCACCAGCAGCACCACATCGACCGTGGCGCTGGCCAGCGGTTGTCGTCTGGCGAAGGTCAGCAGGCGGTGGGTGAGGGTGCTGGCTTTGCGAGTGGCAGTTCTGGCCAACGACAGGTAACGACCCAGCTCGTCGTGCCGGCCTTGCGCCAGGCGTTGTTCGATCATGTCCTGAGTGCCGGTGATCACGGTCAGCAGGTTGTTGAAGTCATGGGCCAGGCCGCCGGTGAGCTGGCCGAGCGCTTCCATCTTCTGGCTTTGCTGCAGTTGCTGGCTGACCTGCTCGAACGCCTGCTGCCGCTCGCGGTACTGGGTGACGTCCCGCGCCACGGCGAAGTAACGGCCCTCGAACCTGGCTATGCGCCAGTTGAGCAGCAAGGGTTGGCCATCGCTGCGCACGCTCTGGGTGTCGAGCTCGACGATGGGCTTGTGGTTGAGCTCACGTAACGCGTTCGCCAATTGCGCGGGGGAGATGAAACTGTAGAACGTCCCAGCCTTGAGTTGCTCTTCAGTGAAGCCCGTTTCTACCTGCCATGCCGGGTTCACCGACAGCACCTGACCGTTTTCGGACAACGTGCAGATCAGGTCGGGGGACACGTTCCACAGGCTGTCGCGCTCACCCGTTCGGTGTTGCACTTGCTGCTCGAGCGTTTCATTGAGCCGTTCCACGGCGCTCAGGTTACGCCTGAGCGAAGCACACACCACTGCCATGGCGAAGGTGACCACGCCAAAACTCAGGCTGTTGGCCCATGTGGTCCAGTCCGCATCGAAACCCAGCAGTCCGATGAAGAAATACTGGGCGATCAGCACCGCCATGATGCAGCCCAGCAGGGACGGGCCTGCGCCGAACCAGAACCCGATCAGCATCAGGCCAGGAATGAAAAACAGGTACGGGAGCGCGGCAGGCGACATCTGCGCGCGCGCCAGGGAGCACGCAGCGATGATCAACGCGGCGCCCACGTAGCGGCTGGCCGTGCTCGGCTCGGCACGTCGCAGGCGTTGCAGGATGGCGGTAATCCTTTCTTTGAACCAGGCCAAGGCTGACTCCGTAACAGGCTGAGCATCATCTATGCAATCTGCCGTGCCAAGCGCGGCTGACAGCCTTTTAGGCTAGCTGACCGCAGGCGTCCAATAGATTTTTTGGCCGACCACCGGTGGGGGCGCTCAATTGTCGAGAGAAACCGATCACAGCTAAGCTGGCAATGTGCCTTATGGGCTAGAATTTGCTGTTACCGCGACCGGAGTTTTCATGGACAACTTGACGACCCTTCGAGACGAGCGCTTGCGCCTGGTTGAAGTGGACCGCCTTACATCGGACCTGGCAAATGGAGAGGATCCGGTGCTCAACGGCGTCGTCAACATGCTCTGTGCGCACTTCGACGTCCCGACCGCGCTGGTCAGCATCGTCGACCGCGATTACCAGGTATTCAAGGCCAAGATCGGCATGGCCGACGACCGCACGCCGCGCGAAATGTCCATCTGCGCCCACGGCCTGCGCCAGGAAACGCTGCTGGAGATCTGCGACACGCTGCAGGATCCCCGCACGGTGGATAATCCCCTTGTGCAATCGGCCCCCCACATTCGCTATTACGCCGGCGCGCCGCTGATCGTTCGGCCAGGCGTCAGCCTGGGTGGGCTGTGCATCATCGACCATGCCACGCGCGAAGCCTTGTCGGAGCGCGACCGTAACCTGCTGACCAACGCCGCCAACGTGGTGGTGGCCCGGCTGCAATCGATCCACCGGCAGAACTTCTACGATCCGATGACCGGGCTGCCCAATCGGCGGCGCTTCGAGACGGACTTCAAGGAAGGTGCCGTGACGGCCGGACAGGTGGCTGTTTTCATCGAGCCGGTGTCGGCTGCGGGTATGGACCGGCTGTTCAAGGCGCTGGGCATCGAGTTCTTTACCGATTTCATGCTGGCAGTCAAAGAAGTGCTGCTCACGGCACTTGTGCCCGGTTGCCGCCTTTATCGGGCCAGCACCCTGGGCTTCATGACGGTCATCGATGCGTGCGATACCCGCTTTCTCGCCGGTTGGCTTCAGACGCTGGTGGCTTCGCTCAGTGGGCCGCTGCGCAGCGGTCACATACCGGTTACGCCGGATGTTGGCATCAGCGTCCTGACGCTGGGTGTGGACGCCAGCGCCTCGTCGGACATCCTGCGGCTGATGGCCAGCATGACCGACACCGCTCGCAAGAGCGAGCAACGCTGGTTGGCGTACGACCCGGTGGTGGACGCGAACCTGCGTCGCAACACCGCCATACTCAACGCCCTGGAAGCCGCACTGCTGGCACCGGACCAGTTGAGCCTGGCCTACCAGCCCAGGATCGACCTTGGCAGCAACCGCTGCGTGGCGGTCGAGGCGCTCTTGCGCTGGACGCACCCGCAACTGGGTGTGATCAGCCCGGCCGAGTTCATTCCGCTGGCAGAAACCACCGCTTCCATCCGCGGCATCACGCGCTGGGTCGTGGAGCAGGTGTGTCGTCAGATCGCCCAGTGGCAGGCCAGCAACGTGGTGTTGCAGGTCTCGCTGAACATCTCGGCCCTCGACCTGGGTGATGGCCAGTTGTACGAAGATGTGACCCGAGCGCTGGCCCGACACCAGGTCCACCCGAGCCTGGTGGAACTTGAGTTCACCGAAAGCGCCCTGGTGGCCGATTTCGATGCCGTGCAGGAACAGCTCCAGCGCTTCCGCGCCCTGGGTATCTCGATTGGCATCGACGATTTTGGCAGCGGCTACAGTAACTGGATCTACCTGCGCAAAATCCCCGCCACCAGCGTGAAGCTCGATCGCTCCCTGCTGGCCGAACTGCAGCCAGGCGGTAACGACTGGCACATCGTGCGCGGGTTGGTCAGCCTGCTGCGTGACCTGCGCCTGACGGTAGTGGCCGAGGGCGTGGAGAAGGACCTGCACCATCATGTGCTACGGGGATGGGGCTGTGATCAAGGACAAGGCTATTATTACGCAAGGCCCCTCTCGGCAGATGACCTGGCGACATGGTTGTGTCAGCCGCGGCAAGCCTGACGTTGTGTGAAGCAGCACTCGGTGTGCGCTGCCTGACAGCGCCTGTTCATTCCCAACAGTTGTCATCCGCAATGACGAGGATCGCCATGTTCAACAAAGCGCTTAGGGATGAGGTCGAGGCACTCAAACGGGAGCTTCATGGGCTCAGGGCTGCGCAACAGAGCAGGTCCGACGAGATGCTTGAAATCACCGTGGACCGTGACCTGCTGATCACGGCCGTCAATCCGCGGTTTTCCAGCTTCGTAGGTATCGACGCTTCGAAGCTTGTCGGTACATCGATGGGCACGCTCACGCCTGACTATGTGAGGGACTTGCCATGCTACGAGGATTTTCAGACCGCGATGAGCCAGGGCACTGGGGTGAGCGACGACTACCGCTACATCGCGGCCGATGGGCGCCTGGTCTGGATGCGCGCGGCGTGGTGCCCGGTCAAGACCCCCAGCGGCGAGGTGACCCACATGACGGCTTACGGCACCGAGGTCACCGCTGCCATCGACAAGGCCCGGGAAAACGATGAGTTGATCAAGGCGCTTTCCCGCTCCACGGCGGTGATCGAGTTCGGGCTGGACGGCACCATACTCACCGCCAACCAGAACTTCCTGAATACGGTGAACTACACGCTCCCGGAAATCGTCGGCAAGCACCACAGTATTTTCTGCGATCCGGCCTACACGAAGTCGCCGGACTATCAGCGACTGTGGGCCAGCCTCAACGATGGTCGCTTCGTCGCCGAACGTTTTCAGCGGTTCGACAAGGGCGGCCGCGAGCTGTGGCTCGAAGCTTCCTACAACCCCGTGCGCGATACCCGGGGGCGGCTGTACAAGGTCGTGAAATTTGCGGTGGATATCACCGCTCAGGTCGAAAGCGAGAAACAGGTCAGCTCAGCGGCGGACGTTGCCTACGAGATCTCCATGAAGACCGACAGCTCCGCCCAGCGCGGCGCTGAGGCGGTCAGGGACACGGTAGAAACCATGAACCGCATCGTCGAGCAGGTCTCGAACGTATCCAGCGGCGTCGAGGCGCTGGGGCATCAGTCGCACCTGATCACGTCCATCGTGTCGACCATCGGCGGCATCGCCCAACAGACCAACTTGTTGGCCCTGAACGCGGCCATCGAAGCTGCGCGTGCAGGTGACCAAGGGCGGGGCTTTGCCGTGGTGGCGGACGAGGTGCGCAAGTTGGCCGGCCGAACCAGTGCCGCGACCCAGGAAATCGTCGAGGTGGTGCAGAAGAATAACGCCTTGGTGGAGGAGGCAGTACACAGCATGGGCGAGAGCAGGAAGCAGGCTGAGCTGGGCCTGAGCCTGGCCCAGCAGGCAGGTACCGTGATCACGGAAATACAATCAGGTGCGCAGGAGGTGGTCACTGCCGTGGGCCAGTTTTCCTCGAAACTGGTGGCAGAGGCGGGACGTTAGCCCCATCGGCGCCTGACTGGCGATTGATTGCTACGCCCGCCCCTGCGCAGTGGCGGGGCAGGCGCTACGTACCCTCAGCGCTGATAGGCTTTGCCGTAGTGCCGCTCAAGGCGCGCCTGCACCAGCTCCAGCGCGATCGACAGCACCCAGTAGATCACGGCAGCGGTGGTCAGCATTTCCAGGTAGCGGTAGCTCGACCGTCCGTAGGACTGGGCCAGGAACATGATTTCCCACACCCCCATCACCGAGATCAACGACGAATCCTTGAGCATGGAGATGAACTGGTTGGCGGTTGGCGGGATGATCACCCGCATGGCCTGCGGCAGTACGATGTGGCAAAAAATCTGCGGCGGGCGCATGCCCAGCGCCAGCGCCGCTTCGCGTTGGCCTTGGGCAACACCCAAAATGCCTGCGCGAAAGATCTCACTGAGATAGGCGCCGTAGTTCAGCGACAGGGCGATGATACCGGCACTGATCGCGCCGGGCACCAGGCCTATCTGGGGCAACCCCAGGTAAATGAGCAGAATCTGGATCAGCAGCGGTGTACCACGGAAAAAAGACGTGTAGAAACTGGCAACACCCACCAGCACCGCGCTGCCGGACAAGCGTGCCAGCGCGGCGGCAAAGCCCAGCGCCACCGACGCCACCATCGAGCACATGCACAGGAACAGCGTCAGCGCTGCGCCCTGCAGAAAACCATTGGGTCCCAGTTTTAAACCGGCCAGGTTAGGAAACTTCTCCAGGATGATCGAGAACTTGAGGTCGAAGCTCAGGAAGAACCCGACGAACAGGGCGAACATCACCAGCCAGGTGAGCATCAACCGTGTGCGAAAACCCAGCAGGCGTGTGCCCGTGGTATTGGCCACGGGCTTGGGGGAGGGCGTAAAGGTGCTCATTTGCTGATATCGGCGCCGATCCACTTCTGCGAGAGCTTGCTCAGGGTGCCGTCCGCCTTGAGTTCGGCGAACACCTGGCGAACTTTGGCATCCCACTCCGGGTCGCCCTTCTCGATGGCGACCGAGTTGGGTTCTTCATACAGCGGCGCACCGGCGAGCTTGAAGCGTTTGTCCTGGTCCAGGCGCGGCTTGGCCGTGACAAGGTTGGTCAGGATCGCATCCAGGCGCACGCCCGCGCCCAGCCCAAGGTCCTGGAACGCCACATTGTCGGTGTCATACGGGGCGATCTGCACGAAATCGAAGGGGTAGTCGAGGGCGCGTTCTTCGTCACCCTCGATGACCAGGTTCTTGTTCAGGTAGCTTTCATAGCTCGACGCGCTGGTCAGGCCGACCTTGCGCCCGTTCAGGTCCTTTGCATCGTGGATGCGCTCATCCTTGGCATTGACCACGATGACGGCCGGGGAGGCGTAGTACTCCACCGGGAAGTCGAACACCTGGGCGCGGGCCTTGCTGGGGGTCATCGAGCAGATGCAGATGTCGTAGCGCCCACTCCAGCGACCGGCGGCGATTACATCCCAGGAAGGGGTCTCCAGGCGCAGCTTCACGCCCAGTTTATCCGCCACCGCCTTGGCAACATCCACGTCAAAGCCGTCGAGCTGGTTCTGGTCATTGAGGAACGAGAACGGGGGATAGCTCTCCATCAGCACATTGACCAGTTCCTTGCGTGATTCGACCCGCTCCAGCGTGGCGCCGGCAAAAGCCTGAGTGGCGGTCGCAAGCAGCGCAAGGCCTGCACCGAGCAATGTGGAAAAACGCATGTTCATACCTGAAGTGTTGGCCAAATGAGTATTAGGGTATTAAATAGTTATATATCCAACCCACATAATGAATTTTATTCATAAGCACCTTCAGAGTAGTTATATGAAAGAGCGAGCGATGGTGATTCTCGACGGTGGCATGGGCCGCGAACTGCAGCGCAGCGGTGCGCCGTTCCGCCAGCCAGAGTGGTCTGCACTGGCGTTGACCGAGGCCCCGGAAGCGGTGGTGGGGGTGCACGCGGCGTTCATTGCCGCAGGTGCCCAGGTCATCACCAGTAACAGCTATGCGGTCGTCCCCTTCCACATTGGTGAAGCGCGCTTTGCCGAAGAGGGCCGGCAGTTGGCCAATGTCGCCGGTCAACTGGCCCGCCACGCGGCCGACACCGGCCCGCACCCGGTGAGGGTGGCCGGTTCGCTGCCGCCGTTGTTCGGGTCCTATCGTCCCGACCTGTTCCAGCCTGAGCGCGTCGAGGAAGTCCTGCGGCCGCTGCTAGAGGGCCTGGCGCCACACGTTGACCTGTGGCTTGCCGAAACCCAGAGCGCGATCGCTGAAGTGCGCGCCATACGTGCCCACCTGCCCGAAGACGGCCGCCCGTTCTGGGTGTCCTTCACCTTGCAGGACGAAGACGTCGATACGGTGCCGCGCCTGCGCTCCGGTGAGCCGGTGGCCGAGGCGGTGCAAGCGGTGATCGAGCTCGGCGCGGCAGCGGTGCTGTTCAACTGCAGCCAGCCAGAAGTGATCGGCGCGGCCATCGATGTCGCCCGTTCGGTCATCGATCAGCAGGGTGGAGAAGTCGCCATCGGTGCCTATGCCAATGCCTTCCCGCCCCAGCCCAAGGAAGCCACCGCCAACGACGGGCTGGACGAACTGCGCGAAGACCTGGACCCACCGGGCTACCTGGCCTGGGCCAAGGACTGGCGCGCACGCGGCGCCAGCCTGGTAGGTGGCTGCTGCGGCATTGGCCCCGAGCACATTGCCGAGCTCAAATTAAGCCTCGGCTGACGGGTTCCAGAGCATCTGCAAGGCAAACGAAGCGTTTAAGTTTGGGAAACGCTGGAACTGACGGTAAGGTTTCAGCATCTTCCATTCATCATGCGCCACGGGCAGTCGTGTTCTGACTGCCCAACCATGGAGCGCAGCGCTGAACGTCAGAAGGAGCAATGCCTATGCCTGAAGAACAACAACGCACGAGTACCATCAACCCGCCTGTCTTTTTCACCAGTGCCGTACTGATCCTGTTATTGGTGCTGTATGCCACTTTGTTTCAAGAGCATGCCCAAGGTGTGTTCGAAGCGGTTCAGCAATGGATCATCACCAATGCCAGCTGGTTCTACATTCTGTCTGTCGCGTTGATATTGATCTGCGTGGTCTTCCTCGCCATCAGTCGATATGGCGATATCAAGCTCGGGCCTGACCATAGCGAGCCGGATTACCGCAACAAGAGCTGGTTCGCCATGCTCTTCTCTGCCGGTATGGGCATCGGCCTGATGTTCTTTGGCGTAGCCGAGCCGGTCATGCATTTCATCAACCCCCCTGTGGGCGACCCCAACACCGTTGCCGCTGCCCGGGAGGCCATGAACATCACGTTCTTCCACTGGGGGCTGCATGCATGGGCCATTTACGCCATGGTGGCGTTGATCCTGGCCTACTTCAGTTTCCGCAACGGCCTGCCGCTGACGCTGCGATCAGCACTGTATCCGCTGATCGGTGAGCGCATCTACGGACCCATCGGCCATGCCGTAGACATCTTCGCCATTCTGGGTACGGTTTTCGGTGTCGCGACATCGCTGGGCTACGGCGTGCTGCAGATCAACAGCGGCCTCAACCAGTTGTTCGACTTGCCGATCAACACGACCGTCCAGGTGATCCTCATTGCCGTGACGTGTACCTTGGCCACGCTCTCGGTAGCGAGCGGGCTCGACAAGGGCGTCCGGATTCTGTCCGAGGTCAATCTTGGCCTTGCCGCCATACTGATGCTGTTCGTGCTCACCGTAGGGCCGACGGTATTTCTGCTGCAAGCGTATGTGCAGAACACTGGCGCGTATCTGTCTGACATCGTCAGCAAGACCTTCAACCTCTTCGCCTACGAACCCACCGACTGGATTGGTGGCTGGACCCTGCTCTACTGGGGCTGGTGGCTTTCCTGGTCGCCCTTTGTCGGGTTGTTCATCGCACGCATCTCGCGTGGCCGGACCATTCGTGAGTTCGTCTGCGGCGTCTTGTTCGTGCCTGCCGGTTTCACCCTGCTGTGGATGACGGTATTCGGCGACTCGGCCATCCATATGATTCTGCATGGGGGTGTCAAGGAACTCGCGGCGGTGGTGGACAAGGACAGTTCACTGGCCCTGTTTGCATTCCTTGAACAATTCCCTTGGTCAACGGCCATTTCCATGGTGGCAGTGCTGATGGTGGTGGTGTTCTTCGTCACCTCCGCCGACTCGGGTGCATTGGTCATCGACATGCTGGCCTCCACCGGCAAGGGGCAATCGCCGTTGTGGCAACGCGTGTTCTGGTCGATCACAACTGGCGCAGTGGCCATTGCCCTGCTGTTGGCCAATGGATTGAAGGCGTTGCAGGCGGCCACTATCGCCAGTGCCTTACCCTTTGCGATCATCCTGCTGGTGGCCATGTGGGGGCTGTTCAAGGCATTAGGCATGGACGCCACGCGCCGCGGCCTGCGCACACAGGCGCTACCTGGCCAGCGTCAGCACCGGCAGAACCACGGTGGATGGCAGCGCCGTCTGCGCAACATCGCCATGATGCCGCGTCGCGCTCACGTCACCCGGTTCATTGGTGAGGTGGTGAAGCCAGCCTGCGAGGAAGTTGCTCAGGAACTGCGCAAGCAGGGCTATGACGTCACTGTCGATGAACGTGAAGACGGCCGCGTTGCACTGGAACTGTCCCATGCCGGCGAAGGCCGTTTCCGGTACGAAGTGCGCCCGCGTGCGTTCAACACCCCGAGCTTCGTGTTGCGCGAAACCGACGACAGCAATGATTCACGCAAGTATTTCCGTGCGGAGGTGTACCTGCGCCAGGGTGGGCAGGACTACGACGTCATGGGCTGGAGCCGTGAAGATGTGATCGGCGACATCCTCGACCAGTACGAGCGCCACCTGCACTACCTGCACGTGGTCAGCTGAAGCCGCCTACGTGCGGGCGATCACTGGAATCGCCCGCACGTACACCAACTCGCAGATCAGCTCGACCAATGTCTGCGTGATCACCGCCGCTGCTGCCAGCGTTCGTATCTGCTCTGGCAAGGCGAGCGCCAACGGCAAGACTACCAACGAATTGCGCGTCGAAGCACTGAACATCACGGCGCGCTTTTGTTGTACAGGCAAGCCCATCAACCTTGCCGTCGCCCAGCCAATGACCGGTGCCAAAAGCGCAAAGCCCAGGTACACCGGCACCACCGGCAGCAATTGGTCCAGCCTGTGCAATACCATGCCGATCTGCGAGGCGATCACCACGAACAGCACGAGGGCCATCGCCGGCACGGGCATCCACGCCCAGGCGTCGTTCCAGCGACTGATCCGCTCTGCTTTGGCCACGTGCGCACTGGTCAGCACCGCCAAGGCCAATGGCACGGCGATCATCAGCAAGAACGCCTGCACGAAAGGCCCGACCGTCAGGCTTATCGCATGGTCGTCTTCGATCATGAGCGTCAGGTAAAGCGGCAGAAGCACCAGTTGCAGCAGCAACAGCACGGGTGTTGCGGCCAGCATGAGCCGTGCATCGCCCTTGCCCATGTGCGTGAACACCACCACGTAGTCGATGCAGGGTGCCAGCAGGACCAGCAGGGCGCCGATGAGCAAGGCCGGGTGGCCTGTCAGCCCACGGGTCAACGCCCAAGCCAGGACGGGCACCAGCACAAAATTGGCCAGGAGCAAGGCTGTCATGAACCGCCGATTTGCCAGGCTTGCGCGCAGGTGCAGAAAGGGGATTTGCAGGAACATGGCGTACATCAGCACGGCGATGGCTGGTGTGATCAGTGCTTCCAGAATAGCGCTAGTGGTATCGGCTATAAGGCCGAAGGCGATGGCTGCCAGCACGGTGGCGAAATACACGGGTGTCTGCCGGGTTTCGAGTTGGTCTTTGGTCAAGAGCGTACCTGCTTGGAAAAAGGCGCAGCGCTGCAGGGGGATGCGGCAATTGAGCGCGTGTAGCCGTTTTAAGACTCGTCTGAGTTATCCAACAGCGCCAGGGCTGCATTCTATGCGCAGCCCACATAACAACCACAGGACGCTGTAATGAATATTCGCGCTATCGCTTTTGCTGCAGCTGCAACCATGGCCGTGCCTGGCCTGGCGAACGCGGCCAACACCATCACGTTCAGCGGCGAGGTCACCGACCAGACCTGCTCGGCTGTCGTCGATGGCAACACCGAGCCAACCGTTGTCATGCAAAGCGTGCCAGCCAGTGCGCTGAACGGCAGCATCGGCAAAAATACCGGGGAAACCCAATTCACCCTGCGCCTGACCGGCTGCGCCGCGCCGACCGACGCCAACGAGCAATTCACCACGCTGTTCCAGGCCACCAACCCGACGTCGCTGGGCAACCTGACCAACACCGCCGCCAATGGCGCGACCGGCGTTGCACTGCAGTTGCTCGACGCACCCGGCGGCAGCCCGGTGGACCTGGCAGGTGGTGCGGCCGTCACCGCCGGACAAATCATCCTGAGTTCCGGCCAGACCTCCACAAGCCACGACTATGCCGTGCGTTACGTGTCCGAGGCCGCCACCGTTACGGCAGGCCCTGTCCTTGGCGCCGTTACTTACACCCTGCGTTACGAGTGATTGGCGCACGCCACTTTTTCCGACTGCCGCCATGGGGCTCGTATCCAGAGCGGCAGGCCTTCGAGGTATCTGCATGAGAACTTTGCCAGTGGGCCGGCTCAGGCTGGTCGCCATTGCGCTTGCCTTCGTGCTCGGCATGACGGGCGCCACCCTCGTCCAGGCCAGCGTGGTAGTGACGGGGACGCGGGTCATTTATCCCGGGAATGCGAAGGAAAAAACCCTGCAGCTCACCAACCAGGACCCCTTCGCCAATGTTGTGCAGGCCTGGGTGGACGTCGATGACCCCGCCTCCACACCTGAAACCGCCAAGGCTCCGTTCATGGTCAATCCGGCCGTGTCACGCGTGGCTCCGGGCAGCGGACAATCCCTGAGGCTCATATATACCGGCGCCGCGCTCCCCCAGGACCGGGAGTCGGTGTTCTATCTGAACGTGCTCCAGATCCCCCCGCGCAACGCTGCACAGGCCGACAGAAGCCAGATGCTGCTGATCCTGCGCAATCGCCTGAAGCTGTTCTACCGGCCTGCTGGCATCGCAGGCGCGGTCGAGCAGTTGCCTGAAAAATTACGTTTCAGCCTGGTCGAAAACGGCGCCAGCTGGCAAGTGCTCGTCGATAATCCGACGGGCTTCTATGCCTCGTTCGGGGCTGCGACGATCACTGTCGGCAACAGACAGGTGAAACTCCATGCTGCCATGGTGCCGCCCTACGGCTCGGTGCACTGGACGCCAGAGGCTACCGGAGCGCTCACAGGTACAGCGCCGCAGCTCACGGCGCAGTTGATCAACGACTATGGTGCACGTGTGGGCATCACTCATGCCTTGCAGCGCTAATGTGCGGCGCACCTCGGTCCTGCTGGGCAGCATTGCCTGGATGATGGCCCGGCTGGCCCACGGCGAAGGCGACTACCGTTTCGACGACAGCCTGTTGCTGGGCTCGGGGCTGGCCGGTGGCAGCCTGGAGCGCTTCAATCGGGTGCAGCAGATCGACCCGGGTACTTACCTGGTCGATGTGTACGTGAACACGCACTACGTGAACCGAAGCGACGTGAGTTTTCGACTGCAAGACGATGCTGTCGAACCTTGTTTTTCCGAACGGTTTTTGCATCGACACATGAACGCCCGCAAGCTTGAAACCCCTACCGCCGACGCGGGCCAGTGCCTGGCGCTGAGCACGCGGCTACCAGGGTCAACGTTCCAATATGACTCAGCCCGCTTGCGCCTGGACCTCTCCGTGCCCCAGGCATTGCTCGACATCAAGCCGCGCGGCTACGTCGATCCGCAGGACTGGGACGCAGGCGGTATGATGGGCTTCGTCAACTACGACGCAAGCCTGTACAACTCGCGCTACGAAGCCTCAGCAAGCGAGGCGGCCAATTACGGTTACCTGGGCCTGAACACGGGGGTGAACGTTGGGCTCTGGCGTTTGCGGCATCAGTCCAACTACAGCTACTCAAGCTTCGGCGGCGCCGCGGTCAGCCGCTGGAACAGCATTCGCACCTATGCTCAGCGTGCCATTGCCCCTTGGCAGAGCGAACTGACGGTCGGTGACAGTTTTACCGAGGGCAACCTGTTCGGTAGCATCGGCTTTCGAGGCGTGCGGCTGGCCAGCGACGATCGCATGCTGCCCGACTCTCAGCGTCAATATGCCCCACAAGTGCGCGGCACGGCGGTGAGCAACGCGCGCGTGGTAATCAGCCAGAACGGCCGCAAGGTGCATGAAACCACAGTGGCGGCGGGTCCCTTTGTGATCGACGATCTGTACGGTACGGCCTACAACGGTGACTTGGACGTGCAGGTAATCGAGGCCGACGGCAGCGTCACGCGCTTCACTGTCCCTTATGCGGCGGTGCCCGACTCCATCCGTCCGGGTATCTCTCGCTACAGCGCCACGCTCGGTGAGGTACGCCAGACGGGCGCGAACCAAGGGGCTTTTGCCGAGGCCACTTATCAACGGGGCCTTAGCAATGCACTTTCCGCCAACCTGGGCGCTCGGGTAGCGCAGGATTACCTCGCCGTGCTGGGCGGTGGCGTACTGGCAACGCCCTATGGTGCCTTCGGGGTCAACAGCACGTTTTCCAGTGCCACCGTTGAAAACCAACAGCGCAAGCAAGGCTGGCGCATGGGGCTTAGCTACAGCCGTACCTTCCAGCCAACCAACACCACCCTCAACCTTGCCGGCTATCGATACTCAACCCAAGGGTACCGGGATCTGGCCGATGCGCTAGGTGCGCGGCAGGCCTCCGAGCGCGGTGACAGTTGGGACTCGACCAGTTTCAAGCAGCGTAACCAGCTGACCTTGCTGGTCAACCAGGGGCTGGGGGGGTACGGAAACCTGTACCTGTCTGGCTCGAGCAGCGACTATTACGACGGCAAAAGCCGTGATACGCAGGTGCAGTTCGGTTATTCCAACACCTGGCGGCAGCTCAATTACAGCCTGGCCTATTCACGCCAGCGCACGACGTGGTACCGGGACACGGTAACCAGTGCCGTGCCCGATTTCGCAAACCCGGCAGACCAGCGCGACACCAGCAGTCGTACCAACACCCTGACGCTGACGTTCTCCATGCCCCTGGGCAACTCGACCCGGGCACCGAGCATCAGCTCGATGCTGACGCAGCGCTCAGGTGATACCCGGGGCAGCAGTCTCCAGACGGGGATCAACGGCACCCTGGGCGCCCAACGCGACATGAGCTACGCAATCGCAGCCAGTCGTGACAGCGCCGGACGCGGGACGAACTGGACTGGCAATCTCCAGGCACAGAGCGCCGTTGCCACCTTCAACGGTGGCTACTCGCAAAGCGCCGATTACCGGCAAATCAATGGCGGCATTCGCGGTGCAGCTGTCTTGCATGAAGGCGGTCTGACCTTGGGGCCTTATGTGGGCGACACCTTCGCGCTGGTGCGGGCCAAAGGCGCAGGTGGCGCGACCATCCGGGGCGGGCAGGGGGCTCGTGTGAACGCTGATGGCTATGCGCTGGTGCCTTCGTTGTCGCCCTACCGGTACAACCCGGTAGGGCTCGACCCCAGCGGCATGGGTGATCAGGCCGAGCTGATCGAAACGGAGCGAAAGGTCGCGCCCTACGCCGGTGCTGCGGTGGTGGTGGATTTCAAGACGTTGATCGGCCATGCCTTGTTGATCCAGGCCAGCTTGCCGGGCGGTGGGGCTATCGCGCTGGGCGCCGATGTGCTGGATGAGCACGGCACCATCATTGGCATGGTGGGGCAGGGAGGGCAGGTGTATGCACGCGCCGAGGCTGATAGCGGGCACCTGCAGGTTCGCTGGGGCGTAGGCCCTGACCAGGCATGCCTGTTGCCCTTCGACGTCAACAGCAGCAACGCCCATGACAGCCAGGGCTTCATTCATCTGAAAAGTATATGCACGCCTAACGAGGAACCCACATGACGCTCAGGGCCTGGCTATTGGCAGCCTTCATGTTCGTAACCGTTCAGCACGCCTGGGCGACCTGCTATAAAGTGACCTCTGTGGGGGGCGCCACTACCACGGCCAACACTGCTATCAGGCCTGGTGAGGGAACTGCCGGCAGCTGGGCCGGGGCGTGCGATACCTGCAATGGATCATTGGGCTTACCGAGTGTGATCAACGTCAGTGATCCAAGCTTTCAACCCTATGGCACGTTGATTGCGAGTTCCGTAGTGCCCTTCACGCAGTATGGTGTGACCGCTGGCTACAATCCGGAGTACGTATTTTTTCGCTGCGCGGGGCAAGATGCGGTTTACGAAATGTGGTCCACCAATGGCGATGACCTCTATAGCGGTTGGTACCAAGGGGGCGACAGCGTCGGTCAAAGTATTGGTTTGCAAGACGCCTACAGGACAGCCTGGCCGAATGTGCTGTTGAAGCTATTTCATCTCGAAAGCGGCGAGCCTTTTACCCACATTTGGCGCGAGCGCAGGCTCACTGGCCTGGACATCGATTCTCGCGGCTTCCAGTTGGTCAAGGCCAAGAACCTCAGTGCCGTACGCGCGGAGCTATACAGTGCACCGAAAGACCCCAGTTACAACTACTACAGCGAAACCGTCCCATCGCAGCTCTACGCCTACGCACAGGCGGCGGCCTATATCGCCATCAAGGGGCCAGGGCTGGCCTATCCAACAGTGGGTCAAACGCACTATGGAAACTGGAGTGGCTGGTACGGAAACTGGCCGGGAGCGTTGGGCTTGTACAACAAGGTCACGCTCAAGCGTTACCCCACCTGCAGCGTCACCAGTGTTACTCCCTATGTGGTGTTTCCCTCGATCAGCGTGAGCGAGATCAACGCGGGCGGGCGCCGCGAAATGCCTTTTCAGATCAACTTTCGCTGCCAGAGCAACATCGTCAACAGCACCAGCGCCAACGGCACGGCCATTGGCATCAAGGTTTCATCCGGTGCCCTGGCTGCGTCGTCTTCCCTGGGTTTGGTCAATGCCCAGGGCGGCCTTACCTACCTGCTGGCGGACCGTTATGGCCAGGCAGGTGTGGCGCAGGGAGTAGGCATACAGTTGCTGCGCGACGGTGCGCCCATCAATTTGCTGGCCAATGAGGATTCTGCCAATGGCAGCGGCGCGGCTGGCCGGGGTTGGTACCCGGTGATCAGCAGCGCTGCCAACCTGACCGGTACCGTCAATGGCATCGGTCAGTACACCGAGACATTCCGAGCGCGTCTGGAGAAACTCTCCACCGGCACCATGCCTACCGTAAGGCCCGGCCGGGTCGAGGCCACAGCGCAGGTGGTGATACGTGTTCAATAGCTGCGGGCAGCGTCTGCTGCTGCTGGTCGCCGTGCTGATCAGCACCCCCGCCAACGCTGGGGTCACTGCCGAGCGCACGAGGGTCATCGTGCATGAGGGCCAGCGCGAAACCTCACTGGCGCTGGTCAATCAAAACGCCTATCCGGTCGTGGTCCAGACCTGGATCGACAATGGGGATCTGGCTGTTACCCCGGACACGGCAAGCGCACCGATCATGCCGCTTCCTCCGATGTTCAGGCTTGAACCCCAACAGCAGCGAAGCGTGCGCCTCGTGACGACCGGGCAGGTGCTTGCCCAGGACCGAGAGTCGCTGTACTGGCTTAATGTGTACGAGATTCCACCTCGGCCAAGCGAGGTGCTGGAGGAGGGCGCGACGCGCCTGACGATCACCCTGCGCACTCAGCTGAAAGTCATCTACCGGCCCAAGGGTTTGTCAAACAAGGCCGAGCTAGCGCCTTCGCACCTGGTTGTCAGGGTCCAGGGTCGCCGTGTGCAGTTGCGTAATCCGACGCCGTTCTACATCTCCCTCTCCCACGCACAGATCGGCGAAGGCGAGCGTTCGATCATTCTGGATGCGCCCATGCTGGCACCGTTCAGTACGCAGCATCAGACGGCACCGGCCACCGCGCCGAGCGACGCGACGTTTCGCTTTTCATGGCTGGATGATGAGGGTAATGCGCAGCGCGGTGAGCGGCCCATCACGCACGCGGTGTCCATCAGCCCGTAAGGCCACATACCGTCTCGCCAGATTGAGATTCGTCCTATTCAGGTCTGTCGGTGCCGCCCCTAGGCTGGCTGGATGAAGCTAGCCAACCTGTTACCTGCCGCCCAGTGGAACCTGTCGACGCCTATTGCAGCGCGTAATCTCTTACGCCTGTTTGCGATCACCCTCGTAGCGGGTGTCTATGTCGGCGCCTACGGTTACATGCGCATGACCCTGAACGAGGAGATTTCGTCCCGGCGCAGGTACATGAACGAGGCCATCTTCAACGCTCAGGATTTCTTTGTCAGCCGTCAGACCCTGCTCAGATCGCTGGGGCTCTCGACGGTCAAGCACGCCGCTGCTGCGGGCGATAGCGAGACCTACATTCCAGGCGAGGAAGTCCACATTTTCCTCCGTCAGCCCGGGGGTACCTGGAGCTTGTGGCTGACGCCACGCATGCTGGATTTTCTACGCGCCAAGCAGACCAACCTGGTCTACGTGCCGCACGCCCTGGATGCCTCGGTGCAGTGGCTCTACAGCCGGCCTGAGGTTCCACCCCTGGTCCCCAACGCCGTGCTGCAACGTCTGCGTGGATCGACCGGCGAACCTGGGGACGAGCAAATCTGGCTGGCAGACCCTGGAGACGATAAACCGCCTTCGCTCTACATTTTCACTGCCATGGATGAGCGCGACCGCGCTTCAGGTTGGCTGGGGCTCGAAGTCGAGGGCCCGCAGTTGGTCGCAGCGTTGCGCCATGAGCAGGCGGGTGACTTCCAGCTGGTCGACAGCGCAAGCCAGATCATCGCCAGCAAGGACCGCGAGCAGCAATTGACTTCCCAGCGCCATACGGCAACGCGCGTGGATGATGGTTTCGGTTGGGAGGGCGGCTATTGGCTCCCGGACCGCCTGACCATTCGCAAACAGCTCGACCATTCGGACTGGCAGATCATCTACAGCGCACCCTTGGCCTCTATCATTCCGGCGCTGATTCTGCCGTTCGGGCTGGCAGTGCTGATCAGCGTTGCCGTCACACTGTTGATGCTGTGGCTGGTCCGCCGGGTCGACGTGCGACTCATCCGCCCGGCAGCTGCTCGAATCGAGGCATTGGTCGAGAGCGAAGCGTTCAGCAGTGCCGTCATCCGCACCGCCCCGGTTGCGCTGTGCGTGTTGCGCCGCAGTGACGGTGCAGTGGTGCTGGCCAATCGGCTGAGCGAGCAGTGGCTTGTAATGGGTGATGAGCGAACCCGAGTCTGTCAGGACTGGATTACCCGTGCGTTCGGCAAGCCTGCGCAGACCAGTTGCACACAAGAGCTGCAAATGGCCGATGGCCGTCACCTGTGTCTGAGTTACGCACCTACCCGCTATCGACGTGAAGATGTTCTGATCTGCGCCTTCAGCGACATCACCGAACGAAAAACCGCCGAGCTGTCGCTGCAACAGGCCAGGGCACTGGCCGATGCTGCCAATGAAGCAAAAACGCTGTTTCTCGCCACCATGAGCCATGAAATCCGCACGCCGCTCTACGGCATGCTGGCAACGCTGGAACTGCTTTCACGCACCCACCTCGATAGCCAGCAAAGGGGGTACCTCAATGCCATCGAAGGTTCATCGGCTACCTTGCTGCAACTGATCTGCGATGTGCTGGATGTGTCCAAGATCGAGGCTGGTCAGCTGGCGCTGGAGGTCAGTGCGTTCTCACCCGTCGAGCTGACCCAGGACGTCATGCAAGGCTATATGGGGGCCGCACACACCAAAGGGTTGCAGTTGCTGAGTTGCATGGATCCGCAGCTTCCTGAACAGGTAGTGGGTGACACGACGCGTACGCGCCAGATCCTTGGCAATCTGCTTAGCAACGCGGTCAAGTTCACTCGCAGTGGCCGAATCATGGTCAGGCTTCACCTGGTTGGGGTCGAAGGTGATCGCATGATGCTGCGCTGGCAGGTAGTGGACACGGGGCAGGGCATCCCTGAGCAAGACCAGCAACACTTGTTCGAACCGTTCTTCCAGAGCGGTCCCAGTACCAACACGGTGGCAGGGACCGGCCTTGGCCTGTCCATTTGCAAGCGGCTGGTCGAGTTGATGAACGGGTCGATTCGTGTGTTCAGCGAGCCGGGTCTGGGCAGCAGCTTCTCGTTCACGCTGCCACTGGGGCAATTGGCGCTCGATGAGGACCAGAGCTGGGCCCAGCCTTTGCTCAACCAGGGCGTCATGGTTTATTCACCTGTGCCCGAACTGGCCGATCATGCCGCTGGCTGGCTACGTCGCTGGGGCGCCCGGGCGCAAGTGATTGCCGTGCCGGACGTCCGTCATGAACCGGGCATCGTGCTGGTCGAGTTATGTCCAGGGCCTGCCAGCTCGGCTGTCATCAGGCAATGGCCTGGCCCATTGGTACTGGCCTGCGCCGATGAGCACGCGCTTTCGCGTCCTTCGGCTCAATACTGGCAGGTGGGGCTGAACAATCTTCAGTGCCTTAACCAGGCGGTGAGCCAGGCCCAGGGCATCGAGGCACGACACAGCGCAACGGCCCGTCAGGCAATGATCGAAACCAAACTGTGCATTCATGTGCTGGTGGCGGAGGACAATGTCATCAACCAGTTGATACTGCGGGATCAACTGGAGAAGCTCGGCTGCACGGTCACCCTTGCCAACGATGGCGAGCAAGCGCTGGCCCTGTGTCAGAAGGAGGTCTTCGACCTGGTACTGACCGATGTGAACATGCCCAGACTCAACGGGTATCAGTTGGCGCAGAACTTGCGCCAACAGGGCCATGCCCTACCCATCATCGGCGCAACTGCCAACGCCATGCTCGATGAGGCAGAGCGTTGCCTGGGCGCCGGAATGGATCAGTTTCTGGTCAAGCCCTTCACTCTGCACGCGCTCTATCAGTGCCTGCTGCCGTATCGCAAGGGCTCGGCCTGATGATCCACCGCGTCTTGATCGTCGAGGATCATCCCTTTCAACACCAGTACCTGGCTCAGCTGTTCCGGTCCGTCGGTGGGTTCGACGTCGAGCTGCAAGCCGATGCCAACCTGGCGATCGAGCAGTTGCGCAATCAAGCCTTCCACCTTGTCGTCACTGACCTGATGATGCCGCAACTGGATGGGGTACAGTTCATCCAGAGAATGAGCCTGCTACCGTCGCCTCCGGCGCTGGGGCTGATGACCGCTGCCTCTGCGCGCGTGCTCGCAGGCGTTGGCAAGGTCGCCGAAAACCTCGGTATCCGCCTGGCCGGCATGATCAGCAAGCCCGTGCAGGGTCATCATGTCGCTGCACTGCGTCGCTACATGGATAGCACCTGCGATCAAGGCCATCTGCAACCTCGATCCTGTTCCGGTGGCCATTCGGTCAGTGCGCTTACCCGTGCACTGCAGGCGGGCGAGATCCAGGCGTGGTTTCAACCCAAGAAATCCATGCTCGACGGCAGGATCGTCGGTGCCGAGGCCCTGGCCAGGTGGCTGCATCCGGTCGAAGGTCTTTTGTTGCCGCGGGCATTTCTGGCCGATTTGGAATCTGCAAGGCTCGATTTGCCGTTGCTGTACAACATGCTTGAGCAAACGCTCACCGCTCAATCACGCTGGGCCGCAGCAGGATACAGGCTGCCGGTCTCGATCAATCTGCCTACACACCTGCTGGACCGTCCTGATCTGGTCGACACGTTGTACCGAACGGTCCGAGAGCGAGGTGCCGACCCCAGGACCATCACCTTCGAGCTGACCGAAACGTCGACCACCCGACGGTCCAGTGATTACTTTGCAGGGACGTGCCGGCTGCGCATGATGGGCTTCGGCCTGGCCCAGGATGATTTCGGCAAGGGGTACAGTTCCTATTCCAACCTGGTATCCACGCCCTTCACCGAAATGAAGATTGATCGCTCTCTGGTCAGTGGTTGTGCGAGCAATCCTGACATGGCCATCGCTTTGGCCAGTGCCGTCCACCTCGGCCGCGCACTGGGGCTTGTGACAGTAGCAGAAGGCGTTGAAACGCGTGATGAGCTGGAAGTTGTCCGCAAGGCTCAGTGTCATCAGGTGCAGGGGTTCATCATCTCCCCGGCTGTGGATCGAGACGGCATGCTCCCATTGCTCAACGGACAGCTCTCCGAGTGAGGGGTGAGTTGGCGAAGAAACGTTTCAGCATCTGCAATGTGCCGTCATATGGCATGAATTTTGTGTCTGTTTGAGCACTCTCATCTTCATAACGTGATGTCGACGATCAACACCATGAAAAATGCCAGCCTGCGCATGGATAAACTTGCGCGCAGCTCTCAGCGCCTGAACAAAGCCATCTTGCTGCTCAGCGGGCTCATGCTGCTGTTGTCCAGTACCTGTTATTGGGCAGTATCGCGCCTTCTGGAATCGGAACAGCAGCGGTTGGAGCTCCATTTTGCCCGGGTGATCGAAATCATCCATGAGCATGAGATCTTCTTGCGCAATCTCGCCAACAGCATGCCAGCCGGTCGCGCGCTTCCTGCGCCGGTGGAGCAGGGCGTCATGATGCTCGATTCGACGAGCGTCGATGGCAAGACACTGGTCAAGGCAAAAGGATTCGAACTCTCCTTACCCTTCACCCTGGCCTACACCGGCGACTTTCGGGCTCAGGAGATACGCGGCGCCTTGGGGTTGGGGTTGCGTCTGACCGACTACTACGGGGGGTTCTGGGCCCGCTCGTTCTACGCATCGCCTCAGCTGTTCGTGCTCGAACGGGGAACCGGCGCGAGCATTGCCGTCCCCGCGGCTGGCGACCAACGTCAGCATCAGCCGCTGTTGCCTCACCATTATGTGACCGTGGTTGATCGCTTGGTGCACTTACTGGCTCAACCCGACCTGCTACCCGATCAGCATGTCCACTGGGTGCGAGCGCCAGCACGCCTTTACAATGACAACCTGCGCATGGTGGCGCTTCTGAAGTTGGGGGCTGAGCACACCCTCAAGCCGAGTACGACGGGCGACCGGACAATGGTCTTGGCTGCCGTAATGGATACGGAGCAGATCGACGAATTCGAGCGTGTGCTCAGGTTATCGGTCTACAACCAGTTCACCCTGATTTCCCCGGATGGCAAGGTCTTGATGGGAGAGCGCAGCAAGGGTGATCTGGCGCCGCTTGGCCTGAGCTTCAACCGTAGCGGCTTGCGTTTCAAGATGATGTCTTCGTCGGGAGACGCGTGGACTGGGCTGTATGCCATCAGTTACGGGGACTTTCTGCGCTACGCCAAATGGCCGCTGCTTGGCCTGGCGTTGACAATCATCGCTGCGATCCTGCTAGGGCTCTGGGTCAATCACTGGTACAAGTCGCGCATTGTTCGGCCCGCCCAACGAGCACAAGTCCGGCTTGCAGAAAGCGAGGCCTTCAGCCGCATCATCCTTCACAACGTGCCGGTCGGGCTGTGCGTCGTGAGGCGACATGATCACAGGGTGTTGTTGGAAAACGAATGCGCGGTACACCTAGGCGTTACCGCAGCGGTGCTGCAACTGCTGCGTGATAACCACGGTGACCAGGCGCCGGGCGAACTGTGCCTGCTGGTGGATGGGCGTTACGTCCAGGTGGTGGCGGTCGCTACCCGTTATGACGGAGAAGACGTGTTTCTATGCGGCTGCAACGACATCACCCGCCACGTTGGCGAGCAATTGCAGCTCAACCAGGCTCACCAGCGTGCAACGGCGGCCAATGAAGCCAAAACCGTTTTCCTGGCCACCATGAGCCATGAGATAAGAACCCCGCTCTACGGTGTGCTGGGCAACCTTGAGCTGCTGTCGCTGACCGAACTCAGCGAACGCCAGAGGCATTACCTGCAGATCATCGAAACCTCGTCGACAGTCCTGTTCCAGCTGATCAGTAATGTTCTGGATGTGACCAAGATCGAGTCTGGGCAGATGGCCTTCGAGCATGCCGCATTCGATCCGCGTCAGCTGGTCGACGATGCGCATGCCAGTTTCGAGGCCACAGCGCAAAGTAAAGGGCTGCAACTTGAGGCTGAAATCGACGCACAAGTGCCTGCACGGGTGGAAGGAGATGCCGGGCGAATCAGGCAGATCCTGCACAACTTGCTGGGCAACGCGATCAAGTTCACCCCCTCCGGACGCGTACGTCTGCGCCTGATCGTTCAAGAGCGAAGCGACCAGGATGTGTTGTTGCAATGGCAAGTGACGGACACCGGAAAAGGTATCCCTGAAAAAGCCCTGGAGCATCTGTTCAAACCGTTCTATCAGGTGTCCGCAGGGCAGGAAGGTGGGGGTGCAGGGCTCGGGCTTTCCATCTGTTCACGCTTGAGTGAGTCGATGGGCGGTACCATGCGCGTGGTCAGTGAGCCCGGTCTGGGGAGCAGCTTTTCCCTGTTCATACGCTTGCCAATCGTGGCCTCCTCGCCGGTCTTGGTGCCTGTGCCGAAAGAGGGTTCGCAGGCGCCGTCTGCGCCGTTGAAATTGAGCGTGTTGGTGGCAGAGGATAACCCAGTCAGCCAGGCGGTCATGCGTGAGCAGCTCGAAGCCATCGGGGCTTACCCAACCGTCGCGGCTGACGGCCACCAGGCACTTCAGCTTTGGCAATCCAAGCGTTTCGACATGGTCATCACCGACATCAACATGCCCAGGATGAACGGCTACGAGCTGACCCGCGCGCTGCGAGAGGCAGGTGTCGAAGCACCTATCATCGGCATCACCGCCAATGCACTGCGCGAAGAAGGTGAGCGCTGCCTGCAAGCGGGTATGACCGCGTGGATAGTCAAGCCTCTGAGCCTTGGTACCCTTCGGCAGGTACTGATGAACCACTGCCCTGGAACGATTGACACTCACGTTGCACCCGACCCGGGCAGGGATGATTTTTCAGGCTGGATTCAACTGTCCCAGCCCATGCGCCAATTGCTTGCCCAGACGTTGGCCAGCGATATCGAGCAGTTGGAGAAGGGGGTGATCGAGCACGATGCGGTTCTGGTCGAACAACGGTTGCACAGCTTGAGCGGTGCACTGGCCAGCATCAATGCCACGGCGTTGTACGGCGCATGTCAACGGCTGGAAAACATGTTTCAGGAGCTGCCGCTCGACGCACGCCTGGGCGGGCAAGTCCGTGCTCTGTGCAGGCGGCTTGCCAAGGTCGCGCAGCGCTTGTCAGACGAGATTCCCGGATGAGCCTTGTCCCCTAATGGAGTAATTCTGCATGCCTCATCACAAGGTTGTCATCGCTGACGATCATCCCATCGTCCTGCTGGGGGTGCGTGAAGTCGTTCAACGCATCGGGCGCTATAAAGTCGTCGGTCAAGCCACCAACTCATCGGAATTGATCGATCAACTGCGCCTGCACAACCCCCGCACCCTGATCACCGACTTCAATATGCCGGGGGATTGTACCTACGGAGATGGCTTCAAGCTCATCGAGTACATTCTGCGTCACTTCCCGGACACCCAGGTCCTCATTCTGACCATGATTTCCAATGGGTTGATTCTTTCCCGGCTTCAGGAACTGGGTGTGGCAGGGGTCATTCAAAAAAACCACCTGCATGATGAAATCGAAAAAGCGCTGAGTGCCATCCGCAAGCGGCGTCGGTACCGAAGCCCGTTGCCGCCACCTACATCCGTGGTACGCGAAGCAGTGAAGGTCGAGGCCCGCTTCAATCAGCTGTCCCCCAGGGAGCTCGAAGTCGTCCGGCTCTTTGTCACTGGCATGACCGTAGGTGATATCGCGCGGCAACTGTCGCGCAGCAACAAGACAGTCAGCGCCCAGAAGGTGTCGGCGATGCGCAAGCTCAACGTCGACAGTGACCAGGACTTGCTGACTTACTGTATCGAATCCAGGCAGTTTCAGTAACGAGGTTCTGTGCCTGGCGAGGCGTTGCCCAGCCGGTGCGTGGCCCTGATGACACGCGTACAGACGATTGGACCCGCAGCGCAAAAAGCCCAGCTACTCGCTGGGCAATCTATCGGTCTTCAGCCGACGATCATCATTCAAAGCGCTACGCTGGCTTGAGCCAATCTACATTCCGCTCCTGAATGACCAATTTGAGCGAGCGGCCAACTGCATTGGCGTGACATACCGAATAGTCGCCAACAGGGTAGAGCGCATGACGTCCCCACGGCCCTGCCTTGCTTTCCAGTTTGATATCGACCTGGTCACCTTCGCTGGTTGTCAGATCAAACGCGTTACCGCTCGACGCCTCGGTGATTTTCCAAGCGGTAGGGTCTTGCTGCTCGATGCGCTTCACTTCCACCAGACCATGCGTTGTCGCGAAAATCCCCTTACGAAGATGTGCTCCGCTGCGAACGTAGAGGCGGTAGCCGTCCTCACTGTGCCGGAAATACAGCAACAGGGGTAGGACAGCAGAGGATTTCTCGAAAGTGACCAGCCCCAGTTCTTGACCGTGGTGCCAATCGTCTTCGGAACAATTCAGTGCACCCAGCGTAGCGGCGCCGTCCACGGCATATCCGGGCGTGGTCAGGGGGCTTGCCAGTACCACATTGTCGTTCGTCATGCTGTCGAAGGTGTTCAACGGGCAATCAGCTGCATGCAGTGTCGCGAGAAAAGAGTGCGCTTTGTGATTCATCGTATACCTCCAGTGTTCATGAATGCACTCAGGAGGCTATGCCGACACGCGCGAGGGGACTAACCGGAACGGGTTCCAGACGCAGGATGCAAAAAGCCCGGCACTTGGCCGGGCTTTCCAGTGGGCGATCAGCGATCAGTTGCCGTAGACCGGCAGCTTCTTGCAGATGGCTTTGACCTTCTCGCGCACGGCGTCGATCACCGCTTCGTTGTTCAGGTCGGCAAGGATGTCGCAGATCCAGCCAGCCAGCTCACGGCACTCGGCTTCCTTGAAACCGCGGGTGGTCACGGCCGGGGTGCCGAAACGCAGGCCCGAGGTGACGAACGGAGAGCGCGGGTCGTTAGGAACCGAGTTCTTGTTGACGGTGATGAACGCCTTGCCCAGCGCCGCGTCAGCGTCTTTGCCCGAGATGTCCTGCTTGATCAGCGACAGCAGGAACAGGTGGTTTTCGGTGCCACCGGAAACCACGTCGAAACCGCGCTCGATGAAGACGCTGGCCATGGCCTGGGCGTTTTTCACCACTTGCTGCTGGTAAGCCTTGAACTCCGGCTGCAGGGCTTCCTTGAAGCAGATGGCCTTGGCCGCGATCACGTGCTCCAGTGGGCCGCCCTGGGCGCCTGGGAATACAGCGGAATTGAGCTTCTTCTCGATCTCTTCGTTCTTGCGAGCCAGGATCAGGCCGCCGCGCGGACCGCGCAGGGTCTTGTGCGTGGTGGTGGTGACGACGTCGGCGAAAGGAACCGGGTTAGGGTAGACACCGGCGGCGACCAGGCCAGCCACGTGCGCCATGTCGACGAACAGGTAGGCACCCACCTTGTCGGCGATGGCGCGGAAGCGGGCGAAGTCCAGCACCTGCGAGTAGGCCGAGAAACCGGCGACGATCATTTTCGGCTTGTGCTCGACCGCCAGGCGCTCGACTTCGTCGTAATCGATCAGGCCGTTGCCATCGATGCCGTACTGCACGGCGTTGTACAGCTTGCCCGACGAGCTGACGGAGGCACCGTGGGTCAGGTGACCACCATGGGCCAGGCTCATGCCCAGAATGGTGTCACCGGCCGACAGCAGGGCCAGGTAGACAGCGGCGTTGGCCTGGGAGCCGGCGTGCGGCTGGACGTTGGCGTAGTCGGCACCGAACAGTTGCTTGGCGCGGTCGATGGCCAGCTGCTCGACGACGTCGACGTATTCGCAGCCACCATAGTAGCGCTTGCCTGGATAGCCTTCGGCGTACTTGTTGGTCAGTACCGAACCCTGGGCTTCCATGACGGCCGGGCTGGTGTAGTTTTCCGAGGCGATCAGCTCGATATGCTCTTCCTGGCGCAGAGCTTCTTGCTGCATGGCTTCGAAGAGCTCGGCGTCGTACTTGGCAATGGTCAAATCACGGCTGAACATGGCGGTCCTCAAGGATCGGGGGTGAAGTGGGTGGGCATTCTACCCCATTGATCCGCCGCTGGCATATGAAGTGGCATCAAGTCGCGGACCAGTGGGGTTCATGTTGCATCCCGCGCCGTTGCTGGGCTGGGCGGGCATGCGAGTTGACTTTCAGGTCCGGTTTCTGGCGTTGCCTGTGCGTGGTGGCGGGCCGGGCGTGATGGGCCCCGCTGGCGTTTCGGCAGCCGCGTGAGGGCAGGGTCAGGGGCGACTCAATTGAACATGAACAACGTCTCATTGGCGAATTGCGCCTCGAACTGATGCGCCGGCATCGGTCGCCCGAACAGGTAGCCCTGTACTTCGTCGCACCCGTGCTCCCGCAGAAACTCAAGTTGCTCATGGGTCTCGACGCCTTCGGCGATGACCGCCAGGTTCAGGCTGTGGGCCATGGCGATGATCGCCCTGGCGATCTGCGCATCCTGCTCACCTTCGGGCAGGCCGTCGACGAAGGTGCGGTCGATCTTCAACACATCGATCGGGAACTGCTTGAGGTAGTTGAGCGAGGAATAGCCGGTCCCGAAATCGTCCACCGCGATGCTCAGGCCCAGGTTCTTGAGGCTGGCCAGAATCTGCAGCGCTTCGTTTACTTCGCGCATCAGGATGCTTTCGGTCAGCTCAAGCTCAAGACACGCCGGTGGCAGGCCGCTTTCTTCCAGGATGTTGGCGATCCGCGTGCCCAGTTGACCATCGGAGAACTGGCGCGCGGAAATGTTGACCGACACTTTCGGCACACGCACCTTGGCCTTGTGCCAGGCCTTCAATTGTCGGCTGGCTTCGCGCAGTACCCAGTCACCCACGTCCACCACCAGGCCCAGCTCTTCGATGACGGGAATGAAGTCGCCCGGTGGCACCAGGCCGCGGGTAGGGTGCCGCCAGCGTAGCAGTGCCTCGGCGCCGGTCAGGCGCTTGCCGTCGCCGCTGAATTGCGGCTGGTAATACAGAATGAATTCGTTCTGCTCCATGGCATGGCGCAGATCGCTTTCCAGTTCCAGGCGCTCCAGGGCACTGGCGTTCATTTCAGCCTGGTAGAACTGGAAGTTGTTCTTGCCGCGCTCTTTGGCGTGGTACATGGCGGTGTCGGCGTTCTTCATCAATTGGCTCAACTCGCCGCCATCCTGCGGGCTGAGTGCGATGCCGATGCTGGCCGTGACGAAGAACTCGCGGTTCTCCAGCACGAACGGCTTGACCAGGCTGCCCAGGATGTTTTCGGCCACGTGAATGGCGCGGTTCAATGCCAGCTCGCGAGTAGGCCGAGGCTGGAGCAGCAGCGTGAATTCATCGCCGCCCATGCGCGCGACCGTATCGTCCTCGTCCACGCAGGCCAGCAAGCGCAGGGCCATGTCCTTGAGCATGCGATCGCCCGCGGCATGGCCCAGGGAGTCGTTGATGGGCTTGAAACGGTCCAGGTCCAGGAACATCAACACCACCCAGGCCTTCTGCCGCTCGGCCTGCTGCAAGGCGTTGTACAGCCGGTCCTGGAACAACGTACGGTTGGGCAAGTGGGTCAGGGCGTCGTAGTAGGCCAGGCGGTGAATGCGCTGTTCGCTGGCCTTGCGTTCGCTGATGTCGGTAAAGAAGCACACGTAGCTGGCCAGGTCGCCTTCATCGTCCAGCACGGCAGTGATGCCTACCCAGGCCGGGTAGTGATCGCCATCACGGCGCTTGAGCCACACCTCGCCCTCCCAGCTGCCACGCTGGTTGAGCTGCTTGAGGATGTAGCGCAGGTGCGCCTGCTGCTGGTCGTTCATCACCAGCATGCTCGGCAGTTGGTCCAGCACCTCGCTGACTGCGTAGCCGCTGACCCGGCTGAAAGCCTCGTTGGCCTGCACAATGTAGCCGGCAGGGTCGGTGATCAGAATGGCCGAAGTCGAATGCTCGAAAACCGTCGCAGCCATGCGCAGGTCTTTCTCCGCCCGGCGCTGCTGGCTGATGTCGCGACCTACCCCCAGTACGCCCTCGAAACGCTGATCGTCATCCCAGACCAGTACCAGGCGCAACTCGATGGGGATCTTGCGGCCGTCGGCGCGCAGGCAGTCGAACAGGAACAGCTGGGTCGGCAACTGGCCACGCAGTTCGGCCAGTTGAGCCGGATCGTCCATCGCCTTGCTTACCCGCTCCATCAACCCGTAGATGCCAGTGAGCTGGGCGGGGTTGGCGATGATCGAATGCCACCCGTTGGCGAAGATCCAGTCGGCGTGATAGCCCAGCACGCTTTGCACCGAGGGGCTTACGTAGTCGAGCTTGAGCTGGCTGTCGGTGGAGAAGATCACGTCACTGATGCTTTCGGCCAGCATCCGGTAGCGCTGTTCGCTGTCGCGCAGCGACTGGCTCGCCTCGATCTGCACGGTCACGTCCTTGCCCACGCCGATGATGCGCGTCACCCGGCCGTCGGCGTCACGCGCCAGCACCTGCTCGCGTATGTCGTAGCAGCGCCAGTTGCCATCGCGGTGCCGGAAACGCAGCTGGCAATGCAGCGGCAAGTCATGGCCGTTGTCGAGCTGCTGTTGGCGCAGGTCCTGGTAATGCGCAGCGTCTTCAGGGTGCAGCAGCAGCTCCCAGAAGCGGTCGCCCATGCGGGCCAGTTCCGTGCGGTCATACCCCAGCGTCTGGCCCAGGTGACGGTTGCTGAAGATCATCCGCTGGCTGTGGATATCCTGGACGTAGAGCTGATCCGGCACGGTACGCACCACGTCCGACCAGAACCGCTCGCGTTCGAGCAGCGAGAGCTCCACTTTCTTGCGGCTGGTGATGTCGCTGATGCTGAGGATCACGGCCTGGTAATTGCGGCGCAATTGCGGCAGGCGCGCTGTCAGCCACAGGTGCAGCTCGCCGCCATGCGCAGCAGGCAGGCGCACCTCGAGCTCCAGGGACGGGCGTTGGTCGATCAAGGCGTCGAGCAACTGCATACCGACACTGTCCTGGCCGTCGCCGCTGTCGTCGATCAGGCGCTGCCAGGCTTGCTGGTGATCTTCGATATGAAGCAGCTGGCGCGCCACCTGGTTGATTTCGGTGATCTTCAGTTGCGCCAGGAGCGAGCGGCGCAGTTGAGGGTCCAGCATCAGGCTGTGCTTGAGTGCGGCGCGGTTGCGCAGGTGATAGCGGTCCAGTTGGCCGGGCAAGCTGGACAGGTCGAGCACGCACAGGGCCACACCTGTGCCTTCGAAGATCTCTTGATAGCGTCGGCGATCTTCCTGCAAGGCCCGCTGGCGGCGGCGCATGTTGACCAGGGCCAGGACCGGGAGCAGGGCGCAGAACAGCACCAGCAGGCATTTGCCTATCAAAGCAGGCAGCAGGTCGTTGCGCGCCTGTTCAGCATCGAACAGGCCGCGCAGTTGCCAGGCACTATTGTCGATGAACGCCAGCATGACGCTCTGCAAGGGCGCGTCGGGGCGCTCGGAGGCCAGGTAGCGTTGCAGCACCTCGCCCGTACGGTTGTTTTCCAGCAGCCACAACAGCTGATCGGCCTCATGCAGATGGCCAGTAAGCGCGCGGTAGTAATCAGGTGACAAGCGCAGCAGCCAATGGCCTTGGCCTGGCGACTGGCTCAGCAACAGGTACACGCTGGCGTTGCTGGGCGCATTGGTAAAGAAATAGGGCCGCTCCTGGTTGAGCCTCAGCACCTCACCGACGACTGCGTGATCGTCGCTGGCAGGTGCACTGTCGGCAACGATCTGCCCGGCTCCGTCTATCCAGACCACGCTGCGCAGCGCGGGCATTCGTTCGCGCAGCGTATCCACCAAGCCGCCAGCTGCCGGTGCCGCCACGGTGGGATAGGGCTGGAGCAGGTTGATGGCCTGCTGCGCCTTGAGCGCCATGTTCAAACCCAGGTGGTCCGCCAGTTCGGTCGTGTCTTCCAAACGCTTGTCGCGCAGCTCGGCCTGGGTAAGGTTGAACTGCGCGAACAGCTGCCACAGCAGCAACCCGAGCAGAATCAGGGCGAGCAGTGCCAGCGCACCCTTGATCGACCCGCGCAGGCTGGCAGCGGGCGCCTTGGACGCGCTACGCGATGACGGCGGTGGAGTGAGTTTGATCAAGCGTCGATCCTGCGATGGGCCTGGCGATGGCAGGGAGGGGTCGGGCATGGCGTATGCTTTTTTTATGAGGTAACCGATGCGCGGTGGCGCACTATAAGCCGACCACTCGAAACCGGCTAGCATGCCTCGCATTATGGCAAAGTGCCAGTGCCATTCATGCTTCCGACCGCTCGTATTCGGCAAGCACGTGCCTGCTGTGCGAGAATGCCGCCCGCTTTACATGACACTGCTTGGGAGATGTTCGGTTTTGGTTACTCATTTTTCCATCAATGGCCTCGATTCCGCCTGTGGGCGCAGCAGTCAGACCCTTGTCAGCTCTGCCGTGACCGAGGACGTATCCTGCAAATCGTGCCAACGCTCGCTGGCCAAGCCCGAGGCGGCCACGTCAACCAAGCACAAGGCGCCATCGCTGGCCGAGCTGCGCACGTCTGCCAAGGCACCCGTCCCAGCTGCAGTCGTTGCCGACGCACCGCGCCCGGCGGCGGCATCGGTCACGTCCGGCACCTCTGTCAATCGTGTCGCCGCTGCGCAACCTGCGCGCCCGGACGGGTTCTGCGTCAAGTCCGCCTGGGCCGCGCGCCTGGCCGAGCAGGGCGACCGTTGCCGGCTGCCACGGGGCAAGGCGCGCCAGCGTCACGTCTGAACAAGGGCTGCTCGCCAGGCGCGACTACAGGGCAAGGCCACTGCTGCCGGACCACCGCTTCAGGCCTGCGCCGCCGGCGCGGCGCCTCCTATCAAATACTGCGCGTTGGCGTAGAATGGTCCACTTTGTTCAACGACACCCGACCCCTGGCCGACCCGCTGGGGCGATCGTCGATGTCTTTACCTATCTGAATTAGAGGGCTTGGTTTTGGCTCAATACGTCTACACCATGCATCGGCTGAGCAAGGTCGTGCCGCCGAAGCGGGAAATCCTGAAGAACATTTCCCTGTCGTTCTTCCCTGGCGCCAAGATCGGCGTGCTGGGCCTCAACGGCGCAGGTAAATCGACGCTGCTGCGGATCATGGCGGGCGTCGACAAGGAATTCGACGGCGAAGCCCGTCCGATGCCTGACATCAACGTGGGCTACCTGCCCCAGGAGCCTCAGCTGGACCCGAGCAAGTCGGTCCGTGAGGTGGTCGAGGAAGCCGTCAGCGTCATCAAGGACGCCCAGGCGCGTCTTGACGAGGTCTACGCGGCCTACGCCGAGCCGGACGCCGACTTCGACAAGCTGGCTGCCGAGCAGGCCAAGCTCGAATCCATCCTGCAGGCCGCCGACGGGCATAACCTGGAACGCCAGCTGGACGTCGCCGCCGACGCGCTGCGCCTGCCGGCCTGGGATGCACGCATCGAGCACCTCTCCGGTGGCGAGAAGCGCCGTGTCGCCCTGTGCCGCCTGCTGCTGTCGGCCCCCGACATGCTGCTGCTCGACGAACCGACCAACCACCTGGACGCTGACTCGGTCGCCTGGCTCGAGCGTTTCCTGCACGATTTCCCCGGCACCGTGGTGGCCATTACCCACGACCGTTACTTCCTCGACAACGTCGCAGGCTGGATCCTGGAGCTCGACCGCGGTGCCGGTATTCCCTATGAAGGCAACTATTCGGGCTGGCTGGAAGCCAAGTCCGATCGTCTGGCCCAGGAATCCAAACAGCAGAGCGCCCATGAAAAGGCCATGAAGGAAGAACTGGAGTGGGTGCGCAAAGGCGCCAAGGCCCGCCAGTCCAAATCCAAGGCACGTCTGCAGCGTTTCGAGGAACTGCAGTCGCAGGAATTCCAGAAGCGCAGCGAAACCAACGAGATCTATATCCCGGCCGGTCCGCGTCTGGGCGACAAGGTCATCGAATTCAAGAACGTCACCAAGGGTTATGGCGACCGCGTCCTGATCGACAACCTGTCCTTCGCCATGCCCAAGGGTGCGATCGTGGGCGTGATCGGGGGTAACGGCGCCGGTAAATCCACCCTGTTCCGCATGCTCATGGGCAAGGAGCAGCCGGATTCGGGCAGCATCGAGATCGGTGAAACCGTGCAACTGGCGTGTGTCGACCAGAGCCGCGAGGACCTGGACGGCGCCAAGACCGTGTTCCAGCAGATTTCCGACGGCTCGGACATGATCCGTATCGGCAACTACGAAATCCCGTCGCGCACTTACGTGGGCCGCTTCAATTTCAAAGGGGGCGACCAGCAGAAGTTCGTCAAGGACCTCTCAGGCGGTGAACGTGGCCGTCTGCACCTGGCCCTGACCTTGAAAGAGGGCGGCAACGTCCTGCTGCTCGACGAACCGTCCAACGACCTCGACGTCGAGACCTTGCGTTCCCTGGAAGAGGCGCTGCTGGACTTCCCCGGCGCCGCCATCGTGATTTCCCACGACCGTTGGTTCCTGGACCGCGTCGCGACTCACATCCTGGCATACGAAGACGACTCGAACGTGGTGTTCTTCGAAGGCAACTACACCGAGTACGAAGCCGATCGCAAGAAGCGCCTGGGCGATGCCGCCGCACAGCCGCACCGTGTGCGTCACAAGAAGCTGGCGCAATAAGCCAGCGTCTGCTGCACAGAAATGGGGCCCTCAGGGGCCCCATTTTCGTGCGTGCTTCACAATTTGTTCGGATTCTGTCCATAGGTCATGAAGGGCTACGGCAGGCCTTCTGGTAGCTGACATCTAGTGGGCCGCGCCTGAGTTGCCGTCTGAGCGGTTTGTATACATTTACATAAAACGCACCAAATTATTTCAATAAAACGACATTTCGCCCTGTTGCAGGGCAATTGCTTCTTGGTACATTCGGGAAAAACCAATAAGTCCAATCCTCTTGGTGAGATGTCTACCATGATCGAATCCGTCGACAATTTCCTTGCACGCCTGCAACAGCGTGACCCTGGCCAACCCGAGTTTCACCAAGCCGTCGAAGAAGTGCTGCGCACCTTGTGGCCCTTTCTGGAAGCCAACCCTCACTACCTGCAAGCGGGCATTCTCGAGCGCATGGTCGAGCCTGAGCGTGCAGTGTTGTTCCGGGTGTCGTGGGTGGACGATCACGGCAAGGTTCAGGTCAACCGCGGTTACCGTATCCAGATGAACAGCGCCATTGGCCCCTACAAGGGCGGCCTGCGCTTCCACCCTTCGGTGAACCTCAGTGTTCTGAAATTCCTCGCATTCGAGCAAGTCTTCAAGAACTCCCTGACCTCGCTGCCCATGGGCGGTGGCAAGGGTGGGTCTGACTTCGATCCCAAGGGCAAGAGCGACGCCGAAGTGATGCGCTTCTGCCAGGCCTTCATGAGCGAGCTGTACCGTCACATCGGTGCCGACTGCGATGTTCCGGCCGGGGACATCGGGGTAGGGGCGCGCGAGATCGGCTATATGTTCGGGCAATACAAGCGTCTGGCCAACCAGTTTACCTCCGTGCTGACCGGCAAGGGCATGACCTATGGCGGCAGCCTGATTCGTCCGGAAGCCACGGGCTATGGCTGTGTGTATTTTGCCGAGGAGATGCTCAAGCGCCAGGGCCAGCGCATCGACGGCCGTCGCGTGGCGATCTCGGGCTCGGGCAACGTCGCGCAATACGCCGCGCGCAAGGTGATGGACCTGGGGGGCAAGGTGATCTCGCTGTCCGATTCCGAAGGTACCTTGTACGCCGAAGCGGGCCTCACCGACGCGCAGTGGGAAGCGGTGATGACCCTCAAGAACGTCAAGCGCGGCCGCATCAGCGAGCTGGCCGGGCAATTCGGCCTGGAGTTCCGCAAGGGCAAGACGCCGTGGAGCCTGGCCTGCGACATCGCGCTGCCATGCGCGACGCAGAACGAACTGGACGTCGAGGATGCCAAGGCACTGTTGGCCAACGGCTGTATCTGCGTCGCAGAAGGCGCCAACATGCCCACGACCCTGGCGGCTGTGGACATCTTCCTTGAAGCTGGCATCCTCTATGCGCCGGGCAAGGCGTCCAACGCGGGTGGCGTTGCGGTGTCGGGCCTGGAAATGTCGCAGAACGCCATGCGCTTGCTGTGGACTGCTGGCGAAGTGGACAGCAAGCTGCATGGCATCATGCAGTCGATTCACCACGCCTGCGTTCACTATGGTGAAGAGGGCGATGGCCGGGTCAACTATGTCAAAGGGGCCAACATTGCGGGCTTCGTGAAGGTGGCCGATGCGATGCTGGCCCAAGGGGTCGTCTGATCGCGTGAGGCTTGGCAGCCCATCGTCGGCACACCAGTTACAGGCATATTGGAGAGGTCTCGCCGGGTCGGCTGCGGTGGGCTGTCAGCCCGCCCCTTCGATCTCGATGATCTCGATAGCCTGTTCACCGACGGGGCGGCGCCATGTCACCTCATCTCCCGGGGCTGCGCCCAGCAAGGCCCTGCCCAGGGGTGAGCCCCAGTTGATCAATCCACGCGCCGCGTCAGCCTCATCTTCGCCCACCAGGCACACCAAGTGTTCCTGGTCCTGATCGTCGATGAACCTGACGCGGCTGCCTATCTGCACTTTTTCGGTGGACAGGGCTGTCGGCACCACTTGGGCACTGTGTACCCGCGCGGCGAAATACCGCAGATCACGCTCGATTTCGGCCAATCGCTGTTTGTCGGCACGCTCGCCCTGAGCCTGCAACTCACTGCGCAACGTATTGAGTTCGGTCAGCCGTTGCTGCAGTTGGCGCAGGCCGTTGGCGGTGACGTAATTGGGCTGGTCGCTGACACGCCGCTCGACGGGTTGGTCGGCCTGGGCGGCGGCCTGGTCTTCGTTGACAAATGCTCGGCTCATGAGTGCCTCCTTGTGCAGAAGACCATCATGGCAGGGGCGGGGTTTCAAGCAATGCCCACCTGCGACGTCTTCAACGCCAGGCGCGGGCAGCGCCGCGGTCTTTCTCCTGCTGCCACTCACGGTCCCGTTCGTCCCAGAAACGCTCGTGGTAGCGCTGCTGTTCGGCCCGCTCCTGCATGGCCTGGCATTGGCGAAAGCCATCGTCCCAGCCGGACTCGTACTGCCGTTCTTGAAGGTAGCGCGGCACGTTCTTGCGAAAATCACCTGCCGGCACGCCCGCGGCCTGACGGCCGCTGCTGCACCCGTCCTCGAAGCCATCGGCGTAGGCAGGGGGAAACCCCTGGCCAAGCATCTGCTCGTGAGTCGTTTCGCACCCCGACAGCAGCATCGCCACGCACAGACCCAACCAGAACCGCCACATAGACCTTGCCCTCATGCCGTCCAGGTGAAGTCTAGAGGGCCAGTTGTGGGCGTGCTGTCAAAACCGTGTCAAAGACTGGTTGAGGCGGGCCACAGGCCGGAACATCGCCGTAAACATGAACGCTTTCACACCAGACCAGACCCTCAGTAGTGATACCACTTCACTTCCAGCATCACCTCGTTCTGCGCCGTGGACAGGTGGCTGAACTGGCGCGAGGCACTCAGGCGCAGCCCCAGGTTCTGGCTGATTTCCCACTGCTGGTTCAGGCTGACGCTACGGCGCACTTCGCCATTGGTGAAGTAATCGCCCTTGGCCTCCAGCGTCATGTTGCCAAGCCCATTGCGCCACAGCAGCCCGCCATTGAAACCTGCGGCAGGTGCGATGAACTGCGCGAAGTCGTTGTGGTGTTCTACACGGACTGTACCCAGTGCAAAGCCCAGCAAGTCATCACCCAGCTGCCAGGTGCCACCGGCGCCACCATTGACGTGGCTCACCAGCACCTCGTCATCGTGTTTGCCCGGCACCCGCTCAAGGCCGCCGGCCACTTGCCACGACCAGGGCTTGAGCAGTTCGTTGCGCGGTGTCAGCGAACGAATGGTCGCCAGGTCCAGGCGTTGCACTTGCCAGTCATTGCCTTCGTACTGGCGCACTTTCAGTTGCAAGATCTCGATCTGCGCCCCCAATGGGAAGCCGTAGGCGTTGTCGTTGAGATCATGGTAAGCCATGCGCAGGCCATATTCGGCATAGGCGCGGTCTTCGCGCGTGCCCACGCCCAACTGCCAGGTACGCGAGTCATGGCCGTCCTCGGGCAACCCCGGGCGCTCGATGGCCAACGGCGGCGGCGGGTTGGTGTTGATCGCGCGTAGCAGTTCGAAGCTGCGCTTGGCCTGGCCGGGGTCACGTTCCTGGCCATTGGCGCGGTAACGCTCAAGGCGGTAGGCAGCGTCTTGTATCAAGGCCTGCCGCTCGCGGGGCAGGGCCTTGAACGCGGGGTTTTGCAATTGCGCAGTGTCGGCGCTTACGGCCAGCACCTGGCGTTTCTCGTCATGGTCCAGTGGCGCTGCACGCGCCAGCAGTTCGCGCTCGCGCGAGGGGCGGTAGAGTTCACTGGCGACCAAGCCTGATTGTTTCACCGCCTTCACGGTGTCGGTCGGTATGGCGGTCAGCGGGAACTGCGAGGTCAGGTCCAGGCCTGGCCGAGCCACCTGCAGCAACTCCAGCAGGCGATAGGAGCAGTTCTCGTCGAAGAAGAAGTAGTCGAACTGAATCTGTTTCAGTTCCCAGACGTGCTCGACCATGCGGCCTGTTTCTTCCGGCGTGAGGTCTAGCTGGTATTCCCACAGGTCGCGGTTTTCCAGGCTGCGGTATTCCGACAGTTTCTCCTGATAGGGCATCAGCGCGAACAGGCCGGGATAACCACCGGCCAACCCTTTCCAGGCATACAGAATGCTGTTGTCGCTGCCTTCGATGTACGCGCCGAAGTTGATCGCGTAGCTGAGCAGCGTGGTGGCGTCACTGCGGGTAGTGGACTGGTCGATGCGCAGCAGCGTGTGCCCGAACATCGACGAGGGGCTGTTCAGGTAGGCAGCCGGGAAGATCAACGCAGCGCTGTGCGGGTCGATCGACTGGTACCAGGTCTTGAATTCCTGGCACTGGGGTTGCGGCAAATCCTGTAGGCCAAGTTGCTCTTTCAGCCAGCGAGTGCGGGCCGGGAATACACACTGAGCGTGCTTGTCGCCCAGGCTTGCCGGGGCATACAGCGCCTGCACCGTCGCTTTCAGCTCACGGTCCGGATGGTGTGCGCCATCGTGGGCAAGGAAGAATGCGTCATCGTCTACGTAGCTGCGCCAGCCACCGAGCTTACCGGTTTCGTAATGGCCCAAAGCAATCCAGTAGGGGGTACTGGCCAGTTGCTGGAGACGGCCTTGATCCAGCATCGGCGCAGCATGAACAGGGGCGCAGAACAACAGCGCCAGAGAGGCAAGGCGTTTGAGCATATCGGGCAACTACTTCCAGACGATGCCGAAGAAAGAGAGACCCGCCCCGGAGCCGGGGCGGGAAACGCGCGTTTAGGCTTCGGTAGCGTACTTGGCCAGGCGTGGGTCGTTCTTCAGAACGGCCAGGGTGTTGCTGTGCACTGTTTCAGCATTGACATCGGCGCTGCTGAAGATCTGGTTGAAGTGATCGTGGGTGACCGATGCGAAGTGCGCACGGTCTTCCGGCGCCACGCCCAGTACCACGGCGTAGGTGGTCAGTGCTTCACCCTGACCCATGGCCATGTCTTCGGAAAGCTCGTTCATCATGCCGTTCATGGCGAACCACGATTTGCCGCCGTAGGTCAGTGCAGACTTGGTGGAGCAGCCGTTGGTGCCGGAGGTCATGCCGAAGGTGGCGTTACCGGAAGTGCCGTTGGTGGTGGAAGCCAGGAAGTGTGCCGGAGTGCCGCGCTGGCCTTCGAACAGCATGTTGCCCCAGCCGCAATTCGGGCCGCCTGGCGCGTCGGCCATGGCGTTGAGCGAAGCGACGGTGAACAGAGTACCCAGAAGAATCCGTTTCATAGCATTTATTCTCTATTTGACTTAAACCAAGGGTCAGGTTTCTGGCAACTCGGGTGCCAGGTCGGGAAAGCATTTCACCCACCCGCGCAAGTTGGAGTTTAGGCATGTTCCAAAGGTTGCGTTACCGATTGCGAAAAATTTGCTTGTACAAGACACCGTCGCGCCTGCGACATAAATCCCGAGGAGCCTTGCAACCCGCGCGCAGGCAGCGCCAGAATGCTGCGTATCTGCCCCGCCGAAGTAAGGAAACCCAATGCCCGATCCTGTCGCTGCGCGCCTGCGTCTTGCGCCTGAAGCCCTCACCCGGCGTTTCTCTCCCGAGCAGTTTGCTTTCACCAATACGGACGATCTGGAGCCGTTTCGCGGCGTACTGGGCCAGGAGCGTGCTGTCGAGGCCCTGCAATTCGGCGTGGCCATGCCGCGCCCCGGCTACAACGTATACGTGATGGGCGAGCCCGGTACCGGCCGGTTCTCGTTCGTCAAGCGTTACCTCAAGGCGGAGGGCAAGCGTCAGCAGACCCCATCCGACTGGCTTTACGTCAACCATTTTGACGACACCCGCGAGCCGCGAGCCCTGGAATTGCCATCGGGCAGTGCCGGGGACTTCATCGCTGACATGAACGGGTTGATCGACAACTTGCTGGCGACATTCCCGGCCGTGTTCGAACACCCCTCGTACCAGCAGAAAAAAGGCGCCATCGACCGCGCCTTCAACCAGCGCTACGACCGCGCGCTGGATGTGATCGAGCGCGCTTCGCTGGAAAAGGACGTGGCCTTGTACCGCGATGCCAGCAACGTGGCCTTCACGCCGATGGCAGACGGCAAGGCCCTGGATGAGGCCGAGTTCGCCCAGTTGCCTGAGCACGTGCGCGAACAGTTTCACGAAGACATCGCCCTGCTCGAGGAGCGTTTGAACGAAGAGCTGGCCAGCCTTCCGCAATGGAAGCGTGAGTCGAACAACCAGTTGCGCCAGCTCAACGAAGAAACCATTACCCTGGCACTCGAGCCTTTGCTCGCACCGCTGTCGGAAAAGTACGCCGAGAACGCTGCCGTGTGTGCCTACCTGCAATCGGTGCAACTGAACCTGTTGCGCACGGTGGTCGAGCAACTGGTCGAGGACAGCAAGACAGACGCCGTGGCGCGCAAGATGCTCGAGGAGCAGTACGCACCCAGCCTGGTCGTGGGCCATCATCATGACGGCGGGGCGCCGGTGGTGTTCGAGCCGCACCCGACCTACGACAACCTGTTCGGTCGCATCGAGTACAGCACCGACCAGGGCGCGCTCTACACGTCGTACCGGCAGTTGCGTCCGGGAGCCCTGCACCGGGCCAACGGCGGCTTCCTGATCCTGGAAGCCGAGAAAATGCTGGGTGAGCCCTTTGTCTGGGATGCGCTCAAGCGCGCCCTGCAATCGCGCAAGCTCAAGATGGAGTCACCCTTGGGCGAGCTTGGCCGGGTGGCGACCGTCAGCCTTACCCCGCAGGTGATCCCGCTAAACGTCAAGCTGGTGATCATCGGCTCGCGTCAGTTGTATTACGCGCTGCAGGACCACGACCCGGACTTCCAGGAGATGTTCAGGGTGCTGGTGGATTTCGACGAAGACATGCCCATGGTCGACGAGAACCTGGAGCAGTTCGCCCAACTGCTGCGCACCCGTACCAACGAGGAGGGCATGGCGCCCTTGACCAGCGACGCCGTGGCCCGGCTAGCGACCTACAGCGCTCGCCTGGCTGAAAACCAGGCACGGCTCTCGGCCCGGATCGGCGACCTGTTCCAGCTGGTCAGCGAGGCCGACTTCATTCGTCAGCTGGCCAACGACGAAATGACCGATGCTGGCCATATCGAACGTGCACTCAAGGCCAAGGCCACACGCACCGGGCGGGTCTCGCAGCGGGTGCTGGACGACATGCTGGCCGGCATCATCCTGATCGACACTCAGGGCGCGGCCATCGGCAAGTGCAATGGCCTGACCGTGCTGGAGGTGGGCGACTCGGCATTCGGCATGCCCGCGCGTATCTCGGCCACCGTGTACCCGGGCGGTAGCGGTATCGTCGACATCGAGCGCGAGGTAAACCTGGGCCAGCCTATCCACTCCAAGGGGGTGATGATCCTGACCGGCTACCTGGGCAGCCGCTATGCCCAGGAATTCCCGCTGGCGATCTCGGCCAGCATCGCCCTGGAGCAATCCTACGGTTACGTGGACGGCGACAGCGCCTCGCTAGGTGAGGCCTGCACGTTGATCTCGGCCCTTTCGCGCACCCCGCTCAAGCAGTGCTTCGCGATCACCGGTTCCATCAACCAGTTCGGTGAAGTGCAGGCTGTCGGGGGTGTGAACGAGAAGATCGAAGGGTTCTTCAGGCTCTGCGAAGCCCGTGGCCTGACCGGTGAGCAGGGGGTGATCATCCCGCGCGCCAACGTGGCCACGCTCATGCTCGACGAACGTGTGTTGCAGGCGGTCGAGAGTGGCACCTTCCATGTGTATGCGGTCAGCCAGGCAGATGAGGCGTTGAGCCTGCTGGTAGGCGAGGAGGCGGGTGTGCCTGACGAGAAAGGGCAGTTCACCGAGGGTAGCGTGAATGCACGCGTCGTCGAACGGCTGCGCGAGATTGCCGAGATGATCAGTGAGGAAGACATCGAGAAGGCGGAAAAGGAGCGCCTTGAAGAGGTGATCGCGCAAGCCAAGCCTGCTTGAGTCAAGAAACCGGCGCTGGCGGCCAATGGCTACCGTTCGGCGCCGGTTTTCCATCTTGTGCTGACGCTCTTCTATGCTGAACCAAGGACGACATCAGTGTTCAGGATGAAGACAGCCCGTTTGCTGGGCTGAACGGAGCTTTCGGAGGACGCGGCCATGCGCAACCTCAGCCTTACACGTCAGTGCCTGGGCCTTGTGACCCGCATCGAATGCAGTATCCGGCCACTGGCTGGCGATACCGGTATGTGGACGCTGCTGTTCGCCGCCGGCATGGCCGGTGAGCAACCCTCGGCAGTAAAGGCCCAAGGGCCGTTTCACGGGCCGCAGGTGGCCGAGTCCGTGCTCAATGCCATCGTCGACAGCCTGACCCTGCACGGGTATCAGCTCAACGAAGACCCGCCCATCTGGTGCCTGCACCTGCAGGCGCAGTTGCGGCGCATGAACGGCGAGCGCACCAAAAACCTGGGCGACTACCAGTTCCATCCTGAGACCTGAACAGGCCGGGACGGTCATCCAGCTTTTGCTGCATGAGGCGGCTGGCTATACTCGCGGTCGTTTTTCCAGCCACCTACGAGTCCCCATCCTCCATGGAACGTATTCTCGAAAATGCGATGTATGCCTCCCGCTGGCTGCTCGCCCCCATCTACTTCGGCCTGTCCCTGGGCCTGCTGGCCCTTGCGCTGAAATTCTTCCAGGAAGTGGTCCATGTCCTGCCCAACGTCTTTGCCTTGAGCGAAGCCGACCTGATCCTGGTGATCCTGTCGCTGATCGATATGTCGCTGGTCGGCGGGCTGTTGGTCATGGTGATGATTTCCGGCTATGAGAACTTCGTTTCGCAGCTGGATATCGACGAGAGCAAGGAAAAGCTCAACTGGCTCGGCAAGATGGACTCCTCCTCGCTGAAGATGAAGGTGGCTGCGTCGATCGTGGCCATCTCGTCCATCCACCTGTTGCGGGTGTTCATGGATGCCCAGAACATCTCCACCGATTACCTGATGTGGTACGTCATCATCCACATGACCTTCGTGGTCTCGGCGTTCTGCATGGGTTACCTGGACAAGCTCACCAAGCACTAGCCTCGACTTCAGCTGCACGCGGGGGTCTGCCGCGTGCAGCTAGGTGCCTCTCGATATGCTAGGCTGCTCGCCCTTTTCATCAAGGGCGTGGCTGCGCTGCGCCCTGCAGTGGAGCATGACAATGTCCGAGATCAACCTGTCTACCGACGAAACCCGCGTCAGCTACGGCATCGGCCGTCAGCTGGGTGGCCAGCTGCGCGACAACCCGCCGCCAGGGGTGAGCCTGGAAGCGATCGTGGCCGGCCTGACCGACGCCTTCAACGGTGCAGACAGCCGCGTCAGCGAGGCCGATCTGTCGGCCAGCTTCCAGGTTATCCGTGAAGTGATGCAAGCCCAGGCAGCCGCCAAGGCCGAGGCTGCAGCGGCTGCCGGCAAGCAGTTCTTGGCCGACAACGCCAAGCGCGACGGCATCGTCACCCTGGATTCGGGCTTGCAGTACGAAGCGCTGAACACCGGTGAAGGCGCCAAGCCATCGCGCGAAGACCAGGTGCGTGTGCACTACCACGGCACCCTGATCGACGGCACCGTGTTCGACAGCTCGTACGATCGTGGTCAGCCGGCCGAATTCCCGGTTGGGGGCGTGATCGCAGGTTGGACCGAAGCCCTGCAATTGATGAGCGCCGGCAGCAAGTGGCGCCTGTATGTGCCAAGCGAATTGGCCTACGGTGCCCAGGGTGTCGGCAGCATCCCGCCGCACAGCGTACTGGTGTTCGACGTCGAATTGCTCGACGTTCTGTAATACCGCTGGGGCCGCATTGCGGCCCTTTCCCAGCTCGCCAGATGTGTCAGTTCCAGTCTGTCCCCATCGGGCGCAACGCCCGTGCGTAGCAGAACAGAAACAGGTTGCGCACCAGCTCCTTCAGTACCCCAGGCTCATTCGAATTCAGCCCGCGCAGGTCCAGGTCGCCCTGGTCGCGCAGTTCATCCAGCGCCTCTGCTTCGAGCACCGCGCACACCTCACCGGTCTCCCGATGAAGAATGCGCAGGTATGGGTGAGGGCGGTCCAGCCAGGCATCGATCAGATAAGTCATGACTATTCTCCTTGGATAACTTTCCAATGAGAATAATTCTTATTATCAAAATAGCAAGAACCAATTGGCGGATCTGGATGAAATCAGACCTTGCGCACGAATTCCGATTTCAGCTTCATCGCGCCAATACCGTCGATCTTGCAGTCGATATCGTGGTCACCGTCGCACAGGCGGATGTTCTTGACCTTGGTGCCGACCTTGACCACCAGGGACGAGCCCTTGACCTTCAAGTCCTTGATCACGGTCACGGTGTCGCCGTCCTGTAGCACATTGCCGACGGAATCTTTTTTTACCACGTCGTCATTGGCAGATTCGGCTTCGCCGCTGGCCGACCACTCGTGGGCACATTCAGGGCAGATCAGCTGCGTGCCATCCTCGTAGGTGTATTCGGAATTGCATTTGGGGCAGGGTGGCAACGTACTCACTTGGGTTCCTCGAACAGACAGGCGGAAAAAGCCGCCATTGTAGAAGGTCTGGTTTCAGAAGTGATTATGTCCGGACAAAAGTCCGCAGCGGTTCGAGGAACGAACCGCGTGTGGGGAAGGGACGTACCGTTAGTGAGTGCGTGCGACGGCGAACTGGCTGAGTTCGACCAGCGCATCCCGGTATTCGCTGGCAGGGAGCACTTCCAGGCACTCGATGGCGCGCTTGACGTAATCCTGCGCCAGGGCTGCGGTGTACTTGAGCGCACCCGATGCCTCTACCGCAGCGCGGATCTGCTCCAGGTCTTCAAGGCCGCCTTTCTGGATGGCCTGGCGTACCAGTGCTGCTTGCTCGGCAGTGCCCTCGCGCATGGTGTAGATCAAGGGCAGGGTGGGCTTGCCCTCGGCCAGGTCGTCGCCCACGTTCTTGCCCAGTGCCTCGGCGTCACCTTCATAGTCGAGCAGGTCGTCGACCAATTGGAAAGCCACGCCCAGGTGGTCACCGAACATGCGCAAGGCCTCGCGCTGGGCATCGGAAGCCTGGGCCAGGGCCGCAGCACTGTGGGTGGAGGCTTCGAACAGCATGGCGGTCTTGCCGCGGATGACGTCCATGTAGACGTCCTCGGTGGTGCTGGCGTCGCGAACCCGCGACAGCTGCAGCACTTCACCCTCGGCAATGACCCGGGTCGCCCTGGACAGGATCTGCATGACCGGCATCGACCCCAGTTCGACCATCATCTCGAACGAGCGGGAATAGAGGAAATCACCGACCAGCACGCTTGGGGCATTGCCCCACAGGGCGTTGGCCGTGGAGCGGCCGCGGCGCATGCCCGACATGTCGACCACGTCATCGTGCAGCAGGGTGGCGGTGTGCAGGAACTCGATGGTTGCCGCCAGCAGCCGCAGGTCGTCGCCCCGGTGGCCCAGGGCCTTGCCGCACAGCAACACCAGCAATGGGCGCAGGCGCTTGCCACCGGCCGACGTGATATAGTCGCCGATCTTCGATACCAGCGGCACGCGCGAGGTCAGCTGCTTCTTGATGATCTCGTCGACGGCGCTGAAATCGTCAGCCACCGCACGGTAGAAGGTTTGGGGTTGCATCGGCTGCTCCAGTGAGGTTGCGCGGCATGCTAGGTTGCGGGTCCCGGTGTGTCAAGGCACGGTGCCAGTCGGTCGGGCGCTGCACTTGCAAGCAAAACCTGTGTTGCGTACAATCGCGCACCCTAACTTCCTGGGCAGCACCTGCCTTACGCAATTGCGCCGGGCCGTTCCAGCCCTGTGCAGCCATGCCAGCCAATACTCATCATATAAAGCGCTGGGTGAGCAGGATTATCGGAGAAATACCATGTCTTACGCAGTAATCGTTACCGGCGGCAAGCAGTACAAAGTCGCTGAAGGTGAATTCCTCAAGGTCGAGAAACTGGAAGTCGCCACTGGCGAGTCCGTGACTTTCGATCGCGTTCTGCTGGTCGCCAACGGTGAAGAAGTCACCATCGGTGCTCCAGTTGTTGCTGGCGCTAAAGTAGTGGCCGAAGTCGTTTCGCAAGGCCGCCACGACAAGGTTCGCATCATCAAGTTCCGTCGTCGTAAGCACCACATGAAGCGCATGGGCCACCGCCAGTGGTTCACCGAGATCAAAATCACCGGCATCCAGGCTTAATCCCCTAGATCCCCTGAATTTATTTGGAGAATTGAACCATGGCTCACAAGAAGGCTGGTGGTAGTACTCGTAACGGTCGCGACTCAGAATCGAAACGCCTTGGCGTGAAGATGTATGGCGGCCAGGTTATCAAGCCAGGCAACATCATCGTCCGCCAGCGCGGCACCGAATTCCACCCAGGCTACGGCGTGGGCATCGGTAAAGATCACACCCTGTTCGCCAAGATCGAAGGCGTGATCAAGTTCGAGAAGAAAGGCGAGTTCAACCGCCGTTACGTGAGCATCGTCGCAGCCTAATCGCGACGTCGCTCCAGAAGCCCCGTCATGCGACGGGGCTTTTTCGTTTGTGGTGAGCCTCTTGCAAAGCTGTTTGTATGGGTTGCCGGCGTGGGTTTCTACGGTCGTACGGGGCCGCCGCGCTCATTTTTGCAAGAGCCTCATGTTTATCAGTGTTCAACTCGTCGGAAGGCGAGAGGCGGTTTTTGAATGAAGTTTGTTGACGAAGTATCCATTCGGGTCAAAGCCGGTGACGGCGGTAACGGTTGCATGAGCTTCCGTCGCGAGAAGTTCATCGAGAACGGTGGCCCCAACGGCGGCGATGGCGGTGACGGTGGTTCGGTGTTCATGGTGGCAGACGAGAACCTCAATACCCTGGTCGACTATCGCTACACCCGTCACCACGAAGCTCAGCGCGGCGCCAATGGCGGCAGCACCGACTGCACCGGCAAGAAGGGTGAAGACCTGTTCCTGCGTGTGCCGGTGGGCACCACGGTCATCGATGCCTCCACGCAGGAAGTGATCGGTGACCTGGTCAAGCCGGGGCAGAAGCTGATGGTCGCTCAGGGCGGCTGGCACGGCCTTGGCAACACCCGTTTCAAATCCAGTACCAACCGCGCACCGCGCCAGACCACTCCAGGTAAACCGGGTGATCAGCGCGACCTGAAGATGGAAATGAAAGTGCTGGCCGATGTAGGCCTGCTGGGCCTGCCGAATGCGGGCAAGAGCACCTTCATCCGCTCGGTATCGGCCGCCAAGCCGAAAGTGGCCGATTACCCGTTCACCACCCTGGTGCCAAACCTGGGCGTGGTCAGTGTCGACCGCTGGAAAAGCTTCGTCATCGCCGACATTCCTGGGCTGATCGAAGGTGCCTCCGACGGTGCTGGCCTGGGCATTCGCTTCCTCAAGCACCTGGCGCGTACCCGTGTTCTGCTGCACCTGGTGGACATGGCGCCGCTGGACGAGAGCAGCCCGGCCGATGCCGCCGAAGTCATCGTCAACGAGCTGACCCGCTTCAGCCCGTCGCTGGCTGAGCGTGAGCGCTGGTTGGTGCTGAACAAGGCCGACATGGTCATGGACGACGAGCGCGACGAGCGGGTCAAGGAAGTGGTCGAGCGCCTGCAATGGAAGGGCCCTGTGTATGTGATCTCGGCCATCTCCAAGCAAGGTACCGAAAAGCTCAGCCACGACCTGATGCGCTACCTCGAAGACCGCGCCGACCGCCTGGCCAACGACCCGGCCTATGCCGAGGAGCTGGCTGACCTCGACCAACGCATCGAGGACGAGGCTCGCGCCCAGTTGCAGGCCCTGGACGATGCCCGCACCTTGCGCCGCACCGGTGTCAAGAGCGTGCACGACATCGGCGATGACGATGACTGGGATGATGATTTCGAGGACGACGAAGACGGTCCGGAAATCATTTACGTGCGCGACTGATCGGTTGCAGTACACTAAACGCCGCTCGCTTGAGCGGCGTTTTTGTATCCACGGTATCTACAGATTCGACATAGGTTGGAAGACGATGCGAAGCAAGGTGACGGGCGCCAGGCGCTGGGTCGTGAAGATTGGCAGTGCGCTGCTGACCGCCGATGGCAAAGGCCTCGATCGCGGCGCCATGGCCGTGTGGGTCGAGCAGATGGTCGCGCTGCGTGAGGCGGGCGTGGAGTTGGTGCTGGTCTCCTCGGGCGCCGTGGCTGCCGGCATGAGCCAGCTGGGCTGGACGTCACGCCCCAGTGCGATGAACGAGCTGCAGGCAGCAGCGTCCATCGGCCAGATGCGCCTGGTGCAGGCCTGGGAGTCGAGCTTTGGCGAGCACGGCAAGCATACCGCGCAGATCCTGCTGACCCATGACGACCTGTCCGACCGCAAGCGCTACCTCAATGCGCGCAGCACCCTGCGCACCCTTGTCGAGCTGGGCGTGGTGCCGGTGATCAACGAAAACGACACGGTGGTGACCGACGAGATTCGCTTCGGTGACAACGACACTCTGGCGGCGTTGGTGGCTAACCTCGTGGAAGCCGACCTGCTGGTGATCCTGACCGACCGTGACGGCATGTTCGATGCCGACCCGCGCAACAACCCCGATGCGCAACTGATCTTCGAAGCCCGTGCCGATGACCCGGCGCTGGACGCCGTGGCGGGCAGCACCGGTGGTGCACTGGGGCGCGGCGGTATGCAGACCAAGCTGCGCGCTGCACGCCTGGCGGCACGCTCTGGTGCCCATACCATCATCATTGGCGGGCGCATCGAGCGCGTGCTCGATCGTCTCAAGGCCGGTGAGCGGTTGGGCACCTTGCTGTCGCCTGAGCGCGGCATGCTGGCAGCCCGTAAACAGTGGCTGGCGGGTCATCTGCAGACCCGCGGCACGCTGGTGTTGGACGAGGGAGCGGTACAGGCGCTGCGCCAGGCCCACAAGAGTTTGCTACCAGTGGGCGTCAAGGCCATCCAGGGCAGCTTCCGACGTGGCGAGATGGTGGTGTGCGTGGGCCCTGACGGGTTGGAAGTGGCCAGGGGCCTGGCTAACTACAGTGCCCTGGAAGCGCAGAAGATCATTGGGCAATCCTCCGACGCCATCGCGACTATCCTGGGTTATAGCGCCGAGCCTGAGCTGGTGCATCGTGACAATCTGGTGCTGGTATGAACATGCTGAAGAAACTGTTTGTCGTGGCAGCCCTTGGGTTGCCGATGCTTGCTGGCGCCGAGGAAATCGGCCAGGTGTCCACTGTCTTCAAGTTCCTGGGGCCGAACGACCGCATCGTCGTGGAAGCCTTCGACGACCCCAAGGTCGAAGGTGTGACTTGCTACCTGTCGCGGGCCAAGACGGGGGGAGTGAAGGGTGGACTGGGGTTGGCCGAGGATCGCGCCGAGGCCTCGATCGCCTGCCGCCAGGTAGGGCCGATCAGTTTCAAGGGCGAGCTCAAGGATGGCGATGAGGTGTTCAAGGAGCGCACATCGCTGGTGTTCAAGACCATGCAGGTGGTGCGCTTCCTGGACAAGAAGCGCAATACGCTGGTGTATCTGGTGTACAGCGACCGCATCGTCGAAGGCAGCCCGCAGAATGCCGTGACGGCGATTCCGATTCTGCCGTGGGCTCAGTGACGGGTAGGCCTGGTCGATTTCGAGTTGAAAACGTGCAGGTGTCGAGGCACGGGCAACTGACGTGAACCGCATCTAGAGGCTGTCGTTTGCCACGGTGGCCTCGGCATGACACGGGACGGGCCGCTATGGGAGGCGGAACAGTTCCAGCATCTGAGCTTCGCAGCGCCCACTGTCGGGGCCGCTCTGCGGCCCCACAATCTCCGTCAGATAACCACTTCACCCTGATCTTCGCGTACCACCACCTTCACCTCCTCCAGCGGGCTGATGAACTTCCAGTCCGATTCGTCGATATAGATGCCGTTGGGGCCGCTGCCGCCTTCCAGGTCGATGGCCACGTGTGCCGAGACCTGCGGCTTGACGCTCGCCAGAATCGGCACGAACCCCAGCTGCAGGCTGGTCTCCAGCAGTGCCGCCTGGTTGCGTTCGTCGATGTCCGCCGCTTCGTCCAGGTAGTACGGCAGGCGCACACGTCCGGCCAAGTCACGGTCCATCAGGTGCAGCAACAAATACATGTTGGTCAGCGCCTTGATGGTCATGGTCGTACCGTTCGAAGCCGCGCCGTCGATGTCGGCGTGGATGATCGGCTGGCCGTTGACCTTGGTGATCTCGAACGCCAGCTCGAACAGGTCCTTCAACCCCAATTGGTTATGGTTCGCGGCGACCAGGCGCGCCAGGTATTCCTTGGCCTGCTCGTTCCGGTTGTCCTGGTCGGCGTTCTGGGTGAGGTCGAACACCGACAGGGTTTCGCCTTCTTCATACTGGCCGGCACTGTGGATGATCTGGTCGATGTGCTTGAGTGCCTCCTTGTTCGGTGCCAGCACCACGCGGAAGCTTTCCAGGTTCGAGACCTGGCGCCGGTTGATCTCGCGGTTGAACAGGGCAAGCTGGTGCTCGAGGCTGTCATAGTCGCTGCGGATGTTGCGCAGGGTACGGGCAATGTCGGTCACGGCAGCGCGACGCGCCTTGGCCAGGGTCAACGCCTCGTCGGTGCGGTGGGCATAGGCGTTGACCAGCAACTGCAGGCGACGCTCCATGTCGTCCTCGCTGTCGAACTTGGCCACGCCTTTGAGGCGTACCTGCGCGTACAACGCTTCGATCTGGTTATCCACCCGCTGCAGGCTCTGCCAGCTGTCCTGGTAGTCGTTGAGCAATGGCAGCAGGTTGTCCATGGAGTCGTCGATGGCCTCCATGAACGGGGTGCCGAGGGGCAGGTCGGCCGGTAGCAGCTGACGGCGGCGCAGTGCGTCGTCCAGGGTACGTTGCTTGGACTCAAGGTCGCCCAACTGGCGCGCCACCAGTTGCAGTTTGGCCGACAGCTGCTGCACGCGCTCGGTGAACGCATCGCTGGAGCGCTTGAGCTCATCCTGGGCGGCCTCCATCTGTGCGAGCTGTTCGAGCTTGGCAGGCTCTTCGGCGGCCAGGGTCTGGCTGCGGCGGTAGTCTTCCAGGGCTTTCTGGGCGTCGAGTACCTGCTGGTACAGCGCTTCGGTCTGCGCCTTGGAAGCCGAGCGGTCGGCGCTTACTGCCTGCTGGGTCTTGAGCTGGCGCAGCTCCTTGTCCAGGCGCTCCTTCTGATCACGCAGCGCGGCGCGGTCAGCCAGCGCCTGCAAAGCCGGTGGGTCGATGTGGGTCAGGTCGATGGACAGACCCGGCGCCTCGAAACGCTCACCTTTGAAGCGGTCGAGCACCGCTTCAAGGGATTTCACCCACAGGTCGCTGTCGTCCAGCTCGATGCCACGCTCACCCAATGGCAGGCTGAACAGGGCGCCGTTGAACAGGCGCATCAGGCGGTCGACATCCTGCTGCGAGAACTCTTCGCGCAAGCGGGCGTAACTGTTGTTGTCGGCGTGGTCGAGCTGCTGCTTGACCTGCCTGAGGCGTTTTTCCAGGTCGCCAACGCGCTGGTCGAGGTCTTCGGCACTGAACTGACGGGACTGGGCCAGGGCGCCTGCAAGCTCGTCATGGGCATCCTTGGCCGCCAGCAGCTGCTGTTCCAGCACCTTGACGTCATCGACCAACGCAAAACGATGGCGCAACACCGACAGCTCGCCCAGCCAGCGCTGGATGCCGGTGATTTCACGCTCAAGGCGCATCAGCTCCTGGGTGCCGCCGCGCTGATCGTTTTGCAAGCGGTCCTGTTCACCCCGGTAATGCTCGGCCTGGATGACCAGTTCTTCCTTGCGCGCCATGGCGTAGTCCTGCCAGGTACCCAGCAGGTTGTCGAGCACCGGCGAAATCCGGTGCAGCTTGCCGCGCAGGATGTCGCGTTGGGCGACGCCGCCTGCCAGCGCCTCGACCAGCGGGCCGGCGGCGACCAGGGCGTTGTAGTCCTGTTCCATGCGCCGCACATCGCGGAAGGCTTCTTCGCAGGCGGCAATGTAGTCGACGCTGCCAGAGCGCAGGCTGTGCTCGAAGGCATCGAGGAACAGCTGCTTGAGCTTGGCTGCCGTGATTTCGCGCATGTGCAGCAGGTTGATGAACAGCGCGCGGAAGGTCTTGAGGCTCTGCTCGCTGGTCGAGCGCAGCGGGATCAGGGTCAGGTCCAGGGGCACCGAGGTATGGCCGCCGACCAACAGGCGGCGCAGCTCGTCCGGCTTGAGCTCGTAGGCTTTGATGCCTTTGCTTTCGAGGTTGGTGAACAGCTCTTTCTGGCGCAGACACGTGTCGTTTTTCTGATAGTGCGCCAGGTCCAGCTCGCCCTGATAGGCGAAGAACTGGTGCCCGAAGCCGCCACCCGGCCCACGGCCGACGACACCGATCACGTGCGGACCATGGGGCAGGCTCAGCTCGCAGAGGATGTACGAGGTATCGCTGGCAAAGTAGAAGCGGCGCGACTGCTCCAGGCTGTACTTGCCGAAGCTCATGTCCGACATGCGTGCCAGGATCGGGAACTGCAGGGCGTTGATCGATGCCGACTTGCCCAGGTTGTTGGCGCCGTACACCGACAGCGGATGCTCCAGTGGGAACAAGCCCAGGCTGTAGCCTGCCGTGTTGAGCAATGCGAAGCGGCGGATGCCGTAGCGTTCCTGGCTCATGCGTCGATCTCCTGTTGCTCTTGGCGAATGGCACGAGCCAAGGCCTGCTCTTCGTCTTCCTCAGCCTCGAACGGCGTCAGGTCGAGCGGGTCGTCGGTGTGTTCAGGCATTGGCTCGGCGGGGTCTTCGGCCAGCACTGGCGTGGGCAAGGGCAGGGCGCTGTGCAGCGTTGCCGCCAGGTCCCGGTCCTGCTGCACGGCCAGGCAAACGTCCAGGAACCGGTGCATCGGCGGCAGGAAACGGTAAATGCCACCTTCTTCATGGGCGAAGCCGAGCTGGGTCATACGGCGCAGGATCTTTTCTTCCAGGTCCTCGACGGTCTGCACCTCGGCCTGCACGAACAGGTCCCGGTACTTGTCGAGCAACGAAGGCAATTCGTCGCGGCCAACGCTGCCGCCGTCGAGCACCGCGATCGGGTCACGGCCTTGATCGGCCAGGTGCTCGACCAGGATGAAGGTGAACAGCGACAGGCGCTGCGCCGTCTTGTTGACCTGGGCCGCCGTCATGTCCGGCACGAAGTAGTAGAAACCGCGGGTGTCGCACACCAGCTCGAAGCCCAGGGCCTTGAACAGGCTGCGGTACTGGTCCTGGAAGTTGGACAACTGCGCGTACAGCTCCGGGTCGCGGCGGCTGATGTGGAAACCTTTGAACAGCTCGCGGAAGATCGGTGCGAGCTGGGACAGTTCGGAAAGATCAAGATGCATGGGCTGGGCTCGCGTGGGGTTCTGGGGACGCACTGGGGGCGTCTTCGCGGCTGGAGGTCAGGGCGTACGAACGCAGGCTGACGCGGTGTTCCTGGGTGTCGTAGTCACGGCGCTCGAGGCGCTCGCGGTTGAAGCGTTTTTCCCGTGACAAGCGCGAGAACCAGTACAGCAGTTCGTCGGTGGCGCCTTCGGGCTCCTGCTCCAGCAGCCACACCATCAGGTCTGGCAGTGGCAGCGCCTGTTCACAGCGTTCGGTCATTTCCTTGACCGTGCGCGGTGCGCGAGGCTTGTCGTCGGACGCGCTCTTGTGCGCCTTGGGGAAGCGCGCCGGCTTGGGCTCGAAGCGCGCCAAGGCATAGACATAGGCTTCGACCTGGCTGGCGCTGCCCAGGAAAGTGCTTTGCGGCCGGGTGAACAACGGCATGGCTGCCTGGGGCAGCGCGTCCAGGCCCTTGCGGCGCACCACCGACAGGGCCAGGGCAGCGCCACGGGTCACCGCGTTGTGACGCCGTGCTTCCTCGCGCAGCGGCAGCAGCAGTTCACGGGCATGACGCAGGGTCAGCTGGGCGCTGGTCTGCATCTCCAGAATACGCGCATGGGTGCGCAGCAGCATGTCGTCGTCGACCAGGTGGCCAAGGCGCGCCTGTTCCCCGAGCAGTTTCAGCAGCACGGTCTCGACCTTGCGCACCCCTTGCTCGAAGGCGCCGTCGGCGTTGACCAGCTGGATCATCGGCTCGACGTATTCATCCCAGGTGGCCAGCACTTCGGCATAGCGCTGGCGCAAGGGTATCTGGCGGCTGCTGGTCTTGGCCCGCTCGGCTACGGCCACCAGTGCCTGCTCATCGTTGTCGAGCTTCTTCAGCACGTCCCGCACGCGCATGTCCAGGAGCCGCAGTTGCCGCGCCAGATCGTCACTGTCGCGGTTGTCGAAGGCATCCTGGATGTGCCCGGCCAGGCGCTCCAGGTGACGCAGGTAAGCCTCGATCTCCAGGCACAGGCCAAGGCGATGCTCACGGCGCAGATAGGCGAGGAAGTCGTGGATCTGGGCGTTGAGCTCGAAGCGGTTCGGGCTCTTGGCAACGGGCACCAGGATGTCCAGGCGGATCCACACATCGAGCAGTTGGGTGATGTCCTGCGGGGTGCTCTCGATCTGCTGGCGGGCCACATGCTGGCGCAGCTCCACCAGGCTGAGGGTGCCCTGGTCGAAACGCTCGCACAGCGGCTCGATCAGGGCCCAGTGTTCGGCTAGGGCACGCAGGACGCGCTTGGGTTCGATCATCGGCTTGGACTCGTTGCCAAGAAAAAGGGGGCGATTGTACTGCATCCGACGGGTTGGTTCTTATCCCCTTGGCTTGTCGTGCGACAGGCTGATCGAGCCGCCCGCCTGCTGTGGCTTGCCCAGGCAGGCAGGGCATGCGTAAAAAACCGCCGAGCAGATGCGGCACTGGCAGGTTATCGGCGGTAGAATGCGCACCTGTCCCAACCCCCCTCGGATGACCGCCTTGCTTACCGAACAACGTCGCCGCGCCTACCTGTCCGCCATGCAAGTGGTGCACTGGCTGCCGCGCGCCGAGCTGCCGTTCGCCGCGCCGTCACGGCCTGAACTGCTGCTGCCGTTGGCGCCGCCCGAGGACATCGATTTCGAGCCGCCGCCACGCCAGGTACCCGACCAATCGCCTGTCGCCCCCCAGGCCCGTGTCATCGAGCGGCCGAAGATCGAGGTGCCGCGGCCGGGCGCTTCCGCCAAGGCTGCGGCCAAGCCTGTAGAGGCGCCCGAGCAGGCTGCGACACCTCGCCCAGTGCCGGTGCCGCCTCCGCGTTTTGCCTTGCAATTGCTGCGTGCCGGCGATTGCCTGTTACTGGTCGAGCTGGCCACCGGCCAGCCTTTCCAGAGCCGTGACCCGTCCTACCTGCTGCTCAAGGATATGCTGCGCGCCGCCGGCCTGCCCGACGCCCCGCAAATCGTGGGTGAGCCGGTGCGCTGGCCGCTGCTGATGCGCGGCAACATGGACCAGGGCCCGGACGCGGCCCGCGATTTCGTACAGGGTTTTGTCCAGGCTCGCCTGGAGGAAGCGCCCTGCACCTGCCTGTGGCTGGTGGGCATGCCTGCGCTGCGCTTTGCCGCCGGCGCCGACGACCAAGCCTATTATCAAACCCTCAAGCTCGACGGCCTGGGCGAGGCCTGGGCCTTGCCGGGCCTGGAACTGTTGATGGACGAGCCGCAGCGTAAAGCGGACGTCTGGAAAGCCATGCGCCAGCTGATGGCGCGCTGGAAACGCGTTGAATGAGTGACTCGATCAGTTTTCGCCCCATGACCGAGGCGGATCTGGATGCCGTGCTGAAAATCGAATATGCCGCGTTCAGCCACCCCTGGACCCGCGGCATCTTTCTGGATGCCCTGAAATCCTATGAAGTCTGGCTGATGTTCGATGGGCAGCAACAGGTCGGCCACGGCGTGATCAACGTGATCATCGACGAAGCCCACCTGCTCAACATCACCGTCAAGCCGGAGAACCAAGGGCGCGGCCTGGGCCTGCGGCTGCTCGAACACCTGATGTCGCGCGCCTACCAGCTCAACGGCCGCGAGTGTTTCCTTGAGGTGAGGGCCAGCAATCCGGCGTATCGCCTGTACGAGCGTTTTGGCTTCAATGAAATCGGCCGCCGGCGCGACTATTATCCAGCTGCGGGTGGTCGCGAGGATGCGTTGGTGATGGCCTGCACGTTGTTCCCGGACTGAGCCAGCGGCAGGGTGCCGCTGCCATGACGTGCAGGGGTGGGCCATGTCGAAGAAACGGAGTGTGGTCGCCGCGCTGCTGCTGGCGGTAAATTCAGTGCCCAGCGGGGCCGTGGCCGATGAGCGCGACCTGTGGATGTTCGCCCAGTGGGCAGGTGACCACCCGACGCGGCCTTTTCGCGACATGCTCGTGCAGGCACGTTTGTACGGTGTTGTGCCGATTCATCAGCTCCTGCGCTCGGCCTCGGACTGGAAAGTGTGCCGGGCTTCACCGTTTGCCGTGCCGCCCAAGCAACATTGGCCGGCTGTGCGCGCTACGCTGTCGTTGCTCCGAACACTGGGTGAGCAAGGGGCCTTACCCGATTTCGAAGTGGTCTCCGCCTACCGTGACCCGGGCCTCAACCGCTGTGCCGGCGGGGCGATCGGCAGCGCGCATACACAAGCATTCGCCGTGGATGTCCTGCTGGCGCCTTGGGCCGACCCCAACCCGCTGTGCCGGTTCTGGCAGCAGCACGGCCAGGCATGGGGCATGGGCCTTGGCCGCTACCCGAGCGGTCGCATCCACCTGGACACGGCCGGCTACCGCACCTGGGGCGGCGATGGCAGCGCGGCGTCATCCTTTTGCAGCAAGCCCAGGTGAGTCAGGCAGCCCTGGCATTCCTGTTTCACCCATTCGGCAAACCGCTGGCGCTTGCCTGCATCATTCAGAGGGCAGGGGCTCAACAGGTGGTAGGCCGAGCCATCGCGTACAAAGCCCAGGGGCGCCTGTAACTGCCCTGTATCGAGTTCGTCACGCACCATCAAGGCGGATGCCATCGCGACCCCCAGCCCTGCGCTGGCCGCCTGAATCGACAGGTAAAAGTGCTCGAAGTCGCTACGCTCGCCCGCGATGGCTGTCTCACCTGTAAGCCGCAGCCAAGTGGCCCAGGCGTCGGGGCGGGTCGCACTGTACAACTGTCGATGGCCTTGCAGCTTCGGCGACAATGGCGGACGCCCCACAGGGCCAATCCACTCGTCACAGATCTTCTGCTGATGCAGCGTCATGCCCCAATGAAAGTCGTCGCGGCGGATAGCGATGTCGACGTTTGTGCGGGCGAAGTCCAGCGGGCCGCCTGCGGCCACCAGCTGCAATTGAAGATCAGGGTGGGCAGCGTTAAGACGCGGCAGGCGCGGGATCAGCCAGCGCATGGCGATGGTGGGCTCGCAGGAGACGACCAACACCGGATTGTCATCGCTGTCCTTGAGCCGCTGCACCGTGCTTTCGAGCTGTTCGAAGATGGCTTGGGTCGTGGCATGCAGTGCTCGCCCCGCCGAAGTCAGGAACACGGCGCGATTGCGTCGTTCGAACAACGCCACCTCCAGGCTTTCCTCGAGCAAGCGCACCTGGCGGCTGACGGCGCCATGGGTGACGTGCAGGCACTCGGCTGCGCGGATGAAGCTTTGGGTGGTGGCTGCGACGTCGAAGTAGCGCAAGGCGGCCAGGGGTGGAAGCTTCATGGCAGGCATGGATTCCTGATGGGTGCGGTATGCGCGTATGGAAAAACCAGCCAATACGCGTGATGAAGCACGATGAAAACTCACCGATTTCACGCACTTTAAATCGTTTTTAGGCGCCTGATAAGCGTTCGATAATGCCTGACCTGTGCATGTTCATCGCCTATCGAGAGTCCATGAATGACTGAAATCTTCGCTGTCGCCTTGTTTACCCTGCTAGCGGTCATCAGCCCCGGCGCCGACTTTGCAATGGTCACCCGATGCAGTTATGCGCAAGGGCGCATTGCTGGCCTGGCCGCTGCCGTGGGTATTGGCCTTGGGGTTCAGGTGCATGTGCTGTACACCGTGCTCGGGCTATCGATCATCGTGACTCAAAGCCCGACACTGTTCTTGTGCATGAAGGCCATTGGTGCGTGCTACCTGCTGTACCTGGGCTATCGGTCCTTGACCAACACTGTGCGCGTGCGTCTTGACGACAAAGGTGCTGCAGGCGGGGCGCTGCAAGCGCTGCGCACCGGGTTTTTGACCAATTGCCTGAACCCCAAGACCATGCTGTTCGTCATCAGTGCGTTCAGCCAGGTGGTGGAGCAGGGCAGCCCGCTGTGGCTCAACCTGGCCTACGGCGCATTCATGTCGCTTGCGCACTGGGCGTGGTTCAGCTTGGTCGCTGTGTTTTTTTCCAACACCGTATTGCGCAAGGCAATGATCGAGCGGCAAATCATCGCAGACCGGGTGATCGGGGTGGCACTCATTGCGCTGGGGCTGATGGTGGCGATGAGCAGTGTGGGTTGATTGCACCGGCTGCCGAAAACCGCCTGACTTTCTGGCAGGCAAAGAAAAAGGGCTTACCTTGCGGTAAGCCCTTCGTCTTGTTTGGTGGCTACACAGGGACTTGAACCCCGGACCCCAGCATTATGAATGCTATGCTCTAACCAACTGAGCTATGTAGCCGATGGCGCGCATTATTCTCTTGAACGGCCCCCCTGTCAACACGATTTTTAAAAAAAATTTACACGCTTTCAAAAACTTAGCGAGCGATCGCGTGATGCGTAGCGTTATCCATCCCCTGAAAAGCCCGAATCGTAGGGGTGATCAGCTCCAGTTAGGGCCTTTACCTCTTTGTACCGCGCATCCGCTCGCTCCTGTCTGACGCCCACCACAGGCCTGGGAAAATGGCTGCCAGACTGGATCTGGAAAAAAAGGTAGCTATGTATCTATTTGTATCCCGATAATCGGAGCCCAGCTTTCCGACGGAGATCCAGGCCATGGCCATCCCCAGCGCCGCCCCGGCGTCCACTCAAGCGCAGGCGAGCACCGCTACACCGCTGGTGATGCGCATCATCGGCTTCTGCGCCTTGGCGCACCTGATCAATGACCTGATCCAGTCGGTACTGCCGGCCATCTACCCGATGCTCAAGGCCAATTACGACTTGAGCTTCGCCCAGATCGGCATGATCACCCTGACATTCCAGATCACCGCGTCGCTGCTGCAACCCTGGGTAGGCTTTTTCACCGACCGCCGGCCCACGCCCAATCTGCTGCCCATGGGCACGGTGTGCACGCTGATCGGTATCGTGCTGCTGGCATTCGTCGGCAGCTTCCCGATGATTCTGCTCGCCTCGGCCCTGGTGGGCATCGGCTCTTCGACATTCCACCCCGAAACCTCGCGTATTGCGCGATTGGCCTCCGGAGGCCGCTTTGGCCTGGCGCAATCGACTTTCCAGGTAGGCGGCAACACTGGGTCTGCCCTGGGTCCGTTGCTCGCAGCGGCCATCGTCATTCCGTTCGGGCAAACCCACGTCGCCTGGTTTGGCGTGGCTGCACTGTTCTTTCTCGCCGTGACCCTGATGCTGCGCCGCTGGTACATCGAGCACCTGAGCCAGGCCAAGGCGCGCAAGGCGGTACAGGCTACCCATGGCATCTCCCGCGCACGCGTGGTTGCCGCGCTAGTGGTGCTGGGGCTGCTGGTGTTTTCCAAGTACTTCTACATGGCGAGCTTCACCAGCTACTTCACCTTCTACCTGATCGAGAAGTTCGGCGTTTCGGTCGCCAGTTCCCAGTTGCACCTGTTCCTGTTCCTGGGCGCGGTAGCGGCGGGCACCTTCTTTGGCGGGCCCATCGGCGATCGCATCGGGCGCAAGGCGGTGATCTGGTTCTCGATTCTGGGTGTGGCACCGTTCACCCTGGCACTGCCCTACGCGGACCTGTTCTGGACGACGGTACTGAGCGTGGTGATCGGCTTTATCCTGGCCTCGGCATTCTCGGCCATCGTGGTGTATGCCCAGGAACTGGTGCCCGGTAGCGTAGGCATGATCGCGGGCATCTTCTTTGGCCTGATGTTCGGCTTTGGCGGCATCGGCGCGGCATTGCTGGGCTATGTGGCTGACTTGCGCGGTATCGAATACGTGTACGGGCTTTGCTCGTTCCTGCCCCTGTTCGGGGTGCTGGCGGTATTGCTGCCGAGCACTGGCAAGCGCTGATGATCAACGGGGCAGGGATGCCCCTTGACGCCACAGTCACTGGGGCGATTGACGGTATCGCCTGCTCTGGCCTAGAGTGCCGCCTCTTGCTCACTTTATGCGTAGTAGCCAAAGCAATGCGCCGTTTCCAGTCCTTGCCCTGTTGCCGTCAGCCTGCCCTGGATGGGCTGCGCCGTGCCTGGCCGAGTGACACCGTGCTCAAGCGCCGCCGCAGCGTCCTGTTTGCCTTCACCTTCTCGCCACACCTGAACTGATCAGCATTTGAACAGCGTCCGCCGTGCTGGTGGGTGCGTTTTTGTCTGCACGTCTTATCGGTTTGCTGGGAGTGGTTCATGAACATACGTTTGCTGGCGGGCTTGCTGTTCGCCGTTTCGGTCGTGGGATTCAGCCTGGGCGCGACCCTGCCGCTGGTGTCGTTGCGTCTGCACGAGGCTGGCGCAGGCACCCTCGAAATCGGGATGATTTCCGCCATCCCCGCGGCCGGCATGATGCTGTCGGCATTCCTGGTGGATGCCTGTTGCCGGTATTTCAAGCGACGCACGCTCTATTTGCTGTGTTTCAGCCTGTGCACGCTCAGCATCGGCCTGCTGGAGCCTGCATTCGCCTCGTTGTGGGGGCTGGCGGTCTTGCGCCTGGCGTTGGGCCTTGGCATGGGTATCGCGATCATTCTCGGGGAATCGTGGGTCAACGAACTGTGCCAGGAACATAACCGCGGCAAGATCATGGCCCTCTACGCCACCAGCTTTACCGGTTTCCAGGTGCTTGGACCGGCGATGCTGGCGGTGCTCGGTGCCCACAGCCCATGGATCACTGGCGTGGTCACGGCCTGCTATGGTCTGGCGTTGGCGTGCATTGTGGTAACGGTTCCCAATGACCGGGTGCTGCACGCTGAAGACGACAAGAGCTTCGGACTGGCCGGCTTCTTCCGCGTGGCCCCGGCCCTGTGCGTGGCCGTGCTGTTCTTCTCGTTTTTCGATGCGGTGGTGCTCTCGCTCTTGCCGGTGTATGCCAGCAGCCACGGATTTGCCGTGGGCGTGGCGGCACTGATGGTGACCGTGGTGTTCGCAGGGGACATGCTGTTCCAACTGCCGCTGGGCTGGCTTGCCGACCGCATCGAGCGCACTGGCCTGCACCTGGCGTGCGGGGTAGTAGCCATGGCCATTGGCATAGGGTTGCCCTGGTTGCTGAACATGACGTGGCTGTTGTGGCCGTTGCTGGTGGTGTTGGGCGCGGTCGCGGGCGGTATCTATACCCTGGCGCTGGTGCTGATAGGCCAGCGTTTCAAAGGGCAGGACCTGGTCACCGCCAATGCCAGCGTCGGGCTGTTGTGGGGCGTCGGCAGCCTGGTAGGGCCGCTGATCAGCGGTGCCGCCATGGACGTCGCGCCCCACGGGCTGCCCATGGCGCTGGCATTGATGGCCGGTCTGTTCGTGTGCTTTGCACGGCAGTCTCATCGGCGTGAGCAGCCGTCGTGCACACCCTCTGAAAACTAGCAGACTTCCGTGCAGGAACGGCCTTGCAGGTTACCCAAGTGATTGCCAACTGGCGCCCCTGACGGCCATGCCGAGACCTAAGCGGCATCGATGTTGACCCAATACCGGGTGTGGTAATCGATACGCACCGGCAGGCTGCGGGCCAGTAGTTGCAGGATCTGATTGGTGTCGGCCAGCTGGTAGGTCCCGGAAACCTTGAGGTTCGCCACCGCTGGCGCGCAGCGCAGCAGGCCGGGGCGGTATCGGTTTAGCTCGGCGACGAAATCCGCCAGCGGCATTTGCCGAACGCTGAGTACACCTTCCGTCCAGCCCCAAGGGTCACTGGGCGGCGTGATGGCCTGATGGCCTCCATTGGCCTGCACGCGCAAGGTCTCGCCGGAATGTACCCGCACTGGCGTGGCACCGGTCATCACCGTGGCTTCGCCCCGGCGCACCGCCACCAGTAAGTCGTGATCGCTCTGGCGCACCAGCAGTTGCCCGTCGAGGGTGCGCAGGGTGGCCACTCGGGTATTGATGAAGAACGGGCGCTTGTCGGCAGGGTTGCTGTCCAGGCTGACTTCACCGCGCAGAAGCGCCAGGCGGCGTTGGCCCGCCGTGAAACGTAGGTCGATGGCACTGGCGGTGTTCAGTTGGATGCGGCTGCCATCGCTGCCTTGCAGTTGTCGGCGCTCGCCGGTGGCCGTGGCACTGTCGGCCAACAGCTCTGGCAGGCCCAGCGGCTCACGCGCCATCCACCCAAGGCCGCTGCCGACCACCAGCAAGGCCCCCAGCTTGAGCTGGTCGCGCCGGCTGATGCCTTGGCGTTCGCTGCCTTGGAGGGTACGACGGCTGAGGTCCTTGGGCAGCCCGGCGAGCTCATCGCCCAGGTTGCTGACGCGCTGCCAGGCCAACCCATTGTGAGGGTGCAAGGACAACCACCGTTGGAACTGCGCCTGGGCATCCGGGCCGGGGCTGCCGAAGCGTAGCCTGACCAACCAGTCGATGGCCTGGTCGACACGGGCCTGGGCCGGTGCTTGGTCAGGCGTCGGCATAACGCAACCGGTAGCAAGTCTTGAGCGCCTTGGCCAGGTCGCGCTCCACGGTCGCTTTCGAAACGCCTAGCAGCAAGCTGATCTGGATGATGCTCAGCCCGTCCAGTTGCGCATGCAGAAAGGCCTGGCGAGCACGCGGCTTGAGCTGGTGCAGGGCACGGTCGAGCCGCTCCAGGCTATCGAGGATGACCAGCCTGTGTTCTTCGCTCGGGATGTCGGTTTCGGGTAGATGTGCCAGGCTGTCCTGGTAGGCCCGCTCCAGCGCCCGGCGACGAAACTGGTCGATCATCAGGCCACGGGCGATGCTGCTGAGGTAGGCGCGAGGCTCTTTCAAAGGCGAGGTCTGCCGGGCGCGCAACAGCCGCACGAAGGTGTCCTGGGCCAGGTCGGCTGCATGTTCGCTGCAACCGACGCGACTGCGCAGCCAGCCGCGCAACCACGCATGGTGGGATTGGTAGAGCAGGGCGACCTCGGTCGGTTTGAGCGTGTCGGGAAGCTGCATCGTCGCCACGGTCGGTTCCTGTCAGGTGTGATTGTGAATGGTTCTCAATTCTATGCGGGTAGGGCTGTGGCGAGCAATGCTCCCTCAGGAATTACTTGCGCAAGATCTGGCAGTCGGCCGATGAGTGGCTGGGTTAAGCTGGCATCTCCTCTGGTCGATGGAGCCGCTTCAATGTTGATCGACGCCGAACCTGTCGCCTACCGGCAAGCGGCCGAGTACCTGAGTGGGCTGGATGCGGACTGGGCACGGCACATCGCCGCCGTCGGCCCCTGCCGCCACCGTACTACTCCGGGGCGCGAACCCTTCGAGGCACTGGTGAGGTCGGTCGCTTACCAGCAACTGCACGCCCGTGCAGGCGACGCCATCCTTGGACGACTGCTGGCGCTGTTTGGGCCAGGGGTTTTCCCCACGCCCACCCAACTGCTGGCAGCGGACCCTGCCGCCTTGCGCAGCTGCGGCTTTTCGGCCAGCAAGCTGGGCACGGTGCTGGGCATTGCCCAAGGTCGCCTGGACGGTGTCGTGCCAACCCGCGAGCAGGCCCTGGGCATGACCGACGACGAATTGATCGAGCGCCTGGTGACCCTGCGTGGGGTCGGGCGATGGACGGTTGAGATGCTGCTGATCTACAGCCTGGAGCGTCTGGATGTGCTGCCGGTCGACGACTTTGGCGTACGCGAGGGCTATCGGCGGCTCAAGGCTATGGAAAAAGCGCCGACGCCTGCACAGATGCGCGCGTTGGGCGCCGTCTGGCGACCTTATCGCACCATCGCTGCCTGGTACTTGTGGCGGACCTGAGCGCCTGCCGAACTGCACTTAGCCCGGAAGATGAACATGACAACCTATACCACTCCCGAGCAGCGCTGGCAGGCCGTCGCGGCGCGTGTTGCCGAGGCGGCGGACCATTTCGTCTATGCCGTGCGCACCACCGGTATCTACTGTTATCCAGGCTGCAAGGCCAGGCTGCCCCTGCGTAACAATCTGGAGTTCTTCGAGTCCCCGGCATTGGCCGAGGCAGCAGGCTACCGCGCCTGCAAGCGCTGCGCGGGCCCGCCTGCCATGTCGGCGCGTACGCGGCGCCTGGTCAGCAGTGCCTGTCGCCTGATCGAGGCGTGCGATCTACCGCCCAGCCTGGCGCAGTTGGGCGAGCGCCTGGCCGTCAGCCCGTTCCATTTACATAGGCTGTTCAAGGCGCAAACCGGCCTTACCCCCAAGGCCTATGCCGAGGCCTTCCGCGCCCAACGCCTCAGGACCAGCCTGGGGCAGGGGCAGGGCTCGGTCACCGATGCCATTTTCGAGGCGGGCTACAACTCCAGCAGCCGCTTCTATGCCGGCGCCGAGCAGCGCCTGGGCATGCCACCACGGCAGTTTCGCGCAGGTGGCGCCGGGGTGACCATCCGCTTCGCCGTGGGCCAGTGCTCGCTAGGTGCCATCCTGGTCGCCCAGAGCGAAAAGGGCATCTGCGCGATCTTGCTTGGCGATGAGCCCGAGGCGCTGGTGCACGCCCTGGAAGACCAGTTCTGCAACGCCGAGCTGGTGGGTGCCGATGCCGAGTACGAACGGGTCGTGGCGCAGGTCATCGGGTTCGTCGAGGCGCCGGCGCTCGGTCTGGACCTGCCGCTGGATGTGCAGGGCACCGTCTTTCAGGAGCGCGTGTGGCAGGCGCTGCGTGAAGTACCTGCCGGCTGCCGGGTCAGCTACAGTGACATCGCCCAGCGCATAGGCGCCCCCAAGGCGGTGCGGGCAGTGGCCAAGGCCTGCGCGGCCAACCGTATTGCCGTGGCCATTCCGTGCCACCGGGTGGTGCGCCGGGACGGCGACATCAGTGGCTACCGCTGGGGGATCGAGCGCAAACGGCAATTGTTGGCACGCGAAACAGCCCTCTCCTGATGGCCCGAAGCGGCGTAGAATCGCTTGCCAGATCGAATTGCAAAGAGGAATGTTCGATGAGGCGTGTCAGCCTTGCCCGCTTTAGTCACAGCCTGATGCTGTTGCTGGCGCTGATCGTGGCAGCGTCCAACCCAGCCTGGTCGGCGCCGGCCCCTGCGGCGACGGCGCAGGCTGCCGCCGACGCACCGGCACTGGACGAAACTGCGACCGTTGACCAGCTCAGCGACCGGCTGGACCAGATTCGCCAGGGCGTCACCAGTGACGCCAACGATGACCTGCTGGCGCAATTGCGCATGGCGGCCGTGCAGGTCCAGCGCCAGGCCGATGCCTTGAGCACCCAGCGTGCAGCCGATGCGCAGAAGGTGGATGACCAGTTGAAAGTCATCGGCCCGGCGCAGCCGGACGAGCCTGCGCCCTTGACCCAGCAGCGCAAGGCGCTGGAGGCCGAGAAGAAAACCCTGATGGCCCAGCAGGACCAGGCCACTAAGCTAACCCAGTCGGCGCGGGACCTGTCCACGCAGATCGTCAACCTGCGCCGCAGCCTGTTCAACTCGCAGATATCCAGCCGGGCAGCGTCGCCGTTGAGCCCTGCGTTCTGGCAGAGCATGATCCGCCCGACCCAGGACGACGTGGCACGGCTGCATGACCTGCGTGGCGAGATCACGGATGCGCTCGACAGTGCCCTGAGCGCCGAACACCGCTGGCTCTTCTTCGCCAGCCTGATCGCCTCGATCCTGGTATGGACCCTGGTGCGAGGGTTGCTGGAGCGGCTGTTGGCCAGGTCCATGGTGCGCTGGTTGCCAGAGGGGCGCTTGCGTCGCAGTGCCTTGGCCGTGGGCGTAAGCCTGGCGACCCTGGGCACCATTGCCGGCTCGGTATCGTTGCTGCGCTGGGGCGTTGAAAGCAGTGCGCAACTGGGTTCGGACCTGGCCAGCCTGACCGACCACATCCTTGCCCTGGTGGTGTTCAGCGCCTTCATTACCGGCCTTGGCCGGGCATTGTTGATGTTGCAGCGCCCCTCCTGGCGTTTGCCGGCGATTGCGGACGAAGTGGCCGAGGCCCTGGGCTGGTTCCCCAAGGTGCTGGCACTGGCCTTGATGGTGATGATGACCCTGGAGCGGGTCAACAGTGTGATCGGCGTCAGCCTGGCCCTGACCGTAGCGGTCAATGGCCTTACCGCTCTGGTGGTGGCGTTGATTTTCGCCGGCGCCCTGATGGCCTACCGCCGTGCTCGGCGTCGGCATGGTATTGACCGGGCAACGGGCCTGGCCGGTTTGATCCCGTTCGTGATGGTGGTGTGGCTGGCTGCGATCCTGCTATCACTGATCACCGGCTACCTGACCCTGGCCTATTACCTGACCGCCAAGCTGCTGTGGGTCAGCCTGGTCGTCACGTGCGCCTACTTGCTCACGACGTTCCTGAGTGATCTGTGCGAAATGCTGCTCTCGCCTCGCCAACCGGGTGGCCTGGCGCTGGCGTCCACGCTGGGCCTGGCACCACGGCACCAGGCGCAGGCGAGCACGGTGCTGGCCGGCATTGGCCGCACCGTCGTGGTGATTCTGGCCCTGCTGCTGACTTTGATGCCGTCGGGCACCAGCCCCAGCGAACTGTTGCTGAGCCTGGGGGACTGGGACGGCACGGGCGGCAAGCTGCTCGGCAACCTGAACATCGTGCCCCAGGACATCGTGCTGGCCCTTGGCATCCTGGCTGGCGGGATGCTGGCCATTCGTGTGGTCAAGCGCTGGTTGAGTGAACGCCTGCTGCCGGAAACCGACATGGACGCCGGCATGCGCGCCTCGCTGGTCACCCTGGTGGGTTACCTGGGCTTCCTCTTCCTGGCCATGCTGGTGATGTCGACCCTGCACATTAACCTCACCAGCCTGACCTGGGTGGTGAGTGCCTTGTCGGTCGGTATTGGTTTCGGTCTGCAGCAGATCGTGCAGAACTTCATCTCCGGCCTGATCCTGCTCACCGAACGCCCGGTCAAGGTGGGCGACTGGGTGAGCTTGGCGGGTGTCGAGGGAGATATCCGTCGTATCAATGTGCGCGCCACCGAGATCCAGATGTCGGACCGCTCCACTGTGATCGTGCCCAACTCGCAGTTCATCTCCCAGAACGTGCGCAACGTGACCATGGGTAATGCCCTGGGTGTGGTGGGTATTACCCTGACCTTGCCCCTGGACACTGACGCCAACCGGGTCCGTGAGCTGCTGCTGACCGCCTTCCAGGAGCACGAGGCCATCCTCGAAGCACCGGCGCCATCGGTGTCGTTCAAGGACCTGACCAATGCGGGCATGGTAATTGGCGTCAGCGGTTATGTGGCAGGACCGCGGTTGGTGGGCGGGGCCCGCAGTGACCTGCTGTTCACCATACTGGGGCGCCTGCGCGATGAAGGTATCGCCCTGTCGGCGCCGCAGAGCATGGTGCTGCTGCAGGACGGGCAACGCCCGGACGACGCTGAAAAAGACGCGTGACCTATGGGCTGCCTGGCAGCCCATCTTGACGTGCGTACACCACCAGCCGAAGGTGCCGGTCTTCATCGACGGTCAGCGAGGTATGCTCGAACGGCTGGGCCTGCCCATCAATGACCAGTTGGCGCACACCGCTGCAGGGCGCGTGCACGTCGTGGGTGCGCCAGCCGGCCTTGAAGGCTGGCGAGACGTGCTCCAGTTCGTCCACCAACGCGTGGATATCGGCCTCTTGCGTGGCCCGGGCAAAGTCGCGGCGAAAGCTTGCCAGCATCAGCGGGGCCTGGCTGTCCCAGTCGTGCAAGCGCCCATGCACTGTTGGGTCGGTGAACAGCAGCCAGAGCAGATTGCGCCGCTCAGGCGGGTGCGGGGCGAACCCGAACAGTGCGTCGGCAGGCCCATTGAACCCCAGCACATCCCAGCGCAGGTTGAGGACGAAGGCCGCGTGCGGCAGGTCGTGCATCAAACGCCGTACCAGCGACGGCAAGACACACCAGGTCTTGCCTGGCTCAGCGGGCGGACGGGCATGTGCCAACAGGAACAGATGGCGACGCTCGGCGGCATCGAGTTTCAACACCCGCGCCAGGTTGTCCAGAAAACTGGCCGACACGCCGATGTCGCGGCCCTGCTCCAGCCAGGTGTACCAGGTCAGTCCGACACCCGCGAGCGCGGCAACCTCTTCGCGTCGAAGCCCAGGTGTGCGCCGGCGGCCGCCGCTTGGCAAACCGACGTCCTCGGGCGACAGGCGCTCGCGCCGCGAGCGCAGGAAGTCGGCCAGATCGGATCGTGTACGTTGCAGCGTTCGCATGGCGTGTCTCGTTGCTTTGAGTAATAGCATAAACGGTTAAATTGTAATGGTTTATAGGCCATCCCAGAATGCCTGTGTCTAAATTCTGGAAAGGCACGATGAACGCCAATACTCCTCTCCCGTTAACGCCCACACATCGCCTTGGAAGCCCGCCGTGGGTAGGTCTGTCGGTACTTTTGCTGGCAGGCTTCGTGACGATCTTCGACCTGTTCGTGGTCAACGTCGCCATCCCGAGTCTGCAGACCGGGTTGAACGCAAGCTTCGCGCAAATCGGTTTCATCGTGGCCGGCTATGAGCTGGCGTTCGGCGTGTTGCTCATTACCGGGGGGCGCTTGGGGGACGTATTTGGCCGTCGCCGGTTGTTCATCGTCGGTATGGCAGGGTTTACCGTGGCATCGGCGTTATGCGGCCTGGCGCCCAGTGCTGCTTTTCTGATCAGTGCGCGGGTTGTACAGGGGCTGGCCGCCGCGCTGTTGTTCCCTCAGGTCTATGCTTCGATCCGGGTCAACTTCGATGCCCAGGACAGCCGCCGCGCGTTCGGCTTGCTGGGGATGACGCTGGGGCTGTCTGCCATAGCGGGGCAGGTGCTGGGCGGCTGGATGGTGCATGCTGACCTGTTCGGATCAGGCTGGCGCAGCATCTTTCTGATCAATGTGCCTATTGGGTTGCTCGCCATCGTGGCGGCGCGCTACATCCCCGAGAGCCGCGCCCCCCAGCGCCCGGACCTGGACTGGGCAGGCGTGGCGCTGGTCAGCCTGGGCCTGGCATTGCTGCTTGTGCCGCTGATCGAAGGACCGGGGCAGGGGTGGCCTGCCTGGAGTTTCTGCGCGCTCGGCCTGGCACTGGCCTTGCTCGCGCTGTTCAAGCGACAGCAGGAACGGCGACGAGCGACCGGCAACTTGCCATTGGTGGATATGCAACTGCTGGCGCAGCGTCGCTTTGCACTGGGTGCGCTACTGGTGCTGGTGGTCTATTCCACATCCAGTTCCTTCTTTCTGTGCTTCGCCTTGTTGATGCAAAGCGGGCTGGGTCTGGATCCCTTCAGGGCCGGCAGCATCTTCGCACCCTGCAGTGTTGGTTTCGTGCTGGCATCGCTCGCTGCCCCACGGCTGGTTGCGCGCTGGGGAATACGTGCCATCGTGGCAGGGGCATTGCTGTATGCCCTATCGATCGGGTTGCTCATTGCCCAGGTGCAGACGGCAGGCGCGCAGTTGGTAGCCGTTCGGCTGATCCCGGTACTGATCGTGGTGGGGGCGGGCCAGGGGTTGGTGATGACCCCTTTGCTCAACCTGGTGCTGGCCTTGGTTGACGAAGCGAAAGCGGGCATGGCCTCGGGCGTGATCTCGACCGTGCAGCAGGTCGGTGCGGCGCTGGGGGTGGCCGTAGTTGGGATTTTCTTCGCGGCGGCCCTGCCAGGGGCGGAGGGCTCATTCGTTCAGGCCGGTCAGTATGTGCATGGGTTTGTGGCTGGCATGCTCTACAACCTGGGTGCCGCAGTGATGGTGATCGCCTTGCTGGTGATGCTGGCAGGCGAGCAGCGGTCTGGGGGAGGTGAGTAGGCACAATGCACCGGTGCAATGCTCTTGCTTTTTCCGGGCTTGAATAAAAACAGGAGCGTTCGGCAGGCCCTCGATTGGGCTACTGAACGCTCCTGCTTGTTTACGCCGTGGTTGTCAGCGGATCAGACGTTGAAGCGGAAGTGCATCACGTCGCCATCTTTGACGATGTAATCCTTGCCTTCCAGACGCCACTTGCCGGCTTCCTTGGCGCCGCTCTCACCCTTGTACTGGATGAAATCGTCATAGGCCACGACTTCGGCACGGATGAAGCCTTTCTCGAAGTCGGTGTGGATCACCCCGGCCGCTTGTGGGGCGGTGGCGCCTACGCGCACGGTCCAGGCACGTACTTCCTGCACGCCGGCCGTGAAGTAGGTCTGCAGGTTCAGCAACTCGTAACCGGCACGGATTACACGGTTCAGGCCAGGTTCTTCCAGGCCCAAGGCCTCGAGGAACATGTCCTTTTCCTCACCGTCGTCCAGCTCGGCGATTTCCGCTTCGATCTTGTTGCACACCGGTACGACCACAGCGCCTTCTTCTTCGGCGATGGCCTTCACTACGTCCAGGTGCGGGTTGCTCTCGAAACCGTCCTCGGCGACGTTGGCGATGTACATCACCGGCTTGCTGGTCAGCAGGTGGAAGCTGCGGATCAGGGCCTTTTCGTCGGCGCTCATGTTCTTCATCAGGCTGCGCGCTGGCTTGCCTTCGGTGAAGTGCGGGATCAGCTGTTCCAGAATGGCCTTCTGCGCCAGGGCTTCCTTGTCGCCACCCTTGGCGTTGCGGGCCACTTTCTGCAACTGCTTTTCGCAGCTGTCGAGGTCGGCAAAGATCAGTTCGAGGTCGATGATCTCGATGTCGCGCTTGGGATCGACGCTGTTGGAAACGTGAATCACGTTCTCGTCTTCGAAGCAGCGCACCACGTGGGCGATGGCGTCAGTTTCGCGGATGTTGGCGAGGAACTTGTTGCCCAGGCCTTCGCCTTTCGAAGCACCGGCCACCAGGCCTGCAATGTCGACGAATTCCATGGTGGTGGGCAGAATGCGGTTGGGCTTGACGATTTCAGCCAGCGCATTGAGGCGCGCATCGGGCATGGGCACGATACCGCTGTTCGGCTCGATGGTGCAGAAAGGGAAGTTCTCTGCCGCGATGCCAGACTTGGTCAGGGCGTTGAACAGGGTGGACTTGCCGACGTTGGGCAGGCCGACGATGCCGCAATTGAAACCCATGGGTATTCCCCTCTCTAAAGGAAATCAGGCCTTCTGGCTGTGCAGCTCGCGCATCGCCTTGGCGAAGTCGCCAGCGAGCACGTCCGGCAGCACACCGAGGGCAAAGTCGATGCTGGCGTCGAGCTTCTCCTGCTCGGCACGCGGTGCGCGGCCCAGGACGAAGTTGGAGACCAGCTTGGCATCACCTGGATGGCCAATACCGAGCCGCAGGCGATGGAAGTCGTTCTGGTTGCCGAGCTGCGCGATGATGTCGCGCAGGCCGTTGTGCCCACCATGGCCGCCGCCGCGCTTGAGCTTGGCAACGCCGGGAGGCAGGTCGAGTTCGTCATGCGCCACCAGTATGGCCTCCGGCTTGATCCGGAAGAAATTGGCCAACGCCGCCACGGACTGGCCGCTACGGTTCATGTAGGTGGTGGGGATCAGCAGGCGAACATCGTTACCCTGATGGCTGAACTTAGCCGTCAGGCCGAAATATTTCTTGTCAACGGTCAGCGAGATGCGCTGGGCGCTGGCAATGCGTTCAACGAAAAGAGCCCCTGCGTTATGCCGGGTCTGTTCGTATTCGGGGCCGGGGTTACCCAGGCCGACGATCAACTGGATGGCGGTCACGTCAGGGGCTCTTCCTTGGAGTTGGTGGGTTACAGGGCGCGCGGCACTGTAACCCGATCAACGCCGGCGTGCGAGTGGATTACTCGGCAGCGCCTTCTTCCTCAGCTTCAGCGGACACGCGTGGGGCGTGAACGTTGGCAACTGCTTTGTCATCACCGTGGGCCAGAGCGACGAACTCTACGCCTTTCGGCGCTTTCAGGTCCGACAGGTGGATGATGGTGCCGATTTCAGCATTGGCCAGGTCGACCTCGATGAACTCAGGCAGGTCTTTGGCTTCGCAGGAAACTTCCAGCTCCGACTCAACGTGCGAAATTTCGCCGCCTTTCTTGACCGGGCCTTCTTCGTTGATGAAGTGAACCGGTACCTTGGCGGTCAGTTTCTGGCCAGCAACGACGCGGATGAAGTCGGCGTGCATGATGAACTGCTTGGCCGGGTGGCGCTGCATGGCCTTGATGATGACGTTCTGCTTGACGCCGTCAACGTTCAGTTCGATGACGTGGCTGAAGGCAGCTTCGTTTTCGAACAGCTTGGTGATTTCCTTGGCCACGATGGTCAGGGATTGAGCTTCTTTATCACCACCGTAGACTACGGCTGGGATGCTGGCGGAGTGACGCAGGCGGCGGCTCGCACCTTTCCCCAGGTCAGTACGCACTTGGGCGTTCAGATTGAAATCAGTCATTTTGTTTCTCCAAAATAGCCCCCCGAGGGCGTTTGCGACCAGCGCCAACGGGGATGGCAAAAAAGCCCCGCCCCAGCGGATGTGCTGGGGCGGGGCGCTTTTCGTCAGCGTGCGTTCCGCTTAGCGGAACATCGCGCTGATCGATTCTTCGTTGCTGATGCGGCGAACCGCTTCGGCGACAACCGGTGCGATATCCAACTGGCGGATACGGTCACAGGCTTGAGCAGCGGCGGACAGTGGAACGGTGTTGGTCACCACCAGCTCGTCCAATACCGACTTCTCGATGTTCTCGATCGCGCGGCCCGACAGGACAGGGTGCGTGCAATAGGCGTAAACCTTGGCAGCGCCGTGCTCTTTCAGGGCTTTGGCCGCATGGCACAGGGTGCCGGCGGTGTCGACCATGTCGTCTACCAGGATGCAGGTGCGCCCTTCGACGTCGCCGATGATGTGCATCACTTCGGAGTGATTGGCCTTTTCACGGCGTTTGTCGATGATACCCAGGTCGACACCCAGGGACTTGGCGACAGCGCGTGCGCGCACGACACCACCGATGTCCGGGGAGACGATCATCAGATTCTCGAAACGCTGGTCTTCGATATCGTCGACCAGTACGGGCGAGCCGTAGATGTTGTCGACCGGGATATCGAAGAAACCCTGGATCTGGTCAGCGTGCAGGTCGACGGTGAGTACACGGTCGATACCCACGACAGTGAGCATGTCAGCGACGACTTTGGCGCTGATGGCTACACGTGCCGAACGCGGACGGCGGTCCTGGCGGGCGTATCCGAAGTAAGGAATCACGGCGGTGATTCGGGAAGCTGAGGAGCGGCGGAAGGCGTCGGCCATCACTACCAGTTCCATCAGGTTATCGTTGGTCGGTGCACAGGTCGGCTGAATAATGAAGACGTCTTTACCGCGGACATTTTCATTGATCTCAGTGCTGATTTCGCCGTCGGAGAATTTACCGACAGAGACGTCACCGAGAGGGATATGCAGCTGACGTACGACACGCCGAGCCAGATCGGGGTTAGCGTTCCCCGTAAAGACCATCATCTTGGACACGCGCAGTACCTGAAGGCTGAGGGTATACCTGGATGAGTATAAGGAAAATGGCAGGGGCGGCTGGATTCGAACCAACGCATGGCAGGATCAAAACCTGCTGCCTTACCGCTTGGCGACGCCCCTGTATCTGTTGCTGCGAGCGCTAGGCACTCGACTTCTTGACCAGACTTTGCAGCTTGCGATGCAACATCGAAATATTGCTTCCTTTCGCCACAAACCCTGTTTGGGTCGCTGAAAGAAGGGCCAGAACTTTATCAGCTTCGGCTTTGCTTGGGAAGGCCCCAAACACACAACTTCCAGTTCCGGTTAGTCGAGCCTCTGTGAACTTCCCCAGCGAATTCAGCGCGTTGCGAACTTCCGGGTAATTCTGCTCTACCACCGGTTGGCAGTCATTTCGACTGTTTCCCTTGGGAACGGGGCGCATCTTAAGGGGGAGAGAATCACGTGTCAACTGCGGATGTGAAAAAATTTCTGCTGTGCTTACAGACACTTGCGGAACCAGCACCACATACCACGGCTGTTCCGGATCGACCGGCGTGAGCTGTTCGCCCACCCCCTGGGCAAAGGCGGCATGCCCGCGCACGAATACCGGGACATCGGCACCCAGGCCGAGGCCCAGGGCCGTCAGGCGATCTTCATCCCACTCCAGCTGCCACAAGTGAGCAAGGCCAAGCAGGGTGGTGGCGGCATCTGAGCTGCCGCCGCCGATGCCGCCGCCCATCGGCAGCACCTTGTTCAGCCAGATGTCCGCGCCCAGGGGCGTACCCGATTGGGCCTGCAGTTGGCGAGCGGCACGCACGATCAGGTTGCTGTCATGGGGCACGGTATCGAGGTCGCTGTGCAGGCGGATGACACCGTCTTCCCGCACGGCGAAGCTCAGCTCGTCACCGTGGTCGAGAAACTGGAAGACCGTTTCGAGTTCGTGGTAGCCATCGGCACGGCGGCCAATGATGTGCAGCCACAGGTTCAGCTTGGCCGGCGCGGGCAGGGTGAGCGCTTGCATCGACTCAGTGTCCTAGCTGGCGGGGCTGCCAGTCCTTGACCACCAGGGTCACGTCCAGGTCCTTGCCGTGTAGCTTGAGGCGTTCGGGCAGCCAGTAACCGTTGTGCTCGGCATAGCTCAGGTACTCGACCTGCCAGCCGTCCTGTTCGAGGCTGGCCAGGCGGCTGTCGCCGTCGAGGGTCAGCTTGCTCTTGGTATCCGGTGCTGGCAGGCCGCGCACCCACCAGACCAGGTGGGAAACGGGCAGCTTCCAACCCAGTTGTTCTTCCAGCAGCGCTTCGGGGCTGGTGGCTTCGTAGCGGCCCTGGTTAGCCACTTCCAGCACCACGGCGTCAGGCCGGCCGGTCAGGCGTGCGGCCCCACGGCCCAGTGGCCCGGCCAGGCGAATGTCGAAATAGTCCTGGCGCTGCAGCCAGAACAGGGTGCCACTGCCTGAGTCGCGTGGGGCACGGATGCCCACCTTGCCGTTGATCTGCCAGCCGTCGAGGCTGCTCAACTGCTGTTTGTGGGCACGCCACTGCTGCGGGTCGCCGTGGCCCTGCAGGGCCTCGCGGCTGCCGATGCCGGCGCAGCCGGCCAGGAGGGCGATGAGGGTGAAGGTAACGAAGTGGCGCAATAGCATGGTCTTAAAGGGTCTCGGATCCGGTCAGGCGTAGGAGGGTCTTGCGCAGCACGGGGCTGTCGGCCTGGGCTTCGAAGCCCTTGGCCCACACTTGGCGGGCTTCGCGCCGCTTGCCGTTGGCCCAGAGCACCTCGCCCAGGTGGGCGGCGACTTCATGGTCGGGGAAGCTGGCGAAGGCCTGGCGCAGGTAATCCTCTGCTTTGTCGAGGTTGCCCAGGCGATAGTTCACCCAGCCCAGGCTATCGAGCACCGCCGGATCGTCTGGGGTCAGCTGATGAGCCTTGTCGATCAGGGCCTGGGCTTCGGCGTAGCGGGTGGTGCGGTCGGCCAGGGTATAACCAAGGGCATTCAGGGCCATGGCGTTTTCCGGCTCGCGGGCAATGATGGCGCGCAGGTCCTTTTCCATCTGGGCAAGGTCATCGCGCTTTTCGGCGAGCATGGCACGGGTGTAGAGCAGGTTGAGGTCGTCCGGGTAGCGCTGGATGGCTTGTTGCAGCACCTGGCTGGCCTGGGCGTCCTTGTTGTTATTGCTGTAGCTTTCCGATTCGATCAGGAAAAGCTGAATCGCGTAGTCGGGCTGGGCCTCGCGGGCTTCGGCCAACAGGCGAGAGGCTTCGGTGCCGCGGCCGTTGGCGATCAGGATATCGGCCTGGCGCAGTTGCGCGGCCAGGTAATCGGGCCCTGGCCCTACCAGGGCGTATTGGCGCAGGGCACCTGCCGGGTCGTGGCGCTCTTCGCGGATACGGCCAAGGTTCAAGTGCGCGGCATCGGTGTTGCTGTCGCGTTCGACCAACTCCTGCAGGTAGCCTTCGGCTTCGTCCCACTCCTTGTTCTCAAGGCACACCAGCGCCAGGGAATAGCGCAGCTCATCGTCCTCGGGATACTGCTGGACCAGGCTGACGAATTCACCCTTGGCGTCGGCAATGCGGTCCTGTTCGACCAAGGTCCGGGCATAGGTGAGCCGCAGGCGCTTGTCGTCGGGGTTGTCGCGAATCGCCTTGCGCAGCAGGGGGAGGGCTTCAGGGCCACGGTCCAGGGCTTGCAGCAAGCGAGCGCGCAGCAGGATGGGGGCGATTTCGCCGTTTTGTGGCGCGTGCGATTCGAGCAGCTCAAGCGCCTCTTCGGCCTTGCCGTCCTGGTTCAGCAGCAAGGCCTTGCCGAAGATCAACTGACCGTTGTCGGGGTACTTGGCCAACAGGCGTTCGAAGCTTTGTAGCAGACCGTCGCGTGTGCTCTGGTCGGTTTCGGCAGCCGACAGGGCCAGAAAATCGAAATGGGTATCGCCCTGGCCTTGCAGGACTTTTTCCATATAGGCCATGGCATCGTCATAGCGGCCTGCGCGGGCCAGCTGGATGGCGGCGGCGCGTTGCGCATCGAGGTTCTGCGGGTCGTTGCGGGCCCAGATGAGGGCGTTGTCCAGCGCCGGTTCATCGGCGCCCAGGTATTCGGCAATGCGGTAGGCGCGCTCGGAGACGCCTGGGTCCTGGGTTCGCGCGGCCTCGTCGGTGTAGTTGGCCAGGGCGATGTCGAAGCGATTGCGTTGCCCGGCGAGCTCGGCTACCAACAGGTTATAGAGCGTATCCTGCTTGAACGAGCCGTACACCATGGGCTTCTCGGCTTCGGGTTTGCCGACGTCGGCGGCAGCCGGCTCGGCCTTGTGCGCGGGCAGGCTCTGGCAACCCTGGAGCAGGGCGAAGGCAAGCAGCAATGCGTAGGGTCTGTTCATAGAGGGCTTATAAGGAGACTCACCGGCGGTTGGGGCATGATGACACAAGCGCGGTGGCAAACCCACCGGGCCAAGGTATGAAGCGGATCCTTCGCTTATGAAGACCGCGACATTAGGATGTGGTTCGGCTTGCAGCGCGGGAGGTGGCCAGGTCGGCGGACTACGGACCTGTGCGTGGCCATCGCGCAAGGGCTTGCTGCTGGCAAGCCCGCAGTATACCCCCCTCCATCCTAGTGCCCATGCCATGCCATGCCATGCCCATGCTTTTGCATCTGCTTTTGCTTCTAAGTGCGCGGTAGCTCAGGCGCCGCAGATCGCGACTTCAGGAGGCCGAGCGCAGGGCTTGCGGAGGGAGGTGACGGGCATGGATGCCCGTCAAGCGCTGGGCCCCAGGATGGGGCCTGCAGCGCGGTCCTCCCGGGAGCAAGCCCGGAGCGAGGGAACCCCGGAGCGTAGCGTAGGGGCCGGATGATAGGAGCAGGCGGTTTTTGCTTACTTTTTGACAAGACAAAAAGTGAGCCGCCGTAAGGGCGGAAGGGTGACTGTGCGCCACCCGCGCCAATGAATACCAACTTGCT
>NZ_OCMQ01000003.1:193459-535844 GCF_900230165.1 Pseudomonas sp. URMO17WK12:I9 | reverse complement strand
CTGCAGATTGCGGTGGTGAAGATGACATGAACCGAAAGTTCGCAACGCATCACAAACATCACATATCCGAATTCGCTGGGCTGTCCAACAGGACATTCTGGCTACAGAATTTCTTGACGACCATAGAGCATTGGAACCACCTGATCCCATCCCGAACTCAGTAGTGAAACGATGCATCGCCGATGGTAGTGTGGGGTTTCCCCATGTGAGAGTAGGTCATCGTCAAGATTCATTTCGCAAAACCCCTATCTGCGCATGCAGGTAGGGGTTTTGTCTTTGGGCTGTGAAAAATCTCAATGCTGTGTACTCATATGACCGTGCTCAGGACGTTTGACGACAATAAATGCCTTAGGCCAATGAATCACCTTGTGCACGCTAAGCCGATCCTGACGAGGTCATTAGAACAGTCGCCTTCCCTGTTAACCTGTTCATTCCTACACCCGAGGCCTACAAGGTGAAAGCCACTCGCCTTACCCTGATCTGCCATGGATTAACGCTGGCCCAAAAGCGCGGATATTTCCCTGAGCCGGCAGACTCACTGGTGTCCATGCCCCACCGCAGCGTACCGCACGGCGGATCTCAGATCCTCACAGCGCCGGAACAACGCGCTCAGCAAACCGCCCTGGCCTGGGGTGATGCAAAGATTGCGTCAGGATTGGCGGATTGCGACATGGGGCGATGGCAAGGGCTGCCATTGAAGCGCCTACAAGCCGAGCAGCCGTCGGCCTTGGCCGACTGGCTGGAGAACCCCGCGAGCGAGGTACATGGAGGGGAGTCCTTTCAGACGCTTTGTCAACGCATGAGCGCTTGGCTAGGAGATTTTGATTGGCCGGGCGAATGGTCCGCGGTCACTCACCCAATGGTCATGCGTGCAGTATTGGTACAGGTGCTGGGCTGCCCAATGACGGCAGGACAACGTATCGATGTCCTGCCGTTGTCACGCATCGAGTTAAGCTTCAGCGGGCAGTGGCGGTTGCGGATCAACTGCCCTCAGAACGCCAGCTTATAGCCAATCAACAGCAGCATCGTAGCGAGGCATGGGCGCAGCACTCGGTCCGATATGCGCCCAGTCAGATGGCTACCCAGGTAGATACCTGGCAGTGAACCCAGCAGCAGGTAGCCGAGCAATGACCAGTCCATGTTACCCATGCCCGCATGACCCAGCCCAGCCACCAGCGTGAGCGGTACGGCGTGGGCTATCTCGGTACCCACCAAGCGTCGTGTGATCAGAGAAGGGTAGAGCAGGAAGAGCGCGACGGTGCCCAGGGCGCCAGCCCCGATGGAAGTGAGCGTTACCATGACACCCAACACCACCCCGGTCAGAACAGTCAGAGTATTGAGGCTACGATCGCTCAGATGGTAATGGTCACCGGCATGGCGGCTGGCGAATGCCTGCAGGCGCGATTTGAACAAGATAGCCAAGGCTGTGAGGATCAATACAACGGCCAGGCCCTGCTTGATAATCGCATTTACCGCCGTGGTGTCGGTGTGAAGCGTACTGAGGAACCACAACGTCAGTGCAGCGGCGGGAACGCTGCCGAGGCTCAGTAGCCCCGTGATCTTCCAGTCGATGTTCTTGTTGCGCGCATGCACCCACACGCCGCTGGCCTTGGTGATCGCCGCATAGAGTAGGTCGGTGCCTACTGCCGTTGCCGGGTTAATCCCGAACCACAGCAGGATTGGCGTCATGAGCGAGCCACCGCCTACACCCGTCATGCCAACAATGAAGCCTACGACCAATCCTGCAATGGTAAAACCGAAAGAACCTACATCCATACGCTACTCGACTGCCCAGCTTTGCCCGTTATCGGATGCAGCCAGCATATAGATTTTTTTATAGCTAAATAGACTTGTTCGTTATTAGGTTATAACTGGGGCAACCCTGCTTATGGAGCTGCCCCCGATACGACCCTGACCGTCAGATTCGGAAGCTACCCACCAGTTGCTTCAATCGGCCGGCTTGCTGGGCCAATTGATCGCAATGGCGCAGCGTTTCATTGAGGTTTTCCACGCCCTGCTGATTCAAGGCATTGATCTGGGTGATATCCAGGTTGAGGCTTTCCACTACGGCAGTCTGTTCTTCGGTGGCAGTGGCCACTGACTGATTCATGCCGTCGATTTCGCCGATGCGCTGAGTGACGCTGGCAAGGCGCTCACCTGCCTGGTTGGCTACCTGGACGGTTTGCTCACTGGAAACCTGGCTGGTATTCATCGTATGCACCGCCTCGCGTGAGCCTACCTGCAGGCCAGTGATCATTCGATGAATTTCCTCGGCCGATTCCTGCGTACGGTGGGCAAGGTTTCGCACTTCATCGGCCACAACGGCAAAGCCACGGCCGGCCTCGCCTGCACGAGCGGCTTCGATGGCCGCGTTCAAGGCCAACAAGTTGGTTTGCTGAGAAATGCCCTTGATCACATCAAGGATCTTGCCGATTTCATCGGTGCTGGCGTTCAGGGTTTCGATTTGTGCGCACGATTCGCTGATGCGTTGCGACAGCGAGGTCATGGCGCTGATCGCTTCCTCCACCACGGCACGGCCATCGTGGGCCTGCTCACTGGCGCCGCTCGCATGCTGCGATGCATCAGCTGCGTTACGCGCGATTTCCTGGGTCGCGGCACCCAGTTCATTGATCGCTGCTGCCACGCTGTTGGTGCGCATGCTTTGTTCTTCAGAGCCGTTGATGGACGCATTGGAAGCGCTGACGACTTTTTCAGACAGGTCGTGGACCAGTCGTGTGGCCGACGACACCTCGCTGATGGAGGCATGGATACGCTCGACAAAGCGGTTGAAGGAGGTGGCCAACTCGCCGAACTCATCCTGATGCTGCACCGCCAGCCGGCGGGTCAGGTCACCTTCGCCTTCGGCGATGTCACGCATGGCACGACCCATGGTGGTCAAGGGGCGCATCAGCACAGGAATCAGCAAGCCAAGCAGGCCTGCGATAGCAGCGACCGCGATGAGCATGGCAATCAGCGCCGAAGTACGGAACTGGCTCAGGGCTACATAAGCCTTGTCCTTGTCGATCGAAAGACCGATGTACCACTTGGCCGAGGGCAGGCCCGCTACCGGCGCAAACGAAATCAAACGTTCCTGGCCATTGAGCACGACGTCCTGCATACCCGGTGCTACGCGCAGATTGGCGCCAGGGTAGATGTCCTTCAGGTTTTTCATGACCTGGTCTTTGTCGGGGCTGACGATCACCTGGCCGTCGCTGTCGGTAAGAAACGCGTGGCCTATGCCGCCAAAGTCGACACTGTTGATGATTTCGACCAGCGTATCGAGGCTGACGTCGCCGCCCACCACGCCCAATAGCTCGCCATTGGACCGACTTTTGACCGGGATGGCTACCGTCACCACCAAGCCACCCACGGCCGCTTGATAGGGTGGGGTCAGCAGGGTCTGGCCGGCATTGGCAGCTGCGCTGTACCAAGGGCGTTTACGTGGATCGTAGTCGGCAGGCATTTGCGCATCCGGGCGCTGCGTGAACACCCCGTTGGCCTGGCCCATGTAGGTGAACAGGAAGTTGCGTGTATAGGAAGGCTGATCCACCAAGCCTGCGAGGGTTTCCCCCGTTCCAAGCTGGGCAATGTCTTGCGCAAGGTTTTCCAGCACGAGAATGCGCCCGCTCATCCAGTTCTGCACGCTGCTGGCGGTCAATGCGCCGGATTGTTCGACCGAAGCCTCGATGTTCTGCCGGATCGTATTGCGTTGCAGGTAATCGTTGTACAGCGTGAACAAGGCGAATGCCAATACTACTACGCCGCTGGCGCTGAGCAGAATCTTGTGGCGAAATTTCAGGTTCATGTTTCGAGACCTTGAGCCATTAACGGGAGGGCGCAGCGCGGGTGTGGTGCGCTATCAGCCCTGTCGAAAGGGGTATCGGCGTGGCGGATAAAAGGTTGATACGCCTACGGAAATTTCTCACAGCTTTCGACAAGCGGCGATCACCTCAAGGCCAGCCGCTCGACCAGCATCCTTGCAGCTTTCAGCAACGGTTGCTGCTTGCGCCAGAACACATGCACCGGGAGTTGCAGCTCATTGCGCGTGTTATGGAAGGTCAGACGTTGCAGGCGGCCCGCGTCCAGTAGAGGCGCGACCCTGGACAGCGGCAGATCACCCCAACCCAGGCCTGCCTCGACCATCTGCAGGGCGATATCGAAGCTGTCAGTCGTCCAATGCGTGGCACCAATGACCATGCGCGGATCGCTCAATGGCAGGTCGCGGCTGCGTACCAGGATCTGCCGCACGGCTGTAAGGTCTTCGAGGTTCTGGATTGCACCAGGCCGTGCGGCCGGGTGATGGGGAGCGAGGGTCGCCACCAGAGACTCGACACCCATCAGCTGAAACCCGCGCTGCGGGTCAACTTGAAGCCCTGCAAATGCCACGCACAGGTCTGCCCGACCACTGTCCAGCAAACCCAACGCTTGTTCTTGCGGCGCACTCAGTATCGCTATTTCCAGCAATGGATAACGTTCGCCGACCTCGGCAATGGCAGCTATCAAGGGCCGCTGGTCAACATCTGGAACAACCGCCAACGTGAGGTTGCTCTCCAGGCCTTGGGAAAGCTCTACAGCATGGACTTGCAGCAAACCCAACTGCTCGGCAATCAACCTCGCATGGGGCTCAAGTGCCAGGGCCTGGGCTGTGGGGCGAACCTCGCGAGGTCCGCGCTGGAACAGGTCATAACCCAGCTCGGCCTCCAGGTTGCCAATTGCCATGCTGATTGCCGAGGGCACGCGCTGCAGGCTGCGCGCGGCAGCAGAAAACGAGCCTCTGTCCAGGACGGTGAGAAAGACCTGGATGGTTTCACTGTTAAATGACATACGCTTCTCCTGTCAGTCAGGCTGAAAGCTGCTAACTTTTGCTGTCAGATCTAATGACTCACTATACCCGGCCCACGCTATTTGAATGAGGTCGATGCAGTGCAGGGTTTGAAGCGCAAACTGGTTTATGTAACGTTCTATGAGTTGATTGGGTTGTGCATGTCCACCTTGGGCTTGGCCTACCTGTCCGATACCCAGGCCTCTCACACGGGTCCGCTCGCGGTGATGATCACGACCATCGCCATGATCTGGAACCTGATCTACAACACGTTGTTTGAGTATTGGGAAAGCCGGCAAGCCACACGAGGGCGCAGCGTGGCTAGGCGCGTAGTGCACGCAGTAGGGTTTCAGCTGACCCTCGTGATCTACCTGATTCCGCTGATCGCGTGGTGGTTGGACATGAGTCTGGTCGATGCACTGTTGGTGGACATGGCATTCATCGTGCTGGTGCCTTGCTACACCTTCGTCTACAACTGGGCCTTCGACAAACTATTCGGCCTGCCCAGTTCGGCAATGGCTGCAACGTGAGGCGCCGCTGTCAGTAGGCCTTGACGACCAACCCGGCTCAGTCCAGTCGGAGCTTGGTTTCAAGCCGGTCAAGATGCTCGTTCATCAGGGCGAGGGCTGCCTGTGCATCGCCTCGCTCGAGCGCGTCGATCAGCGCTGCATGTTCTTGCCAGGCGCAATGGTCACAGCACGGTGACTCGTAGCGCGCGATGATAAGGGACGTCATGGGCACCAACCCATTGAGAAAGCGCGACAACGGTTCATTGGCAGCCATCTGGGCCAGTTTCAGATGAAACTCCCCACCCAGACGTATAGCGGCGCAGCGTTCGCCTTTTTCATGGTGCATGCGTTCACGCTCGACCAATTGGCGTAGCTGCTTGAGTTGCCCGGGACGGGCGCGCTCGGCGGCCAGGGTAATCAGCGTGGTCTCGGCAAGCCGCCGCGCGCTCAGTACCTGGCGCGCCTGATTAGGATCGGGCGCAGCCAAGTGAGCCGTGTGGCTTGGACGTTGCACCACTACCCGCTGGTCGCTCAAGCGGCCCAACACCCGGCGGATGACCGTGCGGCTCACGCCGAATGCCTGGCCCAGCGCTTGCTCTGGCAGCAAGGTGCCAGGCGGCAGGCGCTGCTCCAGAATGGCATCGAACAACCGTGGGTAGATCTGTTCAGCAGAAAGTCGGGTCTCACCGGCTGCAAGCAGATCGGGCAGGCGATGTGTACCATTCATGGTCGCTCTCCTGGATTATGGGTGCCGATGTTCGTCAGGAACATTGAGCGCAATGCCCATGCGCGAACCCTCGGCAAGAATGTGTTGGCGCATCTGGGCGCTGGCTTGTGTGCTGTTGCGCTCACGGATCGCGCGCACCACGGCTTCATTTTCCTTGAGCCGGGCAGCCAGGTGCTCGGGCGAATTGCGCAGCATGTCGGCGCTTTGTTTCAGGGCATTTCCCGTTTGCTCCACTACGCTCTGGAAGATCGGGTTGGTGGTCAGGGCAAACAGCGCCTGGTGGAAGGCAATGTAGGCGTTCATGCCTGCTTCGCTGTCATCGGCCTCCAAGGCTTCACGCATATCCATCAGGGTCAGCCGTAGCTGGCCGATGTCCTGGCTGTTGGCCGACTGAGCCACCAGTCCGACGATGAAGGGTTCGAGGGTGTAACGCAGCTCCAGCACATCGGCGAGGCTGGCCTGTGCACTGCTAGTGGGCGCCGAAGCCGAGGCAGTTGGCTCGGCATCCAGCACCAGTACACCTTTGCCAGGCAAAGCGCGCACCAGCCCAAGGGTCTCGAGCACGATGACCGCCTCACGCAGGCTCGGGCGGCTGATGCCCAGTTGTTCGGCCAGTTCTCGCTGGCCTGGGAGCATGTCGCCACTGCGCCATTGGCCACGGGCGAGGGCTTGACGCAGCTTTTCCACCACAGCGTTGACGACGGTTGATGAGCTGATCACGTTTCGCTCCTTCAGGGGCCGGCATGCGAGCCGGCCCTTTTCTTTCAGAATTCCTGTTGGTGGGCTGCAGGCTGCTTACGCGGGTTGTGCGCAAAACCAGGCTTGCCGTCGAGCACATTCTGAGCGCGCTCCAGGTCGATGTCTTTTTCCCAGCGGGCGATGGCCACGGTGGCAACGCAATTTCCGATCAGGTTGGTCAGTGCGCGCCCGATCCCCATGAACCAATCCACGGCCAGTACCAACACCAGGCCCACCACCGGGATCGCAGGGACTGCCGTCAGTGTCGCGGCAAGGATCACCAGCGCCGATCCGGGAATCCCATGCGCGCCCTTGGACGTCACCAGTGAAACCAGCAGGATCGTCAGCAGGTCGGTCATCGCCAGGGGCGTACCGGTCGCGTTGGCGATGAAGACGATGGCCAAGGTCAGGTAGATGGAGAAACCATCAAGGTTAAAGGAATAACCGGTGGGAATCACCAGCCCGACCGTCGAGCTGCCGATGCCCAGGTGTTCGAGCTTGCGCATGATTTGCGGGAGCACGGCATCGGAAGAAGCCGTACCCAGAACGATGGTCAGCTCTTCGCGCAAATACTTGATCAGGGGCAGCAGTTTCAGCCCCGACAAGCGCATGACGGTACCCAGCACGATCAGCACGAACCCTGCACACGTCAGGTAGAACAGCGCCACCAAGCCGCCCAGATGCTGCAGCGACTCCAGGCCGTACTTGCTGGTGGTGAAAGCGATGGCGCCGAACACGCCAATGGGCGCCAGGCGCACGATCATGCCCATGATGCGGAAGATCACATGGCTGAGCTCGTTGATCAGCCGTGAAATGCCCGCAGCCGAGTCGCCGACCAGGTTGAGCGCGCTGCCGAACAGTACCGAGAACAACAGTACCTGCAGGATATTGTTGTCGGCGAAGGCGCCTATCACCGAGGTGGGGATCAGGTCCATGAAGAATGCTGTGGCGCCATGGATGTGCTGACCACGTTCGGCCAGGCTGCTGGCGTCAGCGCCGGACAACTGGTCGAGGTGGATATTGGCGCCGCTACCGATACCACTGGTGAATGCGAACACCAGGCCAATGATCAGGGCCAGCGTGGTAAGCACTTCGAAGTAGATGACCGATTTGAGGCCGATGCGACCGACCTTCTTTAGGTCACCGGCACCGGAAATGCCGCTGACCACTACGCAAAAGACGATCAGGCCGATCAACATCTTGATCAGCTTGATGAAACCATCGCCGAGGGGTTTGAGCTGCAAGGAAAGGTCGGGGAAACTCAGGCCGCAAGCAACGCCAAGGGCCAGCCCCAGCACGACTTGAAGGAAGATCGAACGCGAGCACCATTTGAGCATGGGAGTGATCTCAGGTCGGTGTCCTTGCTTCGTTGGCCGCACGGGGCGAATGAGCGCAGGACTTAATTATTGTGGTCTTACCGGTTTGTTCAGCGCCTGGCCATAAAACGCCTAATCGCGGAGCAATGCAAGCAGTTTTGGCCTTACCGGTCTGACCAGTCATGGTGCGCGTAGGCTCTTTATGCTCTATCAATGTGCAGTGAGCGCAAGATCACCAATCCAAGAACCCAGAGCCTAGGCGGCGGGATATAGGCAGCAATAAGCTTGCCAGTGGAGCGCAGCGTTAAGCGCGAGGGACCATGGGATACAGGCCGCGGGTGGCCTAAAGGCCCGAGCGGGCTCAGCATGTATAGCGCAGACGTGTTTCTTGCAAGCCCAATGCGGTAATGAGTTGCTAGATCATTCTGTGCAGTGGGAATTGCCGCGCGTTGGCAGGAAGGGCCAGGAGGAGTTCTGGCGTTGGATGGCAGGGGCAGTGATTAGCGATGACTACATGCGGTGGCAGGACGCCCAGGCTAACCGATAATCGATTTCGCCTGAATCAAAATGGGGCGGCCGATGACCGCCCCTCGCTCACGCAATGACGGCAGGGCCGCCATGCTCGCTCGCCTCAATCGCCGTGAAGCGTCTCGGCCGCATACAAGGTGTTTTCCAACAGGCAGGCGCGGGTCATCGGGCCCACGCCACCCGGTACCGGGGTAATCCAGCCAGCACGGGGGAGGGCGGTTTCGTAGACGACGTCGCCCACCAGCTTGCCATCTTCCTGACGGTTGATGCCGACATCGATGACGATGGCGCCTTCCTTGATCCATTCACCCTTGACCAACCCGGGTTTGCCCGCGGCTACGACCACCAGGTCCGCGCGCCCAACATGTCCTGCCAGGTCCTGGGTGAAGCGGTGGCACACGGTGATCGTACATCCGCTGAGCAACAACTCCAGCGCCATTGGCCGGCCAACGATGTTGGAGGCCCCGACGATCACGGCATTCATGCCGTACAGGTCCTGCCCCGTGCTTTCAAGCAGGGTCATGATGCCTTTGGGTGTGCAGGGGCGCAGCAGCGGAATGCGTTGTGCGAGGCGACCGACGTTGTAGGGGTGGAAGCCGTCCACATCCTTGTCCGGGCGGATGCGCTCGAGCAGCAACGATGCGTCGAGGTGCGCGGGCAGCGGCAGTTGCAGCAGGATGCCGTCAATGGACGGGTCGTCATTGAGACGATCGATCAGTTCAGTAAGTGCTTCTTGCGTGGTGTGACTCGGCAGGTCGAAGGCCTGCGACAGGAAGCCTACCTCTTCGCAATCCTTGCGCTTGTGCGAGACGTAAACCTGGGAGGCAGGGTCGGTGCCGACCAGAATCACTGCCAGGCCCGGCGTGCGCAGGCCCTCCTGGCGCCGCTGCGCGACACGTTGAGCGATTTGCTGGCGCAGCTTGGCGGCAATCGCCTTGCCATCGATTAGTTGTGCAGTCATAGACGCGTGATTAACCATCGGAAGGGAAACAATAAAGAACGCGTATTCTCGCACGACATGGCCGGAGGGCAAAGGCGGGCGGTCGGGCAAATGCCCTAACCCCTTCAATAATTTAAATTTTTTTTAGAAAGTTGTTGACGACCCCAGGGGTCGGCTATAAGATTCGCCGCACTTGTCGGGCACAGCCTAGCACTGGTTGGCGAAGTCGGGCAGAATGAGTCGTTTGGCAGTGAGCTGTCAGTGCCTTGTTCGGTTAGGCTTCATGCTTAAGCGCCCGTAGCTCAGCTGGATAGAGCATCCGCCTTCTAAGCGGATGGTCGCAGGTTCGAGTCCTGCCGGGTGCGCCACTTAGGCAGCTTTGGCAAGCAAGGTGATTGAACGCGTTTTGGTGGGCGTAGCTCAGTTGGTAGAGCGCTGGATTGTGATTCCAGTTGTCGTGGGTTCGATTCCCATCGTCCACCCCATATTCTTCGAAGGCGCCGCGCTGTAACTGGCGCCTTTGTTTTAAGCGTTACGCGGACGTGGTGAAATTGGTAGACACACTGGATTTAGGTTCCAGCGGCGCAAGCTGTAAGAGTTCGAGTCTCTTCGTCCGCACCATGCTTCAGTAAGGCAGTACCGTTACACCGCAATATGGTGGGCGTAGCTCAGTTGGTAGAGCGCTGGATTGTGATTCCAGTTGTCGTGGGTTCGATTCCCATCGTCCACCCCATCTTTATATGAAAGGCGCCTTGATCGTGAGATCGGGCGCCTTTTGTTTTTGGTGCGTCCGGACCCTGAGTGAGTGCGTGGCGTGGCTGATCCTGTGGTAATCAGGGCAGTCATCGCGCTCGACTCGCCCGCTCCCAAGGGGGCTGGCTCGCCACACGGGCGGCTCCGCTGCTGGCCGCACCTTTCAGGTGAACCGCCGACATGAAGCGGGGGATCAGTATTTGTTGCTAGCCGCCCTTGCAATCCGCTGGTGGCATCCCAATAAAAGCTGATAGATTTCAGCCGGTTGAAACCCGGTGAAGCGGGAAGTACCAGGACATAGCCAATGATCGCAAAAGAAGCCCGCCAGGCTGCCGCGCTGCAGCGTTTCGCCGAAGCGAACCCTCACCTGCTCGAAGAGATCCGCGCGCTGGATGCTCGTGAGCAGGCGCAGCAAATTCAGTGGGCGTTCGAGGATGCCGCTGAACAACGAGGCATCCAGCCCTGGGAGCTCGCACTTGAGCTGATCGCTGAAACCCCGGAACAATTGCGGGCCATGCGCTTGGAGACCCACCGAGAGGTGGCCGATGCGCTTGGATTGTCCTGGGAGGAGTACTGCCAGTTCAACGAGATCGAGCTCGAATAAGGGCCGTGCGGTTCAAGGTGTATTTGTTGAGCAAGATGTTGCGGCACGTATTGGCCGGAATGTCGGGCCAGGCTTATTGGAAACAGGTCGCGCGGTGTGCCGTGCGGCCCTTGAAAGTTAATCGACCGGCGTTGTTTCAGGTCGTCCCGAGTGGGGTGACTTCTGCAGCGCGACTCACTAGAATGCTTGCCCTTGATTCTGGAGTCGGGCTAACGCCGGCTAACGTCTGTGCAACGAGGAATATCCATGCAAGTTTCTGTTGAAAACACTTCCGCTCTCGAGCGCCGCATGACCATCGCCGTTCCGGCTGAGCGCGTCGAGAACGAAGTCAACAAGCGTCTGCAGCAGACTGCCAAGCGCGCCAAGGTTGCCGGCTTCCGTCCTGGCAAGGTGCCCATGAGCGTGATCCGTCAGCGCTTCGAGGCCGATGCCCGCCAGGAAGCCTTCGGTGATCTGGTTCAGGCTTCCTTCTACGAAGCCATCGTCGAGCAGAAACTGAACCCTGCCGGCGCGCCGTCCGTAGAGCCCAAGTCGTTCGAAAAAGGCAAGGACCTGGAGTTCGTCGCGGTCTTCGAAGTGTTCCCGGAGTTCACCGTTGCCGGCCTGGAGTCGATCAACGTCGAGCGCCTGAGCGCCGAAGTCGCCGATTCCGATCTGGACAACATGCTGGAAGTGCTGCGCAAGCAGAACACGCGTTTCGAAGTCGTCGAGCGCGCCGCTCAAACCGACGATCAGCTCAACATCGACTTCGTTGGCAAGGTTGACGGTGAAACCTTCGCCGGTGGCTCGGCCAAAGGTACTCAGCTGGTGCTGGGCTCCGGCCGCATGATCCCAGGCTTCGAAGACGGCCTGGTCGGCGCCAAGGCTGGTGAAGAGCGCGTCGTCAACGTGACCTTCCCAGAGGATTACCAGAACCTGGACCTGGCCGGCAAGGCCGCCGAGTTCACCATCACCGTGAACAGCGTGTCGGCCCCTGTGCTGCCTGAGCTGAACGAAGAATTCTTCGCACAGTTCGGCATCAAGGAATCGACCCTGGAAGGCTTCCGCGCCGAAGTTCGCAAGAACATGGAGCGTGAACTGCGCCAGGCCATCAAGACCAAGGTCAAGAACCAGGTCATGGACGGTCTGCTGGCCGCCAACCCGATCGAAGCGCCAAAGGCTCTGCTGGAAAACGAAGTCAACCGTCTGCGCGTGCAGGCTGTTCAGCAGTTCGGTGGCAACATCAAGCCTGAGCAACTGCCGGCCGAGCTGTTCGAAGAGCAAGCCAAGCGCCGTGTTGCGCTGGGCCTGATCGTCGCAGAAGTGGTCAAGCAGTATGACCTCAAGCCAGACGATGCCAAGGTTCGCGAAATGATCGAGGAGATGGCCTCGGCTTACCAGGAGCCTGAGCAAGTCATCGCCTGGTACTACAAGAACGACCAGCAGATGAACGAAGTGCGTTCGGTTGTACTTGAAGAACAAGTTGTGGATACTGTTCTGCAGAAAGCGACTGTGACTGACAAGTCGGTCTCGTATGAAGAGGCCGTCAAGCCAGCCCAGGCACCTGACGAAGCCGAGTAAGCGGTCTTTTCGCAGGAAGCCCCCACAAGCCAGCCTTCGCGCTGGCTTGTGTGTATTCAAGCCATGACTATTTGGGAGTGAGCGCAGGACATGTCCCGCAATTCTTTTATTCAGCAGAGCTCTGACATCCAGGCTGCAGGCGGCCTGGTCCCTATGGTTATCGAGCAGTCCGCCCGTGGCGAGCGCGCCTACGACATCTATTCGCGCCTCCTGAAGGAGCGCGTGATCTTCCTTGTTGGCCCGGTCGAAGACTACATGGCCAACCTCGTCGTCGCACAGATGTTGTTCCTTGAGGCGGAAAACCCGGACAAGGATATCCATCTGTACATCAACTCGCCGGGTGGGTCCGTGACCGCCGGCATGTCGATCTACGACACCATGCAGTTCATCAAGCCGGACGTATCGACCATCTGCATCGGCCAGGCCTGCAGCATGGGTGCGTTCCTGCTCGCCGCCGGTGCCAAGGGCAAGCGTCACTGCCTGCCGAACTCGCGCGTGATGATTCACCAGCCACTGGGCGGGTTCCAGGGCCAGGCTACCGATATCGAGATCCATGCCCAGGAAATCCTGAACATCAAGGCGCGCCTGAACGAGCTTCTGGCCTACCACACCGGCCAGGATCTGGAAACCATCAAGCGCGACACCGAGCGTGACAACTTCATGAGCGCCTCGCGCGCAGCCGAGTACGGCCTGATCGACTCGGTATACGACAAGCGGCAACTGGCTTCCTGAAGCGGGAGGCCAGGGCAGGTAGGCGCATGACGCGCCTGCCTGCGGACTTGAAAAAGCCCGCAATTGCCTTCATCTTGTGTTGCAAGCCTACCGGATTGGATCGATCGAATGACTGACACCCGTAACGGCGAGGACAGCGGCAAATTGCTTTATTGCTCCTTCTGCGGCAAAAGCCAGCACGAAGTGCGCAAACTGATTGCCGGGCCCTCGGTATTTATCTGCGACGAGTGCGTCGACCTGTGCAATGACATCATCCGCGAGGAGGTGCAGGAAGCCCAGGCCGAAAGCAGCGCGCACAAATTGCCTTCGCCGAAAGAAATCAGCGGTATCCTCGACCAGTACGTCATTGGTCAGGAACGCGCGAAAAAGGTGCTTGCCGTGGCGGTTTACAACCACTACAAGCGCTTGAACCAGCGTGACAAGAAGGGTGACGACGTCGAGCTGGGCAAGAGCAACATCCTGCTCATCGGCCCGACGGGCTCGGGTAAGACCTTGCTTGCCGAAACCCTGGCGCGCCTGTTGAACGTACCGTTCACGATCGCGGACGCCACCACCCTGACCGAAGCCGGTTATGTGGGTGAGGACGTCGAGAACATCATTCAGAAGCTGCTGCAGAAGTGCGACTACGATGTGGAAAAAGCCCAGATGGGTATTGTCTACATCGACGAAATCGACAAGATTTCGCGCAAGTCGGACAACCCGTCCATCACCCGTGACGTTTCGGGTGAAGGTGTGCAGCAAGCTTTGCTGAAGCTCATCGAGGGCACTGTTGCTTCCGTCCCTCCACAGGGCGGCCGCAAACACCCGCAGCAGGAATTCCTGCAGGTTGATACCCGCAATATCCTGTTCATCTGTGGTGGCGCGTTCTCCGGCCTTGAAAAGGTCATCCAGAACCGCTCCACCAAAGGTGGCATGGGCTTCGGTGCTGAAGTGCGCAGCAAGGAAGAGGGCAAGAAAGTCGGCGAGTCTCTGCGTGAGGTCGAGCCTGACGACTTGGTCAAGTTTGGCCTGATCCCCGAGTTTGTGGGCCGCTTGCCAGTATTGGCAACGCTTGATGAGCTGGACGAAGCAGCGCTTATCCAGATCTTGACCGAACCCAAGAACGCGCTGACCAAGCAGTACGCCAAGCTGTTCGAGATGGAAAGCGTCGACCTCGAGTTCCGCAGTGATGCGCTCAAGGCCGTTGCTCGCAAAGCGTTGGAGCGCAAGACTGGCGCCCGTGGCCTGCGTTCCATTCTGGAAGGCGTGCTGCTCGACACCATGTACGAGATTCCCTCTGCGAAGGAAGTCAGCAAGGTGGTGATCGATGAAAGCGTCATCGAGGGTACCTCGCAGCCGCTGATGATCTACGAGAACAGCGAGCCGCAAGCCAAGGCCGCGCCTGACGCCTGATTAAGGGGCAGGTCGCCTGACCGTGTAGCACAGAGGGGGCCTTGGGCCCCCTTTTTGCTTTTCCTGCGCCAGCGCTTGTAATTTCGTGGGTGTACCCCCACATTAGGTCCAAACATCAATTCCACGGTTTCCGGCCACTAAGGCCGCTGTAGAGGCGAAATCATGAAGACCACCCTCGACTTGCCTCTTTTGCCATTGCGCGACGTCGTTGTTTACCCGCACATGGTCATCCCGCTGTTTGTGGGGCGTGAGAAATCCATCGAGGCCCTCGAAGCCGCGATGACGGGCGAAAAGCAGATTCTCCTGCTCGCCCAGAAAAACCCGGCTGATGACGATCCGGGCGAAGACGCGCTATACCGCGTTGGTACCGTAGCCACCGTGCTCCAGCTGCTGAAACTGCCTGACGGTACCGTGAAAGTGCTGGTCGAAGGTGAGCAGCGGGGTACTGTCGAGCGCTTCAGTGAAGTCGATGGCCATGTGCGCGCCGAAGTGTCCCTGATCGACGAAACCGAGGCTGTAGAGCGCGAGTCGGAAGTATTTGTGCGCACACTGCTTTCGCAGTTCGAGCAGTACGTGCAACTGGGCAAGAAAGTGCCTGCCGAAGTGATGTCATCGCTCAACAGCATCGATGAGCCCGGGCGTCTGGTCGACACCATGGCCGCTCACATGGCCCTGAAGATCGAGCAGAAACAGGAAATTCTGGAAATCGTCGACCTGCCAACGCGGGTCGAGCATGTCCTGGCACTGCTTGATGCCGAGATTGACCTGCTGCAGGTCGAAAAGCGCATCCGTGGCCGGGTGAAAAAGCAGATGGAGCGCAGCCAGCGCGAGTACTACCTGAATGAGCAGATGAAGGCCATTCAGAAAGAGCTTGGCGATGGTGATGAGGGTCATAACGAGCTCGAGGAGCTGAAAAAGCGTATCGAGGCCGCTGGCCTGCCCAAGGACGCCATGACCAAGGCCCAGGCTGAGCTGAACAAGCTCAAGCAAATGTCGCCGATGTCGGCTGAGGCCACCGTAGTGCGTTCCTACCTGGACTGGCTGGTTCAGGTGCCTTGGAAAGCGCAGAGCAAAGTGCGCCTGGACCTTGCCAAGGCCGAAGACATTCTTGATGCAGACCACTACGGTCTGGAAGAGGTCAAGGACCGTATTCTCGAGTACCTTGCCGTGCAAAAGCGCGTCAAGAAAATCCGTGGCCCAGTGCTGTGCCTGGTTGGCCCACCTGGCGTGGGCAAGACGTCCCTGGCCGAATCCATTGCCGCTGCGACCAACCGTAAATTCGTGCGCATGGCCCTGGGCGGGGTACGGGATGAAGCTGAAATCCGCGGCCACCGCCGGACCTATATCGGCTCCATGCCCGGCCGGTTGATTCAGAAGATGACCAAAGTGGGCGTTCGCAACCCGCTGTTCCTGCTCGATGAAATCGACAAGATGGGCAGCGACATGCGCGGCGATCCGGCCTCGGCACTGCTGGAGGTGCTGGACCCCGAGCAGAACCACAACTTCAACGATCACTATCTGGAGGTCGATTACGACCTGTCGGACGTGATGTTCCTGTGCACCTCCAACTCGATGAACATCCCGCCAGCGTTGCTGGACCGGATGGAGATCATTCGTCTGCCGGGTTACACCGAAGATGAAAAAATAAACATCGCAGTCAAATACCTAGTGCCCAAGCAGGTCAAGGCGAACGGCCTGAAAAAAGAAGAGCTGGAGATCGATGTCTCGGCCATTCGCGACATCATTCGTTACTACACGCGCGAAGCGGGTGTGCGTGGTCTTGAGCGTCAGATTGCCAAGGTCTGCCGTAAGGTCGTCAAGGAACATGCAGGGCAAAAGCAGGTCAACGTCAAGGTGACCGGCGAGCAGCTCGAACACCTTCTGGGCGTGCGCAAGTTCCGTTATGGCCTGGCCGAGCAGCAGGACCAGATCGGCCAGGTGACGGGTCTGGCATGGACACAAGTGGGCGGCGAATTGCTCACCATCGAGTCCGTGGTCATTCCTGGCAAGGGCCAATTGATCAAGACCGGTTCGCTCGGTGACGTCATGGTCGAGTCGATTACGGCCGCGCAGACAGTGGTGCGCAGCCGTGCCCGCAGCCTGGGGATCGCAGCAGACTTCCATGAAAAGCACGACGTTCATATTCATATGCCCGAAGGCGCCACCCCCAAAGATGGCCCGAGTGCAGGCATCGGCATGTGCACCGCGCTGGTGTCGGCACTCACTCAGATACCTGTGCGCGCGGATGTAGCGATGACAGGCGAGATCACGTTGCGCGGCCAGGTTCTGGCCATTGGCGGGCTCAAGGAAAAACTGCTGGCCGCACACCGGGGCGGCATCAAGACGGTGATCATTCCTGAGGAGAACGTGCGTGACCTGAAGGAAATCCCGGAGAATATTAAACAGGATCTGCAGATCAAACCGGTCAAATGGATTGACGAAGTCCTGCAAATTGCGCTGCAATACGCCCCGGAGCCCTTGCCAGATGTGGCTTCCGAGATTGTCGCGAAGGACGATAAGCGCGACAGTGAGGCAAAGGAAAGAATTAGCACGCACTAACAGTTTCAGCCCGGGTGGCTTTCTTGACAGTATTTTCGGCGCCTTGCTATAAAGCGGCACGTGAGTGTCATCAGGCCACCCAGCACCGTTTTCACACGCTTTTCTTTACATACTTAGAAACATACTCAATAGAGCACAAGGGGACTTACGAGTGAACAAGTCGGAACTGATTGACGCTATCGCCGCACATGCAGACATTCCCAAAGCCACCGCTGGCAGAGCGCTGGACGCAGTGATCGAAACCGTCACCGGCGCCCTGAAGCAAGGCGACGATGTCGTTCTGGTCGGCTTCGGCACCTTCTCTGTCAAGGAACGCGCTGAGCGTACTGGCCGTAACCCGCAGACCGGTAAGGCGATCAAAATTGAAGCCGCCAAGGTTCCAGGTTTCAAGGCAGGTAAAGGCCTGAAAGACGCCGTCAACTAAGTCGTCTCTTTCAGCCGGACCCGGCCAGGCCAGGTCCGAGCACGCTGAAGGCGGGACGCAAACGTTACCGCCTGATTCGTATGCTAAGAAAAGGCGCATCCTCGGATGCGCCTTTCTTTTATCAGGACTCTACCCACGCTCCGCGGTTGTCGACGCAGTGGTACAGCCGTCTCTGGGGGACGCATGCTGCAAAATATCAGGGACAATTCACAAGGTTGGATTGCCAAAACCATTATCGGTCTCATTGTCGTATTAATGGCATTGACCGGGTTCGAAGCCATTTTCCAAGCCGCCAGCCACAGCCAGGATGCTGCCAAGGTCAACGGCGAAACGATCAGCCAGAACGAGCTGAGCCAGGCGGCCGACATGCAGCGCCGCCAGCTGGTGCAGCAACTGGGTAAGGACTTCGATCCTGCGCTGCTTGACGACAAGCTGCTGCGTGAAGAGGCCCTCAAGGGTCTGATCAGCCGCAAGCTGTTGCTCGAAGGTGCGAAGGACGCCAAGTTCGCGTTTTCCGATGCTGCGCTCGATCAAGTCATGCTTCAAACGCCGGAGTTCCAGGTTGACGGCAAGTTCAACAGCGACCGCTTCGACCAGGTCATCCGCCAGATGGGCTATGGGCGTATGCAGTTTCGCGAAATGCTCGGTGAAGAAATGCTCATCGGGCAGTTACGTGCCGGGATCGCCGGCAGCAGCTTCGTAACCGATCAGCAAGTCGATGCTTTTGCACGCCTTGAGAAGCAGACCCGCGATTTCGCGTCCTTGACCTTCAAGGCCGACCCAGCCGCGATCAAGATCAGCGACGAAGAGGTCAAGCAGCACTATGACGCCCATGCCAAAGAGTTCATGTCGCCTGATCAAGTCGTCATCGATTACGTAGAGCTCAAGAAATCGTCGTTCTTTGACCAGGCCAAGGTCACTGACGAGGCGCTCAAGGCTCAGTACGAGAAAGAGATCGCCAACCTGGCCGAACAGCGCCGCGCGGCGCATATCCTCATCGAGGTCAACGACAAGACCACCGATGCCCAAGCCAAGGCGCGTGCTGACGAAATCGAACAGCGCCTGGCCAAGGGTGAAGATTTCGCCGCGTTGGCGAAGGAATTTTCCCAGGACCCAGGTTCGGCCAGCAACGGCGGTGACCTCGGCTTTGCCGGCCCTGGTGTGTACGATCCGGCGTTCGAACAGGCGCTGTATCAGCTGCACGACGGTCAGGTCTCAGCCCCGGTTCGTACCGAATACGGCTATCACATCATTAAGCTGCTGGGCGTTGAAGCGCCCGAGGTGCCGAGCTTCGCGAGCCTGAAAGACAAGCTGACCCGCGACCTCAAGACGCCACTGGTCGAGCAACGCTACGTGGACGCCAGCAAGCAGTTGCAGGATGCCGCTTACGAGGCCTCCGACCTGGTGCAGCCGGCTCAGGACTTGAACCTCAAGGTGCAAACGTCCGCTCCGTTCGGTCGCGAAGGCGGCGACGGTATCACTGCCAACCGCTCCGTGGTGCAGGCAGCGTTCTCGGAGGAAGTGCTGGAAGAGGGTGCCAACAGCACCGCCATCGAGCTCGATCCGGAGACGACGGTGGTACTGCGCGTCAAGGAACACCGCAAGCCTGCACAGCTGCCACTCGAGACGGTTGCCAAGAACATTCGCGAGCATCTGGCCAAAGAGAAAGCCACCGCTGCCCTCAAGGCCAAGGCGGACAAGCTGATCGCGGGGCTGCGTGATGGCTCCATCGCCCCTGGAAGCGTTCAGGAAGGCCAGGGCTGGAAGCCCTATGAAGCCGTCTCGCGTGGTCAGGAAGGTATCGATCCTGTCGAGCTGCAGGCATTGTTCCGTCTCGGCAAGCCGCAAGCCAAGGACAAGCCCGTCTATGGCAGCGTCGTGCTGCGTGATGGCAGCCTGGTCGTGCTGCAACTCAAGGGTGTCAATGACGGTGCTGCGGCCACTGATGAAGAGAAGCAGCAGATCCGCCGCTACTTGGCGTCTCGTGCGGGTCAGCAGGACTTCGCCGCCTACCGCAAACAGCTGGAGGCCAACGCGGACATCACGCGTTACTAAAGCCGTTTGGAAACACGCGACAGGCCGCTATAAGCGGCCTGTTTTTTTTCCTGTGCGCAGGCACCGCAAGCGTTAGCGTTTGACACCCTCATGATTGTCCAATGTGTCGCGTGCGATCTCGCGGCCCAGTGCGATCAGCTCGGGCGCCTTGTAGAACTCGAAGAAGCGACACACACGCTTGGGCACGTTGATCAGTACGTCAGGCGGATAGCCGGCGATCTTGTACTGCGCCAGTGAAGTCTGCATGACTTCGAAACTCTGGTTGATCAAGTCCAGCAGCGAGGCCGGCCCTACGTTGTCGATGATGAACGAACCGGTGGCAGACTTGGGCGCGCCTTCGCTTTCGGGGGCCGCCGTAGGCTGCTGTGCCTGCGGATCTGCCGATTCGGCCAGCCACGGGTTCACGGGAGAAAAACGATCGCGCGTCATGCCTTTTTCAATACGGACCAACTCTTCGGCGGGCTTGCGGCGAAACGGCAGGTGCGAGCCAAGCGAGTTGATCAGTGCATCGAATCTCATCTTGAAGGCTGCAGGTCGCTCTATCACTGGAAGTTGATACTGCTTCTGGTTGGTGGCGTTGAGGTTGACCGCAATGATCAGGTCGCAGTGGCTCGATACCACGGGCACGATGGGTAACGGGTTGAGGATGCCGCCGTCGACCAGCATGCGGTTACCTTGAACCACGGGCGTGAATAGACTGGGTATGGCAGCCGAGGCGCGCATGGCTTGGTGCAGGCAGCCTTCCTGAAACCAGATTTCCTGTTGGTTGGTCAGGTCAGCTGCAACGGCGGTATAAGGAATGCGCAATTGCTCAATGTTGATGTCGCCTACTATCTTGCGGATCTGACCGAAGACCTTGTCGCCCCGAATAGCGCCCAGACTAAAGCTAACATCTACCAGGCGCAGGACATCCAGATAGTCCAGGCTCTCGATCCAGCGTTTGTATTGCTCAAGCTTGCCTGCAGCGTAAATGCCGCCAACGACCGCTCCCATGGAGCACCCGGCAATGCAGGCGATTTCATATCCGCGGCGTTCGATCTCCTCGATCACGCCGATGTGCGCATACCCTCTGGCCCCGCCTGATCCGAGCACCAATGCCACGCGTTTGTTCATCAACTTCCCTCAGCGTTCGCCACTTAAGCTCTACAATGCACGCATCGTACCCTTGGCAGCAATGCGCAACCTGTCGAGGACCTGCTTGGTCAAAGCCAGGCGGGCACTTTTACAAGGGGTTGGCGTCGAACATGCATTGTTTCTCTCCCTCAGAGGTTTAGCTGATGAAAGCCTGGATCTGCCTGCCGTTGATTGCCCTGACCCTTGCTGGTTGCGCTGGCAAGACGGCATACCGTGACAGCTGTGCCACACAACTGGACGCCGCCTGGAAGGAGCTTGACCTGGCCAAGGCTGAAGGCTTTGCGGGGGCCGTGAGTTATTCCAAGGCGCTGTCGCTGCTTACAGGCGCCAAGACGCAGCAGCAATTCGAGGGTTACGAAAGCTGCACGCGCAAGGCTGAAAAAGCACGCTTCTACATCCGTGAGTCCCGTGCCGGCCGTTGATCGAGGGTTGCCACATGTCTGACATGCTTGATCACCTCATCGCCCAGATCATCACCTTGCACGTCAGGCTCCTGGCGTGCCGCGAACGCCTGGCGGTCGACACCGACAGTGAAGCCCTGCACGACCTGCGCACCACCGTGCGCCGCCTGCGCAGCCTGGTACGACCACTGCGCGGGCTGCCTGGTGTGGAGCAACTCGAAAGTGCCGCCAAGGCGCTAGGGACGCTCACCACGCCGCTGCGCGATGCCGAAGTGCTGGGCGCCGCCCTCATTACCCAAGGGTTCGAGCAGGCCGGGCGCAGGCGTCTGCAAGGGCGAGGGCCATCCTACGCCAGCGTCGCACGCAGCCCGCAGCTGACCCGGTTACTGGGGGCGGTGGATGCGTTTCCCGCGTTTTTGCGTGGCGCAGATCGCGATGGCCTGATTCAGGCGTTGGACAAGCGTATCGAGAAACGCTTGCGCAAACAGTGGCGCAAGCTGACCGAGGCCTTGCAGGATCCCAATCACGATCGTCACCGGTTGCGGTTGCTGATCAAACGAGCGCGGTACGCAGACGAAGCCTACCCCCAGTTCGGCCACGCCCCGAAGAAGCTCAAACGCACCCTGAAACGAGCACAGGGCGATCTGGGGGATTGGCATGACCGTCTGCAATGGTTGCTGCAAGCGCAACAGCACGCCGATCTGGCGGGCTGCATTAGCGGATGGCAACACCAGTTGGAAGAGGCCGAGCGGCGGTCGGACAGCACGCTGGACGCGTTGGGTGCTGCGTTGGCCCGTCGCAAGCCCGGACAATGACCGATATGAAGGCTGTTGCAGGGGCCAGGGCCGGCTAGGATGGGAGCACCGTTACTCGTGCAGGAGCTGCCCAATGACGTTCGAACAAGTGCTCAAGGCTGCCAGAGCTCATCCCGACAGCGTGCGCGTGCCGGCAGGCTGGGGCCAGGGGCGAGCGATTTTTGGCGGCCTGATGGCTGCCATGGTGTTCGAGGCGATGCGTTCCCGGCTAGGTCATGACCGCCCGGTGCGCTCACTGGCCATTACTTTCGTGAGTCCTGCCTCGGCAGATACCCCGATTCGGCTGGAGGTCGAGCTATTGCGCCATGGCACGGGTGTCAGCACGCTGCTGGGCCGCGCCGTGCAGCAAGGACAGGTGGTGACGCTGGTACAGGGCAGTTTCGGGGCTGCACGAAGCTCTGCCGTGTCCGTACCCGCCGTACCTGCACCAGAAATGCCGGCGCTTGAGGCGAGTGCAGCACCATTGCCTCATATCCCAGGTGTGACACCGCAATTCATGAAAAACCTGGAGTTGCGCTGGGCGATCGGTGGTCTTCCGTTCAGCGGCAATGACTCGCGCACCATGGGGGGCTGGGTGCGCCTGCGTGACCTGCAAGACGGGGAAATGAACGAGGCGCACCTGCTGGCGTTGGTAGACGCCTGGCCACCTAGCGTTCTGCCCATGCTCAGACAGCCTGCAGCCGGCAGTACACTTACCTGGACCATCGAATTCGTCCAGTCTGTACGCTCGCTGAACGCTGGCGATTGGTGCCAGTACCGTGTGGAAACCGAATACGCACGCGAGGGATATGGCCATGCGGCCGCTGCATTATGGAGTGCAGACGGCGCATTGTTGGCCTTGAGCAGGCAAACGGTGACGGTGTTTGGGTGATGCCCGTCACCGCCGAGGCTTGTGACGGTCGCGCCAGGCCTGCCACCACGCGCCACTCACCACAAAACGCGGGAACGTGATGAACTGCTCGCTGAGTACACGTTGAACACGGTCGGTGCGGTTGATGAAGGGCTCTTGGGTATCAGCTTCCAGGCGATGGCCGTGACGTTGAAGTCCAAGGGCCGCGACCAGGGCGAGCACGCCGACCGCCAGCTGCACGATATCCAGCCCTAACAATCCGGACACGATCAACAGGACGCCCAGAATGAACAGCGGAACCGCAATCAAATGCAGCACCAGGTTTGCAGGGTGACGATGACTGTGCGGGTAGCCGCGCCATTGCCAGGCGAGCAGATTGGGTAGACGTTTGTTCATGGGCATTTCCTCTCGGTCATGCCCAAAGCGTAGTGTGCAGGCGCGGCCAGAGCCAATCGCCACTGCCTATGACCGTTATAGCTTCAGTTGACCTATAGCCTTGTTCAGCGCCCCGGCCAGTGTCGCAAGTTCCGAACTGGTGGTGGCCGAACCTACGGTCTGCTGCACGGTTTGCTCGGTCACATCACGGATGCTGACGACGGCACGGTTCATTTCCTCTGCCACCTGGCTCTGTTGTTCGGCAGCCACGGCGATCTGGGTGTTGCTTTCACGCATCTGCGCCACTGCCCCAGTGATCTCGGCCAATGCCGCTCCTGCTTCCTGGGCCTGTTTCACACAATCGTCTGCTTTGTAGGAGCTTTCCTGCATAAACTCGACCGCATCACGCGTGCCTGACTGCAGGGCAGACACCATGGTAGTGATCTCGTCGGTAGATGACTGAACGCGTTTGGCCAGGTTGCGGACCTCATCGGCCACCACGGCAAACCCACGACCCAGGTCACCGGCACGGGCCGCCTCTATGGCCGCGTTCAATGCCAGCAGGTTGGTCTGCTCGGCAATGCTGTGAATGACACTGACCACACCATTGATCTTCTGGCTGTCTTCGGCGAGTTGACGGATCATTTCGGCGGTCTGCTGAACGCCGCTGGAAAGCCCGGCAATGGACGTCTGCACGCGATTGACCACGTCTTTCCCACCGCCGGCGAGCGTGTCGGCAGTCTGGGACAGATCGCGGGTCGCCCCTGCATGCTGGGCGATATGGTAGACAGTGGCGGACATTTCATTGATGGCTGTCGCGGCTTGGTCGGTTTCGCTTTGCTGGCCGAGCATGCCGTGACGCACCTCGTTCATGCTGGCCGCAAGACGCGCGGCACCTGAGTCGAGCTGTGCTGCGGTGGTGGCGACGGTGCTGACGATACGGTGGTAGGTGCCCTGCATGGCGTTGAAGGCGCCCGCCATCTGACCGACTTCGTCACCGCCGGCCAGTGGTACACGCGCCGCCAGATCACCGGTTTTTTCCACATGCAGCATCACGTCCTTGAGCGTGTTGAGTTGGCTGAGTAGAAAGCGGATCAGCAGTTGCGAAGCGGCGAGCATGGCCAGCATCAGAATCAACACGCACACCGCGTAATGCGTAAATCGATCGATGAAGACCTGGCGCAGGCTGGGTGACTGGGCGATCACGGCAACACGCTGATCACCTCTCTGCAGCACATGAGCGCCCTGAATGGGGTCTTGTCCCAACAGTTGGTTGGAGGGCAGCGCTATCCAGCCCTGAGCGCCGCGCAAGGCCTCCAGGGGCTCGCCGGCAAAGGAGGGCATCTGCCCTGCACCCCAGGTGATGACGCTTGCCGAAAGAGGCAACGGTTGGCCTTGTGGCCACGCTGCCAGCAGGTTTGCCTGGGCGTTTGCTTGATGTTCAGCGCCTTCAGCACGGGCGCGCTGCTCCAGATGGACGGCGTACAGCACCAGCAGCAAGGTGGTCACGAAAGCGACGGCGTTGACCGCCCAGAACTTGTATTTCAGGGAAACATTGCTAAGCCAGGCACCCATGGGCAGGTCTTCTCTGAGTTGAGCGGAAACAATATTGGCAAGGTGCCATCATTGTGCCCGCGGCGACTCGAGGGGTGTTGATATGTATCAAGAGATATCAGGATTGCGACGGCAATTCGAAGAATGCCTTAGCCGTGGCAGTAGTGTGCGCGGCGGTATCTTGCAGGGTTTCCCTGCGGTGCAGTGCCACTTCTCGCAGGACCTCAGGCAGGTACGCCGGCTCGTTACGCCCGTTCTTGGGCTTGGGGCGCAGGCTGCGCGGCAATAAATAGGGGGCATCGCTCTCCAGCATCAAGCGGCCGGTGGGTATACTGCCCACCAATCCATGCAGGTGCGTCCCGCGCCGTTCATCACAAATCCAGCCAGTGATGCCGATGTGCAGGTCCAGGTCCAGATAGCTGAACAGCGCAGCACGTTCCCCGGTGAAACAGTGGACCACGGCTGCTTTTAAGTGGTCGCGATACTCTTTGAGGATGGCCAGCAGGCGCTCACTGGCGTCGCGCTCATGGAGAAACACCGGAAGTTGGCACTCCACGGCCAATGCCAGCTGGGCGTGCAAGGCCTTCTCCTGCGCAGGGCGTGGAGAGAAATCGCGGTTGAAGTCCAGGCCGCATTCGCCCACGGCGCGCACCCGCGGCTCGGCGAGCAGTTGGCGCATGTGCTGTTCGCTCTGGCTGTTCCAGCTGTTTGCATCGTGCGGGTGAACGCCAGCCGTCGCGAACAGGTGAGTCTGCGCGCTGTCCAGTTGCTGGCAAAGGACAATGGCCTGTTCACTCACAGGCAGGCTGGTGCCCGTCAGGACCATTTGCTCGACGCCCGCTTCCAAGGCGCGGTGGACCACTTCCGCTTGGCGGCCATCGAAACTGCTGTTGGTCAGGTTGACGCCAATATCGATCAATTGCATGGTGCTACCTCGTGCCGCAGGGACGCCAGCATAGCAAAAGCCCGTGCCGAACTGGCTGTCCAAGAACTTCAAGTCCAGGGCATGGTCTTTTTGACCTCAAGCCCAAACGTGGCGAACGTCATGCTGGCCACCCACTCACGACGGATACCTCAAATGCCACGCTACTGGCTCATGTTCATGCTGCTGTTAGGGTTGCCTCTGGTCAGCCAAGCGCAGACGCAGGTACGTCCACCGGGCCCGCAGCATCACATTGCGCCGGCCAATGCCCGCGACCTCCAGCACATTCGCAGCAGCAAGGTCTTGCGCGTGCTGGTCAATCAAAGCCGCAACAGCTCTGGAGAAGTGAAAGGCGAGCCAGTGGGCGTCGAGTACTACCGCTTGCGCGCGCTCGAGCACTTTCTCAATGCCCGGGTAGAGGACAGCCAGCGTATCGAGCTCAAACTGATCCCACGCGCCAAGGAGCAGCTCCTAGGCGCACTGGGGCGCGGCGAAGGCGATTTGGCTGCACCAGGGGAACTGCTCGATCCTGCCACGGTGCGTAACGTAGTAGCAACTGCCCCAGTGCGTGATCAGGTGGCGCTGGTGTTGGTTGGGCGCAAGGGGGGGCGCGCCTTCAGCCAGGCGGAACAATTGTCAGGTCGCACCATCGCGCTGACAAGCGCCAGTGCCGCGGGCCCGTTGATCGAGCAACTGAACCAGCGTCTGGCCATGCGCAAGCGTCCCCCGGTCAAGGTGGAGTGGGTCGATCCGACCCTAGCGATCGAGGATGTGCTGGAGATGGTCCAGGCCGGTATCTATCACTTGACCGTGGTCGAACAGCCGATCGCCCGCCGCTGGTCAAAGGTCATGCCGAAGCTGCGTGTCAACCTGCGCGTGCACCTGGGGCCCTCGCAAGCCATGCGCTGGTACGTTGGTCGTGACTCGCCGCAGTTGCAGGCATCGGTCGACCGCTTCCTACAGAACTATCGCGCCCCTGACAACGAGGATGCAGCATTCGAACGCATCTATCGGCGTCAGTACCGGGTACACAACCCGCTCGCCCGCCAGGACCGTCAACGGCTGGCCTCGGTCAGCGCCGTGTTGCAAAAGCATGGCCAGGCGCAGCAGATCGACTGGCTCAACCTTGCCGCCTTGGCATTCAAGGAGTCGACCCTCAACCCGGCCGCGCGGGGGGCAGGGGGCGCACACGGGTTGATGCAAATCACGCCGGCGGCTGCCCAGCGGGTCGGGGTCAGTAACATCAAGACGGTGGACGGCAACGTTCAGGCCAGTGCGCGTTACCTGGCCCTGATCCGTCGCAAGTTCTTCTCCAGCCCCCGCATCAATGAACGTGAGCGCATGGCGTTCGTGTTGGCCGCCTACAACCTGGGGCCCGAGCGCGTGCAAGCCATGCGCGCCGAAGCGCGCAAGCGTGGGCTCAACGGTAACCAATGGTTCTTCCAGACCGAACGCATCGCCATGGAGCAGGTGGGCATGGGGCCGGTCAACTTCGTCAACAGCGTGAACAAGTACTTCCTGGCGTTCAATCGGGAGCGGCGGGTGCTGGAGCCCAAGGGCAAGCACTAAGCGAGGCTGCACCGAGGCGGGCAATTGGCCAGAATCGTGCGCTTGCATGTTCGGTTCAATCGCTCTAGCATGACGCCTGCGCCGATTTAAACAGCTACTTGCGGGGCGCAGAGACGCCCGAGGGGTGTCCCGAAATACCGCTAAAGCGCTGGTTCGGTGACGCCTCCCACCGCTGCCCAGCGAGATTGGCGAGGCGGAGAATTCACCATGAGTTGCCCACGTACCAGTGTCTGTCTAAGCCCTCTGCCTGTCAGTCAGGCGTCGCGCACCCCGCGCATCCTGCTTGGGGGGGCGCACCAGCCCACACTTTTGCGCCACCTTGAAGGCTTGTCTCGTCGACGAGGCCAGGCCCGTGCATTCCTGATCCAGTTCGCCGAGACCGGCGAGCATTTCGCCCAGTACGCCAATGACCGGTTCGACCTTGCCGTGATTCAAGCGCCCGCGCCCGAGGCCTCGGCCGAAGTGATCGGCCATCTGGTCCGTATCGCGCGCCAAGGGCTGATCACGGCACGCTGAAAGTCTGCCGTCTCCTGCGACGGTGCAAAGCGATCAGGGTTTGACGAATCGTGGCGCGGCTTCGTGTGCATCGTATTGAATGTCGGTGACGTCCCAGTAGGCTTCTCCCGTGGGTGTGCGCACCATGATCTCGTCCCCGACGCACTTGCCTATGCAGGCCCGGGCCATCGGTGAGTCGATGGAGATGAAGTCCTTGCGGTCGTAGATTTCATCCGCGCCAACGATTCGGAACCGCTTGCTTTGGTCGTGCTCGTTGGCGATGGTCACCCATGCTCCAAAAAACACTTTTCCTTCCTGCGCGGGCGAGTAAGGCACCACGCGCAGGTTCTCGATGCGCTTGCGAAGGTAGCGGACACGACGGTCGATTTCCCTCAACCTTTTCTTGTTGTACTGGTAGTCCGCATTTTCACTGCGATCGCCCAGTGACGCCGCCCAGGTCACTTTGCGCGTGATCTCTGGTCGCTCATCTCGCCAAAGCCAGTCCAGTTCATCTTTCAGGGCTTGGTAGCCTGCTTCGGTGATGAGGTCAGTTGCCATGTTTGCTTTTTTCCATATCCGAACCCGGCCAACATTGTCGCTGCGCGCACGGGGAGGTGGCACAGGGTAGCCGGGAGGCTACAGACGTTAACCGCCCAGATGCGCCATGTTCAAGCACTGGATCAAGCACTGGAGTCAGCGGTGAATGGTCCGTGCAGCTGAGCCACGTCATGGCCTTGGCCGAGTTCATGGTGCGTCCGCATGCTTGCAAGAAGCCCCGGACGACTGGCTGCAGATTGCGCAACCACCCAATCGATGTGGTCAGCTGTGATGGCGGTCGTCAGGGCATTGCCAGATAATGGGCGCTTTCAATGCCGACAATGACTTGCATCATTCACAGGTGAGGAACTCTCGATGGTAAATGTCCGGCCGCGTCCCGCGGTCAATGGAGTGGCTTCGGCCGACCGCGTGCTGACGGTACTTTCTGCGTTTCAGGTGGGGGACACGGCGCTGACGCTCGTCGAGCTCGTCGAGCGTACCGGGCTGATCAAAAGTACCATCATGCGCCTGATGGTTTCGCTTGAGAATCACGGCTATGTCAACCGCATGGCCGACGGTCGCTACCAGCTGGCCAGTGAAGTGATGCGGCTTAACGCCGTGTACGAAGAGGGTATTGATCTGGAGCGGCACGTGATGCCCAGGCTGCACCTTCTGGCCGAGCGTACGGGTGAAACCGCGTCGTTCTACGTGCGCCACGGCGCCTACCGCATGTGTCAGTACCGGGTGAACTCCCCCCATCGCCTACGCATGCACGTTCAACCTGGCGATATGCGTCCGATGGACGATGCTGCCGGCGCCCAGGCCTTGCGTACACCGTTTGCCAGCGGCATCACCATGCAGAAGCCGTTTTTCTCGATGGGGGCCACGGACCCGCATGCGGCTTCGGTAGCCTTTCCCGTCTACGGGGCAGGCGATGAACTGGTCGGGGCATTGGTGCTGTCAGGCCCTTCAAGCCGCTTGACGCCAGAGTGTGCCGAGGCGATCAACGAGGTCTTTCTCGACGCAACCCGCGATCTGATGCGCAGCCTGGGTTGCAAGGCCGCGTAGTTTTTCAACGCTTTTTCAGCCAACCGTTCACCGCCGTTTCACAGGCGTGGTACTCGTTCGACAGCCTGGTGATCTGCGAGGCTTCTCCAACCCGCAGGCGCCAGGTGCGTCAGGCTTGGCGACCTTCGCCCTCGGCGCTTGTCACCAATGCAAATGGCTTATCGCAATCACCTGCTTGACGGTGGGATGGAGCAGGTGCTCAAGCGCAGCGGAACCCCCTTCAGGCAGCCGGAACGGTTGGCGTTTGGGCTGATCGAGCCCCCAGAGCACGTGCTCCAGGCGCATAAGATGTTCATAAGCGCCGGCGCGGATCGTGACGGCCAACAGTTATGCTGTGGCGCCTTTCACCTGCGCCACGATCATAGGCGGGTGCTGCGGTATCCGCCCTGAGCATATCGAACAACTTCATGAACACATCGGGATCGAGCCAGAGGGCATCGCACCTTCAGGTGGCTGACCAAGACCAGCAGCGGTATTTGGAGAAGCACGGCCTGGGCAGCTGCTCGCCGTAAGCCTGGCACGTCGGCAAGACGGTCCCGAGTCACGCAGGACCGCCTTGGCTTCACCCTTCACGCAGGACGGTGAGCGGTGAGGCATCAAGTGCGCGGCGAGTGCCGAGCACACCCGCGCAGCCTACCAACAGCGCGCCTGCGACGGGCATGAGCAGCAACCACGGGTGCGGGCTCCAGGGCAGTGCGAAAGCGTAGTGATACAACACCAAGGTAATCAGCTCGCACCCTAGCGCCGCCAGCAAACCGCTCAAAGCCCCCAGCAAGCCGAATTCGATGCGCCGTGTCTTGACCAGCAACTGGCGTTGGGCTCCCAGGGCACGCAAGAGCGCACCTTGGCGAATGCGCTCATCCAAGGTGGCTTGAAGGCCTGCGAACAAAACGGCCAATCCCGCGGCCAGTACGAACAGCAGCACATACTCTACTGCCAGCGTGACCTGGGCAAGTATGCTGCGCAATTGGGCGAGCAATGCATCGACCTGGAGGATGGTCACCGCAGGAAATGCGCGTGACAGGGCGACGATCTCCTGATCATGCCCGGGGGAGAGGTAAAAACTCGTCAGATAGGTCGTAGGCAGCCCTTGCAATGTGCCGGGTTGGAAGATCATGTAGAAGTTGGGCTGGAAGCTGTCCCAATGCACGCTGCGCAGACTGATCACCTTGGCCTGACGTTGCTGGCCACCAATATCGAACGTGAGTGTGTCGCCCAACTTCAGCTGAAGACTTTCGGCGAGCTGGGCCTCTACCGATACGCCAGGTACCTCGACATCGGTTGGTGACCCTTGCCACCAATGGCCACCGGTCAATTGGTTGCCGTCAGGCAACTGCGCCGCCCACGTCAGGCTCAGGTCACGTTGCACGGCGCGTTCGCCTGCGGAGTCCTTCGTGACGATCTGTTGAACGGGCTGCTGGTTGATCTCGATCAGCCGCCCCGGGGTGACCGGGTACAGAGGAGCAGCAGCGGCGTTGATCTGTTTGAGCTGTTGGGCGAAGCGATCCTGATCGTCAGGCAGAATATTGAGTGCGAAATAATTCGGGGCGTCTTCAGGCAGCTGTGCCTGCCAGGTGTCGAGCAGCTCTGCACGCAGCAGCGCGACCAGGCCCATGGCCAGCAGGATCAGCCCGAAGGCCAGGGCCTGCCCAGCGGCGGCCGTGGGGTGGCGAAGCAGCTGGCCCAGCCCTAGCCGCCAGGCCAACGGCGCCCCTGACAGGAGCCGACGCAGGCTGCGCAAACCCAGCCACAGCAACCCGCCCAGGACCAGGGCCGCCGCCAGGCCACCTGCCAGGAGTGCGAAGGTCAGCAGCAGGTCAAGGCTTAGCCGCCACATGATAAGACCCAGGGCGAACAAGGCTGCACCGTAGACCAGCCAGCTGCTGGGAGGGACAGGGAGCAAGTCACGACGCAACACCCGCAACGGGGGCACTTTACCCAAAGCTGCAATCGGCGGCAGGGCAAAGCCTGTCAGCGCGACCAGGCCCGTGGCGATTCCAGCCAAGGCCGGCCACAGGCTGCCTGGCGGTACGTCGCTGGGCAGTAATCCGTGCAGCAGCTCGAACAAACCCAGCTGCGCGAGCCAGCCTACTGCGGCCCCCACGATCGCCGCTGCAAACCCGAGCATGGCCAGCTGCAAACTGTACAGGAGCAGTGCCTGGCGCCGCGACAGTCCCAGGCAACGAAGCAGGGCGCTGGCGTCCAGGCGCCTGGCGGCATAGCGGCTGGCAGACAGCGCCACGGCGACACCGGCCAGCAATACTGCAACGAGGCTGGCAAGGTTCAGGTAGCGCTCGGCTTTGCCCAGTGCGCCGCCGATTTGCTGGTTGCCATCGCGGGTGTCGCGCAACCGCTGGCTGGCCGAAAGCGTGTTATCGACGCTGGCACGGTATTGCGCCAATGCCGCGGCAGGGCCGCTCCACAGGTCACGGTAAGTCACGCGGCTGCCGGGTTGGATCACACCGGTCGCCGGCAGGTCCGCCAGGTTCATCATCACCCGTGGGGTCAGGCTGTAGAAGTTGTTCGCCCGATCCGGTTCATAGGTCAGCACGCGGCTCATGCGCAGGGTCTTCATGCCCACATCGATGCTGTCGCCGATGTTCATGCCCAATGCCGCCAGCAGCCGGGGCTCTACCCACACCTCGCCGGCTGCCGGCCCGCCGCCTGGGTTTTCCTCGGCATAAGGCTCGGCGGCGCTGCGCACCTGGCCACGCAGTGGATAGGCGTTATCGGCGGCCTTTACCCCCGCGAGCTGGATACCGTTATCTGCGCCGACCACGCTGGTGAATTCGACCACTTGGGCGTGATGCAGCCCCAAGGCCTTGCCTACCGTAATTTGTGACGCCGCCGCTGGGGCGCTGCCTTGCAGCACCAGGTCGGCGCCCAGAAACTCACTGGCGCGCAATTGCATGGCACCGTTGAGCCGTGCGCCAAAATACCCGATGGCAGTACTGGCCGCTACGGCGACCAGGAGCGAGAAGAACAACACCCGAACTTCACTGGCCCTGAGATCACGCAGCAGCTGCCGCCAGGCCAGCCCCAGCAGGCGCGACGCCGGCATGCCCTTCATCCGGCCTCCAGGGGGCTGACCAACTGGCCCGCGTCCAGGCGGATATGACGGTGACAACGGTGCGCCAGTCGCTCGTCGTGGGTTACCAGGACCAACGTGGTGCCGCGCTCCTGATTCAACTCGAACAGCAGGTCGCTGATACGCTCGCCCGTGTGGCTGTCGAGGTTGCCCGTCGGTTCGTCGGCAAACAGCACGGCGGGCTGAGCGGCGAAGGCTCGGGCTAGGGCCACCCGCTGTTGCTCACCGCCCGACAGTTGCCGCGGCGTATGGCTCAGCCGTTGCCCTAGGCCTACGCGTTCGAGCAAGGTGCGCGCGTGATCGCGCGCGTCTGCGCGGCCATGCAGTTCCAGCGGCAACATCACGTTTTCCAGTGCATTGAGGCTGTCGAGCAACTGGAATGACTGGAACACGAAGCCCACGTGCTCGGCCCGGATGCGCGCCCGCTGGTCCTCATCGAGCGCGCCAAGGTCGTGTCCGGCGAGCGTCACCGAACCTTCGCTGGGCTGATCAAGCCCGGCCAGCAGCCCAAGCAGGGTCGACTTGCCTGAACCTGAGGCGCCGACGATGGCAAGGCTGTCCCCCGCGGCCAGCTCCAGCGATAGGGGGTGCAGGATGGTGAGTTCACCTTCCGCGCTGGTGACCACTTTGCTAAGGTGCTGCGCAACGAGCATGCTGGGGCCCATGGAGAATCCGATGCGAATGTGGTTGATGAGTGCCGGCCTGGCCCTGTATTGCCTGGCCCAGAGCGCGACTGCGGGAACGGTGCTGATTGTCGGTGATAGTATCAGCGCAGGTTTTGGCCTGGATACCCGCTACGGGTGGGCATCCTTGTTGCAGACCCGCCTGCGCCAGGAAGGTTTCGACGACAAAGTGGTCAACGCGTCGATCAGTGGCGACACCAGCGCCGGCGGGCAAGCGCGGCTGCCTGCGTTGCTGGCGGCGCACAAGCCGGCGGTGGTGGTGCTGGAGTTGGGAGGCAACGATGGGTTGCGCGGGCAGCCGCCAGCGCAATTGCGACAAAACCTTGCCTCAATGGTCGATCAGTCGCGCCAGGCAGGTGCCAAGGTGCTGCTGTTGGGCATGCAGCTGCCTCCCAACTATGGTGTTCGCTATACCACGGCCTTTGCCAAGGTGTACGAGGAGCTGGCCAAGGACAAGCAGGTGGCCCTGGTGCCGTTTTTCCTGGAAGGGGTAGGGGGCGTTCCTGAGTTGATGCAGGCCGACGGCATCCATCCCGCCCAGGGCGCCCAGCAGCGGCTGCTGGAAAATGCCTGGCCGGTGCTTAAACCGTTGCTCTGACGCTTTAAACGGGGGCGGGTTTGGGCTAATGTTGCGCCCCCCGTTCCGAGTACCCCCGATGCCGCGCCCTGCCTGGTCCCTTTTCGCCTACCAATTGATCGAGCCCGACGAACAGCTTGACCTGTTCGCCTGCCAGGAAAGTCGCGTTCACCTGGTCGCGCGGCAGCTCGAACTCGGCGTGCCGGTAGACAGAACATTGTGCGGGGGTTTATTGCCCGCGCACCCTCGCTGGTCCGGCGTACCACGCACCATCTATCGCGATACCCGACTGTGCGAGCTGTGCCGTGCCATTCTGGACGCGCAACGGCGGGGCATGCGGCCGATCTGGCCCCAGCTGCAGGCAGTCTAGGCGCGCACCTTTCATCATCTGTAACCGTGTCGGGCTCCGGGTGCCTCCCGCTGCTTGGGGCGGGGGTGTACAATCATGGCTTTCGTCCCACCTTCCAAAGGATTTACCGGATGTTGCCGCGCTTTCCCGCCGTCACTCGTAGCCTGTCCCTGGCCGCCTTGCTGGTAGCGGGGCCCACTGTCGCACTGGAGTTGCCACTGCCGCCACCTGGGGACGACATCGTCGGTCAGGTGCATGTGATCAAGGCCAAGTACGAGGATACATTCGCCGATATCGGTACGGCCAATGATCTGGGCTATCTGGAGATGATCGCCGCCAACCCGGGCGTCGATCCCTGGCTGCCTGGCGCCGGCACCGAAATCATCTTGCCCACGCGCTACATCCTGCCACCGGGCCCTCGCGAAGGTATCGTCATCAACCTTGCCGAATACCGCTTGTATTATTACCCCAAGGGCGAGAATGTCGTGCACACCTTCCCGCTGGGGATCGGTCGCGAAGGCTGGGGTTCGCCAATTGCCAATACCAAGATCATCGCCAAGACGCCAAACCCCACCTGGACGCCGCCGGCGTCGATTCGGGCCGAACATGCGGCCGATGGCGACATCTTGCCTGCCGTGGTTCCGGCCGGCCCGGACAACCCGCTCGGGCCCTTCAAGTTCACCCTGGGCGTACCAGGTTATCTGATCCACGGCTCAAACAAGAAATTCGGGATTGGCATGCGTACCAGCCATGGCTGCTTCCGCATGCTCAACAACAATGTGCTGGAACTGTCGGGCATGGTGCCAGTGGGTACGCCGGTTCGCATCATCAACGAACCGTACAAGTTCGGGTTGAGCGGGGGCAAGGTATACCTCGAAGCCCATACGCCGCTGGATGATCAGGGCAATCCGTCGGTGGTCGACAAGCATACGGCGGTCATCAACGCGTTGCTCAAGCGCGAAGACCTGGCCAATAACCTGCGCATGAACTGGGACATGGTTCGCGATGTCGTGGCTGCTGAAGACGGTATGCCGGTGGAGATTGCCGTGCCCGTCGACAATCAGGGCGCCACACCCATGGTCTCGACGCTTCCAGAGGAGATGCAGTAACCCGCTGTGCGAACGGCGTTGCCAAGGCGCACCAGGCGTCTTGGGCGGCGCATCGCGCCAACGTGCGATTTCGAAACCAAAAAAAAGCCGACCCCCAAGGGGGTCGGCTTGATAACAGCCCCGAAGGACTATTATTTGCGGCTGGCTTTGTCCAGCATGCGCAGTGCGCGCTCATTGGCTTCGTCAGCGGTCTGCTGAGCTTTCTGAGCGGCTGCCAGTGCGTCGTCAGCCTTGCGGTAGGCTTCATCGGCACGAGCTTGTGCGCGGGCTGCTGCGTCTTCGGTTGCAGTCAGGCGAGCTTCGGTTTCTTTGGAGACGCTGCTGCAACCGGTAGCCAGAACTGCGGCCAGAGCCAGAGCAGAGAATTTCAGAACGTTGTTCATCGTGTTCCCCTTCAAGGACTTTCTATTAATGAGCCATCTCTCAGAAAAGAGAAACTGGCCGGCGTACATAGTACCCATTACTTGTAGTAAGTAAACTGACTGAACGCAAGAACTGCAAAAAAAAACAGTGCGCAGTGTCTGCGCCCACACTGGCCAGTGGCTCCCAGCCCCGAGGCAGCGGTGCAACACGACACTAACGGCAACTTTCGTGTTGAACTAAGGGTGACTTCTACTGTCTTTGTGCGTCTTAGTCGTACATCATTTGTCGGCAAAGCTAACGTCACACTTAACAGCGTAAGCGGTTGGTAGCTTGCATTCATTCAAAGCGCTTCACTTGAGCAATCCACGGGTATGCGCCTAGTATGTGGGTTTACAGAAAGCCCGAACGAACGCAGACGTCCAGCGGTCCAACGCGCAACAGATGATGCATGTGCCAAGTGTGCCGGGTATTGACCATCGATCAGGCTAAGGGTCTGCCGGAAAGGCCCGCAAGGAGTAGTGATGAGCGAAGCGCTGACCATCCACCATGACCAGGCGGGTCATCAGTTCGAGACCAACGTGGACGGTCATCGTGCCTACCTCACCTACATGGACTTGGGTAAGCAGACGCTGGACATCTACCGCACGTTCGTACCCAACGCCTTGCGTGGACGTGGGATCGCCGCTGCCCTGACCGAGCGCGCGCTGCAGTATGCCGAGCAGATGGGCTACACGGTGATACCCTCGTGCTCGTACGTGGAACGTTACATGGAGCGTCAGCAGCGTCACGCCAGCAAGGTGTGACCACTGCTTCGGGCAACGGGGCCTGGATGGCCCCTTGAGGTCTCAGGCGCGATTGCGCTGAGGCAGTACGTCCTTCAACTTCGTGCGCATGCTGCGCAACGTCTTCTCAGTCGCTGACCAGTCGATGCAGGCGTCCGTCACGGAGACGCCGTACTGCAACTGCGACAAGTCCTTGGGAATGGACTGGCAGCCCCAGTTCAGATGGCTCTCGACCATCAACCCGATAATCGATTGGTTGCCCTCCAGAATCTGGTTCGCTACGTTTTCCATCACCAGCGGTTGCAATGCCGGATCCTTGTTGGAGTTGGCATGGCTGCAGTCGACCATGATGTTGGCCTTGATCTTGGCCTTGGCCAGGTCCTGTTCGCACAGGGCGACACTGACCGAGTCGTAATTGGGTTTACCGTTGCCGCCGCGAAGCACGACATGCCCGTAGGGGTTGCCCTTGGTGGTCACGATGGAAACGCCACCTTCCTGGTTGATCCCAAGGAACCTGTGCGGCTTGGACACCGACTGCAGGGCGTTGATGGCGACGGTCAAGCCACCGTCGGTACCGTTCTTGAAGCCGACAGCCGACGACAGGCCAGAGGCCATTTCGCGATGGGTCTGCGACTCGGTGGTACGTGCACCGATGGCTGACCAGCTGATCAGGTCCTGCAGGTACTGAGGGGAAATCGGGTCCAGTGCCTCAGTGGCTGTGGGTAGCCCCATTTCGGCGAGGTCGAGCAGCAGCTTGCGACCGATGTGCAAGCCATCCTGAATCTTGAAGGAGTCGTCCAGATAGGGGTCGTTGATCAGGCCTTTCCAGCCCACAGTGGTACGCGGCTTCTCGAAATACACACGCATGACCAGGTACAACGTGTCCGACACTTCTTCGGCCAGGGCCTTAAGGCGCTCTGCGTACTCATGCGCGGCCTTGATGTCGTGGATGGAGCAAGGGCCGACCACGACGAACAGGCGGTGATCCTTGCCATCGAGAATATTGCGCACCACGTCACGGCCAGCAGTCACGGTCTGCAGGGCCTGGGCGCTAAGGGGAATTTCCTTCTTGAGCTGGTCGGGGGTGATCAGCGTCTCGTTGGATGCAACGTTCAAGTCATCGATCGGTAAATCAGCCATCGTGTTACTCGTCAGGTCACGGGTGCCGGCCGCCAGCTATCCCCGTGCGGCCCAGCAGCAAGAATAATCGCAGCGGGGAGCCGAACCTTAGCGCGTTAGCGTTTGCGCCACAATGGGCATTGCCCCGCGCAGACGGGGTTTTTCCGGGCGGCGGGGTGGACAGCGAACATTGACCTGCGCGAAGGTGCTTGACCGGTGTGAAAACAGCCTGACATGAGAAGGAGAACCGCATGCGCGCGCGCAACCCCCGGATTGGCATCATCGGCAGTGGCGCCATAGGCGGCTTTTACGGGCTGTTGCTGGCAAAGGCCGGCTTCAATGTGCACTTTTTGCTCAGAAGCGAGTACGAAGCGGTCCGTCAGCATGGGCTGACCGTACACAGTGCTGTCCATGGGCAGCTGCATGGCAACGTGAATTGCTACGCCGACGCCGCGCAAATGCCGCCGTGCGATTGGCTATTGATAGGTGCCAAAGCCACTGGCAACCCTCAACTGGCACCGCTGATCGTGCAGGCCGCTGCACCGGATGCGAACGTGGTCCTGCTGCAGAACGGACTGGATGTCGAAGCGCAACTGCGCCCGTTGCTTCGTGCTGACATGCACTTGCTTGGCGGGTTGTGCTTCGTCTGCGCCGACCGCCAGGCGCCCGGCGTGATTCGCCATCAGGCGTTAGGCACCGTGAACCTGGGTTACCACAGCGGCCCCAGTAGCGATGGCGGACGCCGCCTGGTGGAGCAGGGGGTTTCATTGTTCCAGGCTGCGGGGGTGAATGCCGTCGGCATGCCTGATCTGGCTGGCGCACGGTGGCAGAAGCTGGTCTGGAACGTCCCATTCAACGGCTTGTCAGTGCTGCTCGATGCCAGCACGGCCCAGCTGCTGGGCGACAGCCATGCTCGCACGCTGGTGCAAGCCTTGATGGAGGAGGTGATAGGGGGCGCCGCCACTTGTGGTCATGCCATGCCCGCAGGCTACGCCCAGCAGCTGCTGAGCATGACCGAGCGCATGCCGGATTACTGGCCCAGCATGTACCACGACCATGTTCACCATCGGCCGCTCGAAATAGAAGCCATCTATGCAGCACCTCTGGCCCGCGTCCAGGCGGCAGGTTGCCATTTGCCCCGCATGGAGATGTTGTACCAGTCGCTGACGTACCTCGGTAAACGCAGTGAAGGGACCATGCGCTAGGCGCAGTCATGCATCAGCCTTGGCAAGCGAGGCGCTGATGCGCTGCTAAGCTCAAGCTTGCCCTGCCGCCATGGCAGTCGAGGAGGTCGAATGATCCGCTCTCTGCTGTACGCCACAGACCTCGGCGTCTATGCGCCATTCGTGATGCAGCATGCGCTTGCGTTGGCGCGCACATTCGGTGCCGAGTTGTACGTGATTCATGCGGTCGAACCGATGGGCCAGTTTGCTGAATCCCTCCTGCAAAGTTACCTGGATGAACACACCCTTGATCAGCTGCACAGCCAGGGCGTAGGCACGGTAATGGCCAACATCGAGCAGCGTGTACTGGAAAATTTTCGAGAAGAGCTGGGGGAGCAAGCCGATCTGGCAGTGCTCAAGGCGGTACGCGTACGCCAGGGCGACCCTGCGCAAGTGATCCTGGATCAGGCGCAGCGTCTGAGCGTCGACTTGCTTGTCTTCGGCAGCCACAGCGCCGGGGCCGGCGTGGACGTGCCCTTGGGTAGGACCGCGGTCAGACTGCTACAGCTTTCGCCGGTGCCGGTCTACATGGTCCCTTTGGCACAGCATTTAGGTCGTAGGAAGGCCTGAATTACGCTGTAGGCATATTCCAAGCTGTGTAACAAAATAGTTCTAGATTTATTGCGATTACCACTAATATAGTTATATATCGTCGCTGCCCGCTGCCGCTGACCCATGCTGAACTGAGGGAAACCTATGAAGCTTCAACAACTGCGCTACATCTGGGAAGTAGCGCACCATGACCTCAACGTCTCCGCGACAGCGCAAAGCCTGTATACCTCGCAGCCGGGGATCAGCAAGCAGATTCGCCTGCTCGAAGACGAACTGGGCGTCGAGGTATTTGCTCGCAGCGGCAAGCATCTGACGCGTGTCACCCCGGCTGGAGAGCGCATCATCAACACCGCTGGCGAGATCCTGCGCAAGGTCGAAAGTATCAAGCAGATCGCCCAGGAGTTCTCCAACGAGAAGAAGGGCACGCTCTCCATCGCCACTACTCATACCCAGGCTCGCTACGCCTTGCCTCCGGTGATCAGTGGCTTCATCAAGCAGTACCCGGAAGTGTCCCTGCACATGCATCAGGGCTCCCCGATGCAGATCGCCGAGATGGCCGCCGACGGTACGGTGGATTTCGCCATCGCCACAGAAGCGCTCGAGCTGTTCGGCGACCTGATCATGATGCCGTGCTACAAGTGGAACCGTTGCGTGGTAGTTCCACAGGGCCACCCATTGGCGAAGCTGCCCAAGCTGACCCTTGAAGCGGTGGCCGAGTACCCCATCGTTACCTATGTGTTCGGCTTTACCGGGCGCTCCAAGCTGGATGAAGCCTTCAGCAACCGTGGCTTGACGCCCAAGGTGGTGTTCACGGCGGCGGACGCGGACGTGATCAAGACGTATGTCCGTCTCGGTCTGGGCGTGGGTATCGTTGCGGGCATGGCGGTCGACGCCAAGCTGGACGGTGATCTGGTGGCCCTGGACGCCAGCGAACTGTTCGAGGCCAGTATCACCAAGATCGGCTTCCGGCGTGGCACGTTCCTGCGTGGGTTCATGTGCGACTTCATCGAGAAGTTTGCGCCGCACCTGACCCGTGAAGTGATGGCCAAGGCCATTCAGTGTCACAACAAGCAGGAGCTTGAGGCCCTGTTCGAAGGTGTCGAGCTACCGGTGCACTGATGCTTGGATGCCAGGGCCGTCAAGCGGCCCTTTTTACTGATGCCGCCCGCGTTTCAAGCCTTGGTAATCAGATTGCCGGCGTGCAAGCCGCATTCCTTCTGGGTCGATTCCTCCCACCACCAGCGACCTTCGCGCTCGTGCTGATTGGGTAGCACAGGGCGCGTGCAGGGCTCGCAACCGATGCTGATGAAACCGCGCTCATGCAGGCTGTTGTAGGGCAGCTCAAGCATGCGGATATAGCCCCATACTTCTTCGCTGGTCATCTGCGCGAGGGGGTTGAACTTGTAGAGCGTGCGCTCCGGGGTGGAGAAGCCTGTGTCGACCTCAAGGGCTGCCACCTGGCTGCGCGTCCCTGGGCTCTGGTCACGGCGCTGCCCCGTCGCCCAGGCGCTGACGGTCGCAAGCTTGCGGCGCAGGGGCTCGATCTTGCGTATGCCGCAGCACTCGCCGTGACCGTCACGGTAGAAGCTGAACAGGCCTTTGTCTTTGACGAAAGGGTCGAGCTTGCTGCGGTCGGGGCTCAGGATTTCGATGGGCAAGTTATAATGCTCGCGCACCTGCTCGATGAAGCGATAGGTCTCTGGATGCAACCGTCCGGTGTCGAGGCTGAAGACCTTGACCTGCTTGTTCAGCTTCCAGGCCATGTCCACCAGCACCACATCTTCGGCACCACTGAAGGAGATCCACAGGTCGTCGCCGAAATGCTCAAAGGCGAGCTTTAGAATGTCCTGTGGGGATTTGTCCGCGTAAGCCGCTGCCAGGGCAGCGACGTCGAAAGGTTGGCTCATCAGGCGGTTTCCATCTTGGCTGTGGCGCTGGGCGCTCGTAGTGAGGCAATGGTAACAAAAAACCTACCCTGGTTGCGGGCGCGCCGAGGTGCGTCCAGCGGTTGACGGGGTAAAACCGCCTTAGATCGCCTGCAAGGTCTGCATCAGCACCCGCACCTTGGCAATCGACTCCTCGTACTCGGCCTGCCATTCAGAGTCGGCCACCACGGCGCCACCGCCCCAGCAACTGACCTGGCCGTCCTTGATCAACAGGCTGCGGATGGCGATAGAACTGTCCATCTCGCCGCGGACATCGACATACAGCAGCGATCCGCAGTAGAGCGCTCTGCGAGTGGGTTCAAGCTCATCAATGATTTGCATCGCGCGGATCTTGGGCGCGCCGGTGATCGAGCCACCAGGGAAGCTGTCGCCGATCAGGTCCAGTGCGTCCTTGTCAGCCGCCAGCGTCCCCGCCACGCTGCTGACCAGGTGGTGCACATTGGGGTAGGTTTCCAGGCTGAACAACTCAGGCACTTTGACAGAGCCAATCTCGCACGTACGGCCCAGGTCATTGCGCAACAAGTCCACGATCATCAGGTTTTCCGACCGGTCCTTGGGGCTTTGCCGTAGCTGCTCGGCATTGCGCGCGTCCTCGGCAGCATCCAGGCCCCGCGCACGGGTGCCCTTGATCGGACGGGTTTCCACATGCCCCTTGCTGACGCGGATGAAACGCTCAGGCGAGAAGCTCAACAAGGCGCTGCCATCTGCCAATTGCTGGAACCCGGAAAACGGTGTTGGGCACGCCTGGCGAAGCGCTTGATAAGCTCGCCAGGGATCGCCTTGGCAAGCAGCGCGAAACCGTTGGGTCAGGTTGATCTGGTAGCAGTCACCTGCCTGGATGTAGCGTTGAACCTGCTCGAAGGCTGCATGGTACTGCTCGGGCGCAAGGTCCCCGGTCATCGGCGCGAGCAGCTTGAAAGCCCCATTGGCCGTAGGCTCGCATTCCTCGAACAGGTGCACCAGTCGCTCACGCTCTTCACTGCCCAGGCTTGGATGGAACACCAGTTGGCTAGTACGGGTCGCGTGATCGGTCGCCAGCGCCCACGCGTACACGCCCAGTTGGGCATCCGGCAGGCCGAGGTCGTCCACCGCTTGGGTCGGCAGGTGTTCAAGCCGACGACCAAAATCGTAGCTCAGGTAACCGATCAACCCACCGGCAAACGGCAGCTCGCTCTCTGGTGGCAGCTGTGCAGGTCCCAAGGCAGCCAGCGCATCGCGCAACCGTTGCAGGAAGGCGCGCCCCGGTTCGTCCGCCAGCACCTGCAGGTGCTGCACGGGCCACGCGCTTATCAGGTCGAAGCGGCCGCGCTCTGCGCCGGGGCGAGCGCTGTCGAGCAAAATGGCACCCGGCGCATCACGCAGGCAGGAAAAGTAGGCAGCCGGGTCGGGCTGGTAGGGCAGGGCGTACAACGTACAGGTCGGCATCAGTAGGGACGGCGATGTAAAAGCGAGGACGGCGATTGTAGTCCGGCGCAGGCATTGCGCCTAGCGTCAGGGCGACATTCGCCATCTTCATCTTGCCGGGGCTGGTGGTCAGCCCCCTTCTCAGTGGCCGGGCCTGTGGCCGAATAGCCCTTGGGCCACGCGCACGCGTTGCTCGGCGTCTTCGGTCACACCCTCTTTGGCCAGTGCCTCAAGGTGCGCCTCGATCGCATGGGTGCGTTGCGTCAGGCCGCAATCGTTGGCGATCTGGATGTTCAGCCCTGGACGCGCGTTGAGCTCGAGGATCAGTGGGCCTTTCTCCTGATCCAGCACCATGTCCACGCCAATGTAGCCCAGGCCGCACAGCTCATAGCAGCCGGCTGCCAGCTTCATGAACCCGTCCCAGGTCGGCAGCTGCACGCCGTCCACTGCGTTGGTGGTATCGGGGTGCTTGCTGATGATGTTGTTCAGCCAGGTACCTCGCAGCGTCACACCCGTGGCCAGGTCCACGCCTACGCCGATGGCGCCTTGGTGCAGGTTGGCCTTGCCGCCGGACTGGCGCGTGGGCAAGCGCAGCATGGCCATGACCGGGTAGCCCATCAGGACGATGATGCGGATGTCCGGCACGCCTTCATAGCTGATGCTCTTGAAGATCTGGTCCGGGGTGACCCTGTACTCGATCAGGGCGCGGTCGCGATGGCCGCCGAGCGAGTAAAGCCCGGTGAGGATGCTGGAAATCTGGTGCTCGATTTCTTCATGGCTGATGATCTTGCCGGACACCGTCCGATAGCGGTCTTCGAAACGGTCGGCGATGACCATGATGCCATCACCCCCGGCACCCTGAGCTGGCTTGATCACGAAGTCGCTGCGCCCGCCGATGATCTCGTCGAGCTTCTCGATCTGCTTTTCAGTCTCGATGACACCGTACATTTCCGGCACGTGGATGCCGGCTGCCAGCGCGCGCTCTTTGGTGATGATCTTGTCGTCGACGATCGGGTACAGGTGGCGCTTGTTGTACTTGAGTACATAGTCTGCATTGCGCCGATTGATACCCATGATGCCCCGGGCCTCCAGGGCTTTCCACGTCTTGATCAGGCCGAACATCAGGCGTCCGCCTTCTTCAGGAATGCCTTGAAGCGGACCAGCTCGGTCAGGCGGTAGCCGCGGTAGCGACCCATTGCCAGCATGAAGCCCACCAGGATCAACAGTACGGCCGGGAAGGTGAACACGAAGTAGACCAGCTCCGGCACCATCATCAGCAAGTGAGCCAGAGACGCGGCGAACAAGGTGCCGATGGCCACTTTCATGGCATGACCGCCGCCGCGTTCTTCCCAGGTGATCGACAGGCGTTCGATGGTCATGGTCAGGATCACCATCGGGAACAGCGCAACCGACAAGCCGCGCTCAAGGCCCAGTTTGTGGCTGAACAGGCTGATGGCGGCGATCAACACCACGACGAATGTCAGCACCACCGAAAGGCGGGGCAGCATCTGCAGCTTCAGGTGTTCGAGGTAGGAGCGCAGCGATAGCCCAAGCGCGGTGATGACGGTGAACAGCACGATCCCGAAGCCCAGCTGTGTTTCGCGGAAGGCCAGGGCGATCAGGACCGGTGTGAAAGTGCCCAGGGTCTGGATGCCGATCAGGTTGCGCAGCACCAGAATCACCAGCACGCCGATGGGGATCATGACCATGATCATGAAGGTCTGCTGGGTCTGCAGTGGCAGCCCGTACAGGGAGTATTCGAGGAAGTCGGCGTCGGTGTTCTCGTCCGTCAGCTTGGCCAGGCGGATGGCGTTCATCTCGCTGTTGTTCATGCTGAAGGTTACGTTGGCCCGCTTGCCGCCATCGACCGTGATCAGGTTGTCATCCCCGGTCCACCACAGCAGCCGATCGTTGGGCAGGCCTTGCTCACCGGTTTCGGGGTTGAAATACAGCCAGTCATTGCCGTTGAAGCTGCGCAACCACAGTTCCGGGGTTTGCGGGGTGTCGGCCACCAGGCGGATCGTGTGCACCTTCTCCATCGGCACGTGAGCGATGGACAGCAGCAGGTCAATGACCTGCGCTTTCTTCATCGGCGAGGTATCGCCTGCCAGCAGCAGCTTGACGTTGTCGTCGTTGAGGTTGTTGACGCGCTTGATGGTTTCGCTGACGAACGTCTCGACATCAGCCGAATGCTGACGAATCGGTGCCATCAAAGCTTCGGCGGCGATTTTCTCAGGGCCTTCTACTGCAAGGCTGTCGCGGAAAGTCGGGCCCTTGACCTTGGCTTTCTCAGTGCTGTAGCGCTTGGTCAGCACCAGCCGGTAGTACAGGGTCTGATTGCCGCTGGCGCGCCGAGCGGACCAGGTGACCTTGCGGTTGCCATCGGCGCGGTTGACGCTCACACCATAGTTGTTGGAGATGAAGCTTTCGTTGAGGCTCACATAATCCCGATTCAGGGGCGGCACGAACATCTGGACCTTTACCGGGTCCTTGGTGCTGGCCACAAATTCGATCTTGGCATCGATGTTCCACAGATCGTCCGTTTCATCCTCGGTCACCGGGATGCCAAGTACGAAGATCTGATAAGCCGTGACCGCTACGCCCAGCAGCACCAGGACGGTGATCAGGACTTTCAGATGGAGGGTAAGAGAGCGCATCGGAATTACTCTGCTTTGGGAGCGTCGGTGGCACAGGCAGGTTTGCCGGCCGCATATTTAAGGCTTGGGTCGACCAGGGCGTCGAAATGCTTCAAGGCCTCCGAGCCGATCAACAATGGGAACTGGAAAGCGCTGCGATCGGTGAGGTTGACTTCGATGGTGCGCGTGGCCTGGCCCATGCAGATGTCCAGCTCGATGACGGGGCGCGCGGTGTAGGCCTTGCCCGATTCGGCGTCGTAGTCGCCAGCCCTGCGCTTGATCTTGCTAACGCGCGCCAGCGGGCGTTCGATGGGATGGGAATGGGCAGCGTCAATGGCCAGATAGAAACGCACCCAGCTTTCACCATTGCGCTTGAAACGCTTGATGTCGCGGGCGCTGAGCGAGGCAGTCTTGGCCCCGGTGTCGAGCTTGGCCGCCACTTCGAGGTCGAGGTCGCCAAGGCGAGCATATTCGTTCAGACCGTACACGGTCTTGCCGGCTGCCTGGCTCAGGGCCGGCAACAGGAGGAGGCTAATCAGCAAAGCAAAGGGTGTCAGTTTCATAGTCCTGGCGCGGTATTGTGCAAGGTTCGGGGTAAGGCGACTGGCAACGGCTGCACAAGCTTCCTCGTTGATCTGCCGGCACCATGCTGGCGGGGCAGACGGGCTATCCATACTCCATCGAAGGCGCGGCATTCTATCACGCCGACGTATTGACGCCAGCGGTGCGCGATCTGACACCCTGATCGGAAGCTAGTTTCTTGGAATGGTTATTGTCGACAATCATGGATAATGTTTTGACCAGTGCATGTGGTTCAGCTAGATTGATGGCAATTATTTAGGCATGGTGTCAACAATATGCAGGTGCTTTCACCCAATGACGCTGCTGGCAACGAGGAATCGGAAACCCTGTCCGAGCATGTGTTCAGGCGGATTCAAGCGGCCATTGTGCGGGGGGACATAGCCCCAGGGAGCAAGATTTCCGAGCCGGAGCTTGCCCGCACCTATGGCATCAGCCGAGGCCCGCTGCGTGAAGCCATTCACCGCCTCGAGGGCCAGCGCCTGCTGGTTCGTGTGCCCCATGTGGGCGCACGTGTGGTTTCACTGAGCCACGCCGAACTCATCGAACTCTATGAAATCCGCGAGTCGCTCGAAGGCATGGCCTGCCGCCTGGCGGCCGAGCGCATGGGCAGGGCCGAGATCGACGAGCTGCGCCAGGTGCTGGAAACCCATGAGCGCGATGCTGCCTTTCAGGCGGGCGTAGGCTATTACCAGCAGGAGGGTGACTACGATTTTCACTATCGCATCATCCAGGGCAGTGGCAACCAGACCTTGGTCAAGATGCTCTGCGGCGAGCTGTACCAACTGGTGCGCATGTACCGTATCCAGTTCTCGGCCACACCCAATCGGCCACGCCAAGCTTTCGCCGAGCACCACCGCATCCTGGACGCGATCGCCGAGGGTGACGGCGAGTTGGCCGAGCTGTTGATGCGCCGTCACATCGCTGCGTCCAAACGCAACATCGAGCGCCATTACCAAGGCGACCACACCCCCAGCACACGAGGTGAAAAATGACCGTCAAGAGCACCCCAGGCCAGCGTTTTCGCGATGCAGTGGCCGCCGAGCGCCCGCTGCAAGTCGTTGGCGCCATCAATGCCAACCACGCCTTGCTGGCCAAGCGTGCCGGCTTCAAGGCCATCTACCTGTCCGGCGGCGGTGTGGCGGCAGGCTCGCTGGGCTTGCCTGACCTGGGCATCAGTAGCCTGGACGACGTGCTGACCGACGTCAGGCGCATCACCGATGTGTGCGACCTGCCATTGCTGGTGGACGTGGACACCGGTTTCGGCGCCTCGGCCTTCAACGTTGCCCGTACCGTGCGCGCCATGAGCAAGTTTGGCGCCGCGGCCATTCACATCGAGGATCAGGTAGGCGCCAAACGTTGTGGCCACCGTCCGAACAAGGAAATCGTCACCCAGCAGGAGATGGTCGATCGTATCAAGGCGGCGGTCGATGCCCGCACCGATGACAGCTTCGTGATCATGGCCCGTACCGATGCGCTGGCGGTCGAGGGGCTCAATGCGGCGCTGGATCGGGCGGCCGCCTGTGTCGAGGCCGGTGCGGACATGATTTTCCCCGAAGCCATCACCGAACTTGCGATGTACAAGACCTTCGCCGACCGGGTCAAGGCTCCCATCCTGGCCAACATCACCGAGTTCGGTGCCACCCCTTTGTACACCACCGAAGAACTGGGCTCGGTCGATGTGTCGCTGGTGCTGTATCCACTGTCGGCGTTCCGTGCCATGAACAAGGCTGCCGAAAACGTCTACGCGGCCCTGCGCCGCGACGGTACGCAGAAGAACGTCATCGATACCATGCAGACACGCATGGAGCTTTACGAGGCCATTGGGTACCACGCTTTCGAGCAGCATCTCGATGCATTGTTTGCACAGAAAAAAGGCTGACCTGCCAGCTGAGCGCGCTGCAGCGCCCAGGTTCAGGGGTAAGTAAGGGTTAGCCAGCCAGCATTCCATAACAAGTTCAAGAAAGGAGAAGCACCATGGCCGAAGCAAAAGTACTCAGCGGCGCAGGCCTGCGCGGTCAGGTTGCCGGGCAGACGGCCCTGTCGACGGTCGGTCAGGCCGGCGCTGGGCTGACCTATCGGGGCTATGATGTCCGTGACCTGGCCGCCCATGCCGAATTCGAGGAGGTGGCTTACCTGTTGTTGTATGGCGAGCTGCCCTGCCAAGCCGAGCTTGCCGACTACAAGCACAAGCTCAAAGGCCTGCGCGACCTGCCGCAGGCGTTGAAAGAAGTACTGGAGCGCATCCCGCGCGACGCTCACCCGATGGACGTGATGCGCACGGGCTGCTCCGTGCTCGGAACCCTCGAGCCCGAGCTCACCTTCGATGCCCAGCGCGACAAGACCGACCGGCTCCTGGCCGTCTTCCCGGCGATCATGTGTTACTGGTACCGCTTCAGCCATCACGGCGTGCGCATCGACTGCGTCAGCGACCAAGACACCTTGGGCGGCCACTTCCTGCAGTTGCTCCATGGCAAGCCGCCCAGCGAGCTGCATGTGAAGGTGATGAACGTATCGCTCATTCTCTACGCCGAGCACGAGTTCAATGCCTCCACTTTCACCGCCCGGGTGTGTGCCTCGACCCTCTCGGACCTGTACTCCTGCGTCACCGCCGCCATCGGCTCGCTGCGCGGCCCGCTGCACGGCGGTGCCAACGAGGCGGCCATGGAGCTGATCGAGCGCTTCCAGAGCCCGCAGCAAGCGTCGACCGAGTTGCTGCACATGCTCGAGCGCAAGGACAAGATCATGGGGTTTGGCCATGCCATCTACAAAGAGTCCGACCCGCGTAACGAGGTGATCAAAGGCTGGTCCAAGCGCCTTGCCGATGAAGTGGGCGACACGGTGCTGTACCCGGTGTCCGAAGCCATCGACAAGACCATGTGGGAGCAGAAGCGCTTGTTCCCCAACGCCGACTTCTACCATGCCTCGGCGTATCACTTCATGGGCATACCGACCAAGCTGTTCACCCCTATTTTCGTCTGCTCGCGGCTTACCGGCTGGGCAGCGCATGTGTTCGAGCAACGTGAGAACAATCGCATCATCCGTCCGAGCGCCGAATACACCGGCGTCGAACAGCGTCAGTTCGTGCCGATCGAGCAGCGCTGATGGGCGCCCACCCCGCGCAGGTCTTGTTGGCCTCGCGGGGTGGCCCAGCATGTCTGCCCGCACGCGCACCCTTGAACGCCATCCGTGACCGAGCCTGATAACGATATGAATACTGCCTACCGCAAAGCCTTGCCAGGCACCGACCTGGATTATTTCGATGCCCGCGCTGCCGTCGAGGCCATCAAACCCGGCGCCTATCAGGGCTTGCCCTATACCTCGCGCGTGCTGGCCGAGAACCTGGTACGCCGCTGCAGCCCCGGTACGCTCCAGGCGTCGTTGGCCCAGCTGATAGAGCGCAAGCGCGACCTGGATTTCCCTTGGTATCCGGCCCGGGTCGTCTGCCATGACATCCTGGGTCAGACCGCGCTGGTCGACCTGGCCGGCTTGCGCGATGCCATCGCCGACAAGGGCGGTGACCCTGCCCAGGTCAACCCGGTGGTGCCCGTACAGCTGATCGTCGATCACTCACTGGCCGTCGAGTGTGGCGGCTATGATCCCCAGGCGTTCGAACGCAACAGGGCCATCGAGGATCGCCGCAACGAAGACCGCTTCCATTTCATCAACTGGACCAAGAAAGCGTTCAAGAACGTCGATGTCATCCCGCCTGGCAACGGCATCATGCACCAGATCAACCTGGAGAAGATGTCGCCCGTGGTACACAACGATCACGGCGTGGCCTACCCGGACACCTGTGTCGGCACCGACAGCCACACCCCTCATGTGGACGCATTGGGCGTGATTGCCATCGGCGTGGGAGGGCTTGAGGCCGAGAACGTCATGCTCGGGCGCGCCTCCTGGATGCGTCTGCCGGAAATCATCGGCGTCCAGCTCACCGGCAAGCTGGCGCCCAACCTGACGGCAACCGACTTGGTATTGGCCCTGACCGAATTTCTGCGCAAGCAGAAGGTGGTCGGCGCCTACCTCGAATTCCATGGAGAAGGCGCCCGTGCTCTGACGCTCGGCGATCGCGCCACCATCTCCAACATGGCTCCAGAATATGGCGCCACGGCGGCCATGTTCGCCATCGATCAACAGACCATCGACTACCTGCGCCTGACGGGCCGCGAGGAACAGCAGGTCGCACTGGTAGAGACCTACGCCAAGGCCACGGGTCTATGGGCCGACAGCTTTGCCGACGCAGTCTACGAGCGCACACTGGACTTCGATCTCTCCAGCGTAGTGCGCACCATGGCGGGCCCCTCAAACCCCCATGCCCGGGTGGCCACCAGCGAGCTGGCCGTCAAGGGGATTGCGGGTGCCTGGGAGCAGGTACCCGGGCAGATGCCGGACGGGGCGGTGATCATTGCAGCCATCACCAGCTGCACCAACACCAGCAACCCGCGCAACGTGATTGCCGCCGGGTTGCTGGCACGCAATGCCAACAGGCTGGGGCTGGCGCGCAAGCCTTGGGTCAAGTCATCGCTTGCTCCTGGATCCAGGGCTGTACAGCTGTACTTGGAAGAGGCGGGCCTGGAGGCGGAGCTCGAAGCGTTGGGCTTCGGCATCGTCGCTTTTGCTTGCACCACCTGCAATGGCATGTCCGGCGCCCTCGACCCGACCATCCAGCAGGAAATCATCGACCGGGACCTGTACACCACCGCGGTGCTGTCTGGTAACCGAAACTTCGATGGCCGTATTCACCCGTATGCCAAACAGGCATTTCTGGCGTCCCCACCCTTGGTCGTGGCCTACGCCATCGCGGGTACGATCCGTTTCGATATCGAGAAGGATGTGCTGGGTGTGGCATCGGATGGGCGGGAAATCCGCCTCAAGGATATCTGGCCCAGCGATGACGAAATCGATGCGATGGTTCGCGCTGCGGTCAAGCCCGAACAGTTCCGCAAGGTCTACATTCCCATGTTCGCCGTGGAGCAGGACCACGGGCCCAAAGTCGCGCCGCTGTACGACTGGCGTCCCATGAGCACCTACATCCGTCGCCCACCCTACTGGGAAGGCGCCTTGGCTGGGGAGCGCACCTTGCGTGGCATGCGCCCACTGGCGTTACTGCCGGACAACATCACCACCGATCACCTGTCGCCCTCTAATGCCATCATGCTCGACAGCGCGGCGGGAGAGTACCTGGCCAAAATGGGCTTGCCTGAAGAAGACTTCAATTCCTATGCCACCCACCGTGGAGATCACCTCACGGCTCAGCGCGCCACCTTCGCCAACCCCAAGCTGTTCAACGAGATGGTGCGCAACGAAGATGGCAGTGTAAGGCAGGGCTCGCTGGCACGCCTTGAGCCCGAAGGCCGAGTCATGCGCATGTGGGAAGCGATCGAGACCTACATGCAGCGCAAGCAGCCGCTGATCATCGTGGCCGGTGCCGATTACGGCCAGGGCTCTTCACGCGACTGGGCTGCCAAAGGGGTTCGTCTGGCAGGCGTGGAGGCCATCGTCGCCGAGGGGTTTGAGCGCATCCACCGCACGAACCTGGTGGGTATGGGCGTCTTGCCCCTCGAATTCATGCCAGGTACAGACCGTAAGGTACTGGGCCTGGATGGCAGCGAAACCTATGACGTGATCGGCACCCGTACACCGCGCGCCACCCTGACCCTGGTGGTTACCCGTCGCAACGGAGAGCGTTTTGACGTACCGGTGACCTGTCGCCTGGATACGGCCGAAGAGGTGTCGATCTACGAAGCGGGCGGTGTGTTGCAACGTTTTGCCCAGGACTTCCTCGAAGCGACCGTTTAACGCGACGTGGCCGCATTGCGGCCCTAGGCGCCCGCGCTGGCTCGGGCCCATCCAAGAGGCTTCAATTAATGGCACATGCACCTCAAATCAAGATTCCGGCCACTTACATCCGTGGCGGCACCAGCAAAGGCGTGTTCTTCCGTTTGCAAGATCTGCCGGAACAAGCGCAAACGCCAGGTCCGGCACGCGATGCCTTGCTGCTGCGGGTAATCGGCAGCCCCGACCCCTATGGCAAGCAGATCGACGGCATGGGCGGGGCAACGTCCAGCACCAGCAAGGTCGTGATCCTGTCCGCCAGCGAGCGGCCTGATCATGATGTGGACTACCTGTTCGGCCAGGTCAGTATCGATAAGCCTTTCGTGGACTGGAGTGGCAATTGCGGCAACCTTTCCGCGGCAGTAGGTGCGTTCGCCATCGGCAGTGGCCTGGTAGACCCCGCGCAGTTAGCCGGCACCGGTGTTGCCACGGTGCGTATCTGGCAGGCCAACATCGGCAAGACCATCGTTGCTCATGTGCCGATGGACAACGGTCAGGTGCAGGAGACCGGCGACTTCGAGCTTGATGGCGTGACGTTCCCGGCCGCCGAAGTGCAGTTGGAGTTTCTTGATCCGGCTGCCGACGACGATGGGGAAGGCGGGGCGATGTTCCCTACCGGTAACCTGGTGGACGATCTGGAGGTGCCAGGGGTTGGCACCTTCAAGGCTACGTTGATCAATGCCGGTATCCCAACGGTGTTTCTCAATGCAGCCGACCTCGGCTACAGCGGTATGGAATTGCAGGATGCCATCAATGGAGATCCGGCTGCCCTGGAGCGGTTCGAGACGATACGGGCCCATGGTGCGCTGCGCATGGGGCTGATCGAGCATCTAGAGCAGGCTGCCGCCCGGCAGCATACCCCCAAGGTGGCATTCTTGGCGCCGGCACATGCCTATCTCGCCTCAAGTGGCAAGCAGGTCAGGGCGGAAGATATCGACTTGCTGGTGCGCGCCATGTCCATGGGCAAGCTGCATCACGCGATGATGGGCACTGCTGCCGTCGCGATCGGCACGGCGGCGGCCATCCCGGGGACACTGGTAAACCTGGCTGCAGGCGGCGGTGAGCGCAGTGCAGTACGCTTCGGGCATCCATCGGGCACCCTGCGGGTTGGTGCAGAAGCACGCCTGATCAATGGGCAGTGGTCGGTGACCAAGGCCATCATGAGTCGTAGCGCTCGCGTGTTGATGGAGGGCTGGGTGCGCGTTCCTGGTGATAACTTCTGACAGGCGTGCTCGCCGCCGCCTGGTCACGTTCACGAAGGCGTCTGCAGGTCTTTAGCAGGTGCCCGACCGTTTGAAATGGCAAAAAAAGCCCCGGCATCACTGCCGGGGCTTTTTCATGCAGCCAGTCGATGGCTGCCTGGCTTACGCCTGGACCACTGGGATCTTGGCGTTGGCGGCCGCTTCGCGGAACTCGGCGATCTGGTCGAAGCTCAGGTAGCGGTAGACGTCGGCAGACATGCTGTCGATGTCCTTGGCGTACTGCATGTACTCTTCGACGGTCGGCAGCTTGCCGATGATCGAAGCCACCGCAGCCAGCTCGGCCGATGCCAGGTACACGTTGGTGGCGTCGCCCAGGCGGTTCGGGAAGTTACGGGTCGAGGTCGACACCACGGTCGAACCGGTCTGGACTCGCGCCTGGTTACCCATGCACAGGGAGCAGCCCGGCATTTCCATCCGCGCACCGGCTTTGCCGTAAATGCCGTAGTAGCCTTCTTCGGTCAGCTGGTGTGCATCCATCTTGGTCGGCGGGGCCAGCCACAGACGGGTCGGAATACCGCCCTTGACCTTTTCCAGCAGCTTGCCAGCGGCGCGGAAGTGGCCAATGTTGGTCATGCACGAGCCGATGAAGACTTCGTCGATCTTCTCACCCTGTACCGAGGACAGCAGGCGAGCATCGTCCGGGTCGTTCGGGGCGCAGAGCACAGGCTCCTTGACGTCGGCCAGGTCGATTTCGATGATTTCGGCGTATTCGGCATCGGCGTCGGCCGACAGCAGTTCAGGGTTGGCCAGCCAGGCTTCCATGGCCTGGGCGCGACGCTCCAGGGTGCGTGCATCGCCGTAGCCTTCGCCGATCATCCAGCGCAGCAGGGTGATGTTGGACTTCAGGTACTCGGCAATGGCTTTTTCCGGCAGCTTGATGGTGCAACCGGCAGCCGAACGTTCAGCCGAAGCGTCCGAGAGCTCGAAGGCCTGCTCGACGGTCAGTTCGTCCAGGCCTTCGATTTCAAGGATGCGACCGGAGAAGGCGTTTTTCTTGCCCTTCTTCTCGACGGTCAGCAGGCCTTGCTGGATGGCGTAGTAAGGGATGGCGTGCACCAGGTCACGCAGGGTGATGCCAGGTTGCAGCTTGCCTTTGAAGCGCACCAGGATCGACTCTGGCATGTCCAGCGGCATGACGCCGGTGGCGGCAGCGAAGGCTACCAGGCCGGAGCCTGCAGGGAAGGAGATGCCGATCGGGAAGCGGGTGTGCGAGTCGCCACCGGTACCCACGGTATCGGGCATCAGCATGCGGTTCAGCCAGCTGTGGATGATGCCGTCCCCTGGGCGCAACGACACGCCGCCACGGGTGCGGATGAAGTCTGGCAGGGTATGGTGGGTGGTGACGTCGATTGGCTTCGGATAGGCCGCAGTGTGGCAGAACGACTGCATCACCAGGTCGGCGGAGAAGCCCAGGCAAGCCAGATCCTTGAGTTCGTCACGGGTCATGGGGCCAGTGGTGTCCTGGGAACCCACGGTGGTCATCTTCGGCTCGCAGTAGGCGCCTGGGCGAACGCCCTGGCCTTCCGGCAGGCCACACGCACGGCCGACCATCTTCTGCGCCAGAGTGAAGCCCTTGCCGGTGTCGGCAGGCTGCTCTTGTTTCTTGAACAGGTCCGATGGGCCCTGGCCAAGCTCGGCACGGGCTTTTTCGGTCAGGCCGCGGCCGACGATCAGAGGGATACGGCCACCGGCACGCACTTCGTCGAGCAGCACTTCGGTCTTGAGCGCGAACGTGGTTACCAGCTCATCGCTTTCGTGACGGCGTACTTCACCTTTGAACGGGTAGACGTCGATCACGTCGCCCATGGCCAGGTCGGTGCAGTCGAACTCGATCGGCAGGGCGCCGGCGTCTTCCATGGTGTTGTAGAAGATCGGGGCGATCTTGGTGCCGAAGCAGAAACCGCCAGCACGCTTGTTTGGCACGTACGGGATATCGTCACCGAAGAACCACAGCACCGAGTTGGTGGCGGATTTACGCGAAGAACCGGTACCCACCACGTCACCCACGTAGGCGACCGGGTAGCCCTTGGCCCTGACTGCTTCGATCTGAGCCAGCGGGCCCACCGAGCCTGGTTGCTGAGGCTCGATGCCGTCGCGGGTCATTTTCAGCATGGCCAGGGCGTGCAGCGGGATGTCAGGGCGCGACCAGGCATCTGGGGCAGGGGACAGGTCGTCGGTGTTGGTTTCGCCAGGCACCTTGAACACGGTCAGGGTGTATTTCTCGGCGATGGCCGGGCGCGAGGTGAACCACTCGCCGGCGGCCCAGGATTCCAGCACGGCCTTGGCATGAGCATTGCCGGCCTTGGCTTTTTCAGCCACGTCATGGAAGGCATCGAACATCAGCAGGGTGTGCTTGAGCTGCTCGGCCGCGACGGCGCCCAGCTCGGCGTCATCCAGCAGCACAACCAGCGTCTCGATGTTGTAGCCGCCCTGCATGGTGCCCAGCAGTTCGGTGGCGTGCTTGCGATCGATCAGCGGCGAAGTGGCTTCGCCCTTGGCGAGAGCCGAAAGGAAAGCAGCCTTGACATAGGCCGCCTCATCGACGCCAGGCGGTACGCGGTTGGTGAGCAGGTCTACGAGGAAGGCTTCTTCGCCGGCCGGCGGGTTTTTCAGCAACTCGACCAGGCCTGCAGTTTGTTCGGCGTTCAGCGGCTGGGGCACGATACCCAGCGCGGCGCGCTCTTCGATGTGTTTGCGGTAGGCTTCAAGCACAGTTATTTCCCTCATCAGTGGCCCCTTTAAGGGGTCCGGGACGCTCATCCAGCATTCCTTGCACCCATGCGCCGTCATGGCTTCTTGGGCCGCCTGGCCAGGGTCGCAAGAAATCCTTGCGGAAGCTGCTTTCAAAGTTTTACGCCTGCAGAACGAGTATCTGATGAGGGCTGGCTCGGGCCTGCGGGGATGCAGGCCCGGACCAACGTCGTTCTGCCGGATCAACTGTGCTCGTGACGCTTTGAAAACAGCTTCCAACGGACATTGTTGCCTTCGAAAAGGCCGGATGATTCTACGGTATAAATCGCTGGAAGGTAAGGCGGCGATGATGACTTTAGCGGGTGACCCTGGTTAGACAAAGGGCTAACATGGCCGCGTACTCCACCTTCAAGCCGTTGTATTTCATGTCCAACAAGTCCATCAAAACGCCCTGCGTCGGCCTGTGTTCCACGGTTTATGGGGACACCGTATGCCGGGGATGCAAGCGTTTCCACCATGAGGTCATCCACTGGAATGGCTACGACGATGCGCAGAAACGCGCGGTTTGGTTACGCCTGGAGCAACTGCTGGTTCAGGTGATGATGGCCAAGCTTGAGGTGTTCGACAAAGGCGTGCTGCGCCAGCAACTGGAGCAGCGTGCCATACGGTATGTCGAGCAGCAGTCCGAGTACTGCTGGGCCTACCAGCTCATTGCCAGGGGCGCGCGCATGATTCGGGATTTGGAGGCCTACGGCATGGCCTTGCTGCCCGAGTTCCGCGACTGGGAACTGCCGCAACTGCGCGATGCGATTGATCGTGAGTTCTTTCTGTTGTCAGAGGCGCATTACCAGCGCTACATCGCGCCATCGTTTCTCAACAGCGCGTTGGAGTAGTCGCCTTCTCCTCTACTTCGCTGTTTGGCCCTCCACTAGCGTCGAGCTTGCGATTCAAGGGGGACCTCGGTCAGTGCCAGCGGGGGTGAACTCAGGTCGATCGATTCGACATTCTTGATGTAGAGCGCTTCCTTCTGCAATGCGCGGCCGGCGTTGCTTAGCGTTTAGCTCACATTGCGACCCAAGAGTGAGCCATCATGACCGACTACATTTATCATCCTGAACTCTCGTTTCTTGCCCGCTGCTGGTGGCAGTTGACCGACGAGCTGATTCAGCCGGATCGATGGTGGGACTACCAGGACAAGCTTGCCCCTATGTGGCTTCACGTCGGCGGGGCCGGTATCCACAACGATCATTGGTATAACTACTGGCGAGCTGAGCCCGAGGGAAAGGGGCCACTGCAACTGGCGCCAGAGGACTACACCAAGGACGGCCACCGGTATGGCGAGCTGTTCTGGTTCGGTGCCTACGTTGCTGCCTCAGGGGAGGATGGGGCGAAGTTGTGCTACGAAATCCGGCCTTACGACAGCGGGTGGCGGCCGTTGAACCGTATCCTCTACAACAATCCCTCTACGGTGTCGGGGTACGTTGCGGTCAAACGCGCGAATGAGCCAAGCGCCGGGCAGCCGCGTCTTTCCAATCCCACCCATTTATGGTCGGTGCAGGCGATGAACTACGCCGGTATCAAGCGCGGTGCGCGAATGTGCAACCTGATTCTGGAGAATGCCCAAGGGCATCGCGTAAGGCGCTATAAAGAAGCAGACGCATCGCTCATCAATACCGTACGCGGCGAGCCTGGCCGGATAGCACTGGAGATTCTCGACTATGGTCATCAGGCTCGCGAGTGGGCTTGGGGAACGGCGCTGGAAAAGGCGCGTGCCAGGTACAGATTTCAGCCTCAATACAGCTTCATTGGACGTGCCTGGTGGCGGCCTGACGGTGAATCAACCGCAGGAGGCCTGGTAACGGCAAGGTTCGACGAAGGCAGCGAGTGGTCTCCCAGAGCTGGGCTAGTGGTCGAGACGAATGATTTCTTTGGGAATCGCTGGAACATCGCCGAATTTCGCACGGCATGCGACCACTTTTGGTTTGCCGCCTACAGCGATGGGAACAGCCATGTCTATGAGCTATGGCCGCTCGACAGTCACGGCAGGCGCCTCGACTTTACCCTAAGAGAGCAGCGCGGTTGGACGACAAGCCTGGCCAAGCGCTGGACCAGCCAGCGAGCGCTCCCGGACTTTCTCTGGAAGCTCGAAGGACTTGATCCCAAAACCTTGGACGAAGGTACATCTGTCCTCAATGTGCAGTTGCAGCACTTGAGCGGCAGACCTGCGACGTTGCTGTGGCCCCAGCATGGCCGTCGGTTGATCACGGGCCAGCAAGGGCAGCACGGTTCGCTAACGATTCATGTGCTGGAGACGGCTGCCCGCTGCTGATCGGGTGGAGTTGGATCGGGGCAGGTTCGCTGCTGGGCCCCCAGGACGCCGGACCAGGCAAGGCGAGGCGTTGTGGGCGTGAGCGTCAGCGCTTGACGAGCCTGCCTACGGGCTCAGTCCCCGCTGTATTCGCAACCACTGGTGCACGTCTCGTGGATACGCACCTTGGACAGTTCTGGCAGCAACGGTTTGACCTGATCCCAGATCCATTTGGCGATGACTTCGCTGGTGGGGTTTTCCAGGCCAGGGATGTCGTTCAAGTAGTTATGGTCGAGCTGCTCGTAGATGGGTTTGAACACCGCCTTAATTTCGGCGAAGTCGCGAATCCAGCCGGTATGCGGATCGAGTGGACCCGTCAGATGAAGGCCGACCTTGAACGAATGCCCATGCAGACGCCCGCATTTATGGCCTTCGGGCACATGGGGAAGGCGGTGGGCGGATTCGAACGTAAATTCTTTGAAGATTTCCACGCAGTCAAACTCTGTCTGAATCAATAATGCGCGCAGTTTACCAGCATGCCCATCACAAGGCTTGCAGTCGTTCATGCAGCCGCCCGGTGGCGACCAATTCCAGAAACTCATCGCCCAGGCGTTGGCTTTCATCGATGGCCTTGTACCAGTAGCGCTTGCGCGCCGGTGCATCGCCCATGAAGCGCTTGAAGTCGTTTCGATCGGGCAGCTTCCCGTGAGGCAGGGTTGCCAGGTAGGCCGGCGAGGGCGCCAGCAGCAGTACGTTCTGCAGGCGCCTGGCATCGCCCTTGCGCCACGGAAGGGCCTTGTCGAACCAGCCAGGGACGACCTTGTCGGTGAAGTGCGGGTAGACCACCAGGTCATCGCCCCCGTAGGGCAGGTCAAGGTGGTAGTCCAGCAGCCCGCCATCGCGGTACATGCCGGAGCCGGCTCCAGGTATGTCCCGTACTCCCTCCATGACCATGGGGATCGAACCCGAGGCAAGCAGGGCATGACGCAGGTTAGCCAGGTCCAGCGGCAGGCAGCGCGTCGGGAAATCCGTCAGGGCATCAAGCGGTGGCTGGCTGCGGCTGTCGTGCAGAATCACGCGCTCGAAATGTCGGGCCAGGCGAGTTCTGCCCAGCAGGTTGCTGGCGATCACCGAGCCAAGGCCCATACCCAGTCGGCCGCGATGATCGTGAGCGAGCTGGCCATGGCTTTTGACGACCAGGATGTTCAACCGGTACGCCGGGTTCGCCAGCACCTGGCCGTCACGACCCTGCAACAGGTCATCGAGCATGCGTTGGCAACTGCGCGTGATCTGGGCCGGGGTGACGCCTTTTGCAAAATCCTGCTCGGTATAGAGCACCCCTAGCCGCCGCAACCCGGCAACCGGGTCGTCAAGGCAGGCGCTTGCAAAGCGCCAGGCGCCAATCGATGCGCCGATCAGCGCGCGCGGGCGAGGGGCCGATGGCAGGAACTGGCCGAACAGCGCCAGGTCCAGGCCCTGAATGCCCAACGGTTTCGGCCCCCCTGCTGCACCTGGGAGCACGCCGACGTCGACAGCCTGCAGCCCGCGCTCTCTGATTTGGCGCAAGGCGCGATAGCCAGCCTTCAGGGTAAGGGCGGGGTACTTGACGTGTATGGCGCTCATGGTGGTCCTCTGCGGCGACGGGCGCAGCATTATAGAGTGATGCAGCAGTTCGAGGCGTGTCCGGGTGTCTGCCGGCTGCGCTATCATGCGGCCAGCTGTTTTCAGGTTGAGTTAAGGACTGCTGGTTAATGTTGATTGCGTAGACAACGTGTACAGCATTATGGAGAAACGAACGATGAAAACCTTGACTGCACTGTTCACCGCCGCTGCCCTGTCGTTGGGTGCCACTGCTGCATTCGCCAAGGATGTGCAGCCTGACGAAGTGGTCAAACTGGTCAACGACAAGACCATCAAGTCCCTGGATGAACTCAAGAAGGCCGCGATTGCCAAGCACCCGGGTTCCACCGTCAAGGACTCGGAACTTGAAGACGAATACGGCCGCTACGTGTACAAGGTCGAACTGCGCGATCCCCAGAATGTGGAGTGGGACGTGGCCTTCGATGCCAAGACCGGTGAACTGCTGAAGGATGAGCGAGACAACTGATGAACCCACCACCACGGGCAGCGCGCTATCTGGCCCTCGCCCTGCTGGCCGCGTGCTCGCTGGCCGCTGCCCGTGACCTGGACCAGGATGAGGCACTGGCTTTGCGCCAGAAGGGCGTGATTCTACCGCTAGAACACCTGCTGGAGACGGCCATGGCCCGTCACCCAGGCGCGCGTTTGCTGGAGGCAGAGCTTGAAGAAGACGACGACCGCTATGAGTACGAGGTCGAGTTGCTGACGGTTGACGGCGTAGTACGGGAAATCAAGCTCGATGCTGCTACTGGCGCCCTGCTCAAAGATGAGGAAGATGACTGAATGCGCTTGTTGCTTGTCGAGGATAACGTCCCGTTGGCAGACGAACTCACCACGGCGCTGCAGCGTCAGGGGTACGCCGTCGACTGGCTGGCCGATGGCCGTGATGCGGTCTATCAGGGCCAGTGCGAACCGTACGACCTGATCATCCTGGACCTTGGTCTGCCAGGGTTGCCTGGCCTCGAAGTCCTGGCGCAGTGGCGTGCAGGCGGTCTACTGACACCCGTACTCATCCTGACGGCACGTGGTTCCTGGGCCGAGCGCATCGAAGGCCTGAAGACCGGCGCCGACGATTACCTCAGCAAACCTTTTCACCCCGAAGAATTGCAATTACGCATTCAGGCGCTGCTGCGCCGCGCGCGTGGGCTTGCCAACCAGCCAAAGCTCGAAGCTGCCGGCTTGCATCTGGACGAGCGTCGCCAATGCGTGAGTCGCGAGGGCGTCGATATTCAGCTCACGGCTGCAGAATTTCGCCTGTTGCGCTATTTCATGTTGCATCCCCAGCAGATCTTGTCCAAAAGCCACCTGGCTGAGCACCTCTACGATGGCGAGACCGAGCGCGACTCCAACGTGCTCGAGGTTCACGTCAACCACTTGCGCCGCAAGCTTGGCCGTACGGTGATCGAGACACGGCGCGGCCAGGGCTACCTATACGCCGGGAGCGCTGCGTGAAGTCGATCCAGGCGCGGCTCAGCCTGGGCCTGATTGCCGTGCTGGTGGTAGTCGGGGTGGTACTGGCGCAGCTGACGCTATGGCTGTTCGAAGCCGGGTTGCAACGCTACCTGGAAAACGGCCTGCGCAACGAAAGCGAGAACCTGCTGGTAGCACTGGTGCGCGGGCCTGCAGGCATGCAGCTCGACGAGCAACGCATCTCGGCGGCTTATCAGCGGCCGTTTTCTGGCTACTACTTTCGCATCGACTTTGCCCAAGGCACTTGGCGTTCACGCTCCTTGTGGGACATGAACCTGCCCAAACCGTCGGCCCCTGGTCTGTCGGACCGGCACGAGCTTGGTCCTGAGGGGCAGGAGTTGCTGACGCTGCGTGCTGATTACCGGCGCCTGGGGCAGGATATATCCATCAGTGTCGCCCAAGATTACTCGCCTGTCCGCCAAGGCTTCCGGCGCCTTCAGCAAATTGGGCTGGGCATGGGCCTGGTCGCGCTGGCCCTGGTGCTGGTGCTTCAGCGCATGACCGTCACCCGCTCGCTGCGCCCACTGGAGCGGGCTCGACAGCAAATCGCCCAGTTGCAGCAGGGTCAGCGCTCCCAACTCGATGCCCAAGTACCCAGTGAGCTGGTGCCGTTGGTTGGCCAGATCAACCATTTGCTCAGCCATACCGAAGACAGCCTGCGACGCTCGCGCAATGCACTGGGCAACCTGGGCCATGCCCTGAAAACACCCCTGGCGGTACTGCTTAGCCTGGCGTCCAACGAGCGCCTGCAGGGCTTGCCTGAGGTCCGTGCACAGATGCGCGAGCAGTTGCAGCAGATCGAGCAGCGCCTGGCCCGCGAGCTCAACCGCGCACGCCTGGCAGGCGATGCGTTGCCAGGTGCGCAATTTGCCTGTGATGAGGAGTTGCCAGGGTTGCTGAGCACCTTGGGCATGATCCATGGCGAGGGCCTGGTGCTGAGCCATGCCATGCCATCTGGCCTGCTGCTGCCCTGGGATCGCGAAGACATGCTGGAACTGCTGGGCAACCTGCTGGATAACGCCTGCAAATGGGCGGACAGTGAGGTACACCTGGGCATCGCAACCTCCGAGGACCATTACCAGCTGTGGGTCGACGACGACGGCCCTGGCATCCCCTATCAGCAACGTGTGCAAGTGCTCGAACGGGGTTCTCGCCTTGACGAGGAAGTCGATGGGCACGGTCTGGGGCTGGGCATCGTGCGTGACATCGTCCAGGCCTGGGGTGGGCAACTGCAACTGCTAGAAAGCCCGATGGGCGGATTGCGTGTGAATATCCAATTGCCGCGCCGTAGCCTGTGACCAGCGCTGAGTCCCACAGCGCGGCCCGGTTCCCCCTTCCCAGCAGGCAAACAGCTGTACTGCAAAAAAAATGCACCACTGCCACATTTTTTTGAATTAGCCCAAATCGACGTCGCTCGGCAGAATCGCTCCTCGTAGCCTTCGCTCGCCGGCGTCCAAGACAACTGTCAATACCGCGCACCACTGGCCAAGGCTTACGGTTCCTCTTTCGTCCAGACCTATACAGAACCCGAAACGACATGCCTGCCTCGCGTACCGAACGTCTTCTGCAGTGGCTATTACCCGCTCCCATGAACATCCCTCCCACCCAATGGCTGCGTGCCGGTGTCGGCGCATTGGTCGGCCTGTTCCTGGCAGGCTGGCTCACGAGCCTGGCTTATGGCCCGGATATCGCCTTGCACCTGCTCGGGCCGTTGGCAGCCTCGGCGGTGCTGGTGTTCGCCGTTCATTCAGGCCCCCTGGCACAGCCTTGGCCAGTGCTTGGCAGCTATGCCTTGGCCGGCATCGTTGGCTTGGCAATGCGGGACGGTTTTGGTCCCGGGCTTTGGGTCGCTGCCGCCGCCCTGGGTCTGTCCATCCTGGTGATGTGCTTGCTGCGCTGCCTGCACCCGCCCGGTGGCGCAGTGGCGGTCAGTGCGGTTCTGGCCGACCCAGGGCTGACCGCCCTGGGTGACCATCTGCTGGAGCCGGTACTGCTCAACGCGCTGATTCTCGTCGCGGTGGCCATCGTCTATAACCGCTTGACCGGTGTGCGCTACCCCAAAGGCGCTGCACCGCGTAAGGATTTGCACCACACTCACGACCCGCTGCCAAGTGAGCGCGTCGGCATCCGCAGTGAAGACCTGGATCAGGCGTTGGAAGAGTTGGGCGAGTTCGTCGACGTAACCCGTGACGAGTTGGAGCGCATCATCCTCGCCACCGAGCAGCACGCCCTGCAGCGCAGCCTAGGGGGCATCACGGCGGCGTCGGTGATGTCGAAGGACGTACAGTTCGTCAGCCCTGACACCACCTTGCAGCAAGCCTGGAAGCTGCTCGACAGCCATCATGTCAAGACCCTGCCGGTGGTGCAGGACGGCGCATTGGTGGGGATCGTCAGCCTGAGCGACCTGGTAGGCCCGGCCATGCAGCAGGCGCGTTTGAGCTGGCGGGGGCTGTTCGGGCGCAAGCCCGTGCGCATGGCGCAGGTGATGAGCCGCCGGGTCGTCAGTGTCAGCAGCCAACACCCGTTGGAGCGCCTGCTGCCGCTGCTGTGTGAGCAGGGGCTGCACTGCCTGCCGGTGCTCGACGGCGACGTGCTGGTAGGGGTGGTCACCCAAACTGACCTGATCGCCGGGCTCAAGCGCCAGTTGCTCAGCAGCGCCAATGCCTCAGAGCGTCGGATCCCAGCGTTGTGACCAGTCGCTGGCCTCGGCTGCGATAAGCCGGCGCAGGATGCCAAGGGCCTGTTGCAACGCGTCGCTGTCACGCTCGCGGGCGTAGACCAGAAAAGTGGGGTAGGTAAATTCCGGCGCGTGCGGTACGCGCTCGAAGACGCCACTGTCCAGGTAAGCCTGCACCACTCGCGTGCGAAAATAGCCGCTCCCGCCCTTGTCGAGGATGAACTGCAAGGCAAGCGGCCCCAGGTTAAAGCGCAGTGCGGCGCGGGCGCAGTCGGGCAGGGCGGCGTCATGTTGCCGGCGGAACGCCTCACCCCAGTCGATGTAGATGTACGGCTCCGGCCGCTCGACCCGCCGGATCCGCACCAGCTTTTCTTCCATCAGCTGCTCCACCTGCAAGCCCGGCCCGTAGATCGGCTGGTACACCAGCGCGGCGTCAAGTACGCCCATCTCCACCCTGCGCAGCAATGATTCGCCATCGCTCACTTCGCTGTGGATGCTCTGGCCAGGAAGCTCCTGGTACAGCGCAGTGACCCAGTCGAGCATCATCGGGTTGCCAAGGCTCACCTCGCCGCCAAGGTGCAGCACCTGCTGATAGCCCGGTGGCAGGGGCAGGTCGCGTCGTGCTGCCTCCCAAGTCTGCACCAGCTGGTTGGCATACCCGACGAAGGCTTCGCCGTGGCTGGTCAGGCGGGCGCCAGTCCGGCTTCTTGTGAACAGGGTGCAGCCCAGTTGCTGCTCGAGCCGCTGCAACCTGGCGGTGACTGCTGTCTGCGACACGCACAGGCGCTCTGCAGCCGCCACCAGGCTGCCACTGCGCACGACCTCCAGAAAAGTGCGGGCCTGATCGATGTCCATTGAGGTACTCACCGTAAAAACTGGTCGCTATTCTAGTGAGTTTATCGCCACATTGAATGGCTTTTGCCCACGCTGCAAAAATGCAGGTCAGTTAGGCCATATCGCGCCTGGCGCCTGGGTGCAGGGCATCCATACTCAGCGTTCGCCCTTCAAGAACAACAACATCGGGTCAACTCACCATGAGCTATCAGCACAGTTACGCCCAATCCATTACCGACCCCGCCGCCTTCTGGGCAGAGCAGGCGCGCTCGGTGGCGTGGTACCGCGCACCCACCGTGGTTCTCGAGAACAATGCCGATGGCACTCACCGGTGGTTTCCTGACGCACGATTGAACAGTTGTTACCTGGCTCTGGATCACCAGATCGAGCAGGGTCGGGGAGATCAGTTGGCGCTGATTTACGATTCCCCGGTGACCGGCACCCAGCAGACGCTCTCCTACCTTCAGCTTCGCGAAGAAGTCGCGCGACTGGCCGGCCTGCTGCGCCAGCTTGGGGTACAAAAAGGCGATGGCGTCATCATCTACATGCCGATGGTGCCCCAGGCCGCCATGGCCATGTTGGCTTGCGCGCGCATCGGTGCTGTTCACTCGGTGGTATTCGGCGGGTTTGCGGCCAATGAGCTGGCATTGCGTATCGATGATGCGCGCCCGGTGTTGCTGCTAACCGCTTCCTGTGGGCTGGAGTTCGAGCGCGTCATCGAGTACAAGCCGTTGGTCGATCGCGCTCTGGAACTGGCCCAGCACCGCCCGCGCAACGTGTTGGTCTGGCAACGGCCCCATGCGCAAGCGCCGTTGCAGGCAGGCCGAGACCTGGATTGGGCTCAGGCCGTCGTCGATGCTCAGCCAGTGGCGCCGGTGGAGTTGGATGCGGCAGACCCGCTGTACATCATGTACACCTCAGGAACCACCGGTAAACCCAAAGGCATCGTTCGCGAGAATGGCGGTAATGCCGTTGCGCTGCACTATGCCATGCGCACCGTCTACGGCATGCAGCCAGGCGATGTCTGGTGGGGTATCTCCGACGTGGGCTGGGTGGTGGGGCACTCGTTGATCGTGTATGGGCCGCTGATGTGCGGCTGCACGAGCGTCTTCTACGAAGGCAAGCCCATCCGCACGCCGGATGCTTCTGCCTACTGGCGCGTAGTGGAGCAGTACAAGGTCAATGCGCTGTTCTGTGCGCCCACAGCCATGCGTGCCATCCGCAAGGAGGACCCTGACGCCGAACTGCTGCGCAAGCATGACCTGAGTTCACTGCGCCAGTTGTTCCTGGCAGGCGAAAAACTCGATTCCAGTACCCATCAATGGCTGGAACGGGTAAGCGGCAAGCCGGTGCATGATCACTGGTGGCAGACCGAGACCGGCTGGCCGGTGACTGCGCCCTGCGTGGGGCTCGAGGGGAGCGCGGCAAGAGCAGGGTCGAGCAATCGTGCGGTGCCTGGGTACCACGTGCAGGTGCTGGATGACGAAGGGCATCTGGCCGGCCCCAATCACCAGGGCGCAATCGTCATCGCCCTGCCGTTGCCACCAGGCTGCAGCCAGACGTTGTGGGGAGATCACTCGCGCTATGTCCAGGCCTACTTGAGCACGTACCCTGGCTACTATCACACAGGTGACGGCGGGTATCTCGATGAAGACGGGTTCGTCTACATCATGGGTCGCACGGACGATGTGATCAACGTTTCCGGGCATCGTCTTTCTACAGGTGAGATGGAGGATCTAGTCGCGCGTCATGCTGCTGTCGCCGAGTGTGCAGTGATCGGCGTTCACGATGACATCAAAGGGCAGGTGCCATTGGCATTGGTGGTGCTCAAGGACGGCGCCGGCATCGTTGAATCGCAGCTGCTGGTCGATCTCGTGGCCAGCGTACGCGAGGAGATTGGCGCCTTGGCCTGCTTCAATCAAGTCCGATTGGTCAAGCGTCTGCCCAAGACCCGATCTGGCAAGATTCTTCGCGCGGTGCTGCGCAAGATCGCCGATGGCCAAGCGTACACGCCGCCTTCTACAGTGGACGATCCGGCAGTGCTCCAAGAAATCGAAGCGGTGCTGTCAGGGCTTGCGCGGGCAAGCTGAGAAGGCAAATCCGACCCTGCTCAGCCTTCGGCGCCTGCGGGGCCCATTTGCTGTAGCTGGCCAAGGCGACTGCGGGTGCGCATCAGGTCTGGCAGCGATCCCTCGAGACTTTCCGCCAGCGGGCGCGAGCCAATGAGGGTCAGTTGCCGATCCTGGTCGTAGAGCACGTCCACCACGTTTACGAAACGCTGCTGGGCAGCAAGCGAACACGCCTCCAAACCGTCCAGGCCCTCGATGATCCAGTGCGAATATTGCCGAGCCAATGCCAGATAATCGATCACGGCTGTAGGCTGCTCGCACAGGTCTTCGAAGGTGAACCTGATCTGGTCACCCTCAGCGCCCTGCACGCGTAGTGGGCGATTATTGACCATGAGGGTATCGCCGTGGCCCTTCGGCATGTGCAGGGACTGGCGCTGCGCACCGGTCCCGGGCCAGACATAACGGCCCTGCGTAAAACGTTGCAGCGCCCGGTTGACCGGCAGGCTGCGAAAATCCGTTTCACCGCCGACTTCCTTGATGACCATGCAACGGTTGATCAGGTCGATCACAGGCTGGAACCGCTGATGGTAAAGCGGATTGGGCAACAGCCCCTCAGGTGCGTAGTTGCTGGTGAGCACCAGCAACGTGCCCCGTGCGAACAGGGCCTCGAACAATCGAGTCAGTAGCATGGCATCACCAATGTCATGCACATGAAATTCGTCGAAGCACAGGATGTCGTTTTGTCCGGTCAACTCGTCGAGCGTGATGCCAATGGCATTGCCCGTCGCTTGGTGGCGGTGCACGCCGTGATGCAGGCGGGCAAAGAAGTCGTGGAAGTGCCAGCGCAGTTTCGATGGGTTGGGCACCCATTGAAAAAAGCTGTCGAGTAACCAGCTTTTACCCCGACCGACCGGGCCATATAGGTACACGCCCGTCGCTTGCCCCGTCCTGTGCTGGTCGACCTGCTGGGACAGGCAGATGATGGCCTGACGTTGGCTCTCGCTAAGCGTGAAGCCGCATCGACGCGCCTTGTCATCGAAGGCGGCAGCCAAATCGTTGCTCGGCGCCACTGCACGATGACGAAGGCGCTTGCCAAGGTGGCGCAGCGGGGCAGGTAACCAGGCGGGCAATGGCTCGTTTCCTTGTAACAGACGGTAGCGAGGATCTTGCACCAGCCTGGGCTGTGTGACCAATCGAGAAAGTGACATCGACTGATCGCTTGCTGCGATAGGTCACAGCCTACGGGCAGCTCATGCTTTGAGTTGCAGCTGACTCTCGATCATGTATTTCACGGCCAACCGGCGCTCCTTGAGGCGACGAAGGTCGTCGTCCTCGAAATTGCCTGCCGAGATGGATTCGGCGGCCAGCACCTGGTTATCGATGTCGACGTATTCGTCGAGCAAACGGTCCAGGTCCTTATCGGTCTGGCGACGTTGCTGAACGATTTCGCGAGGGTAGTGCAGGTCTTGGTACAAATCGTGTGATACGGGCATGGCATCCTCCTTGGGGCATGACAGTGGCGATAACCATTGGAATGAAGGTTTGCGATTGCGTTGACGAGAAGGGGCAGGAATGCGACGAACGGTAGCGCTCAACCGCTGCTGAAGACTAACTCGCTGTTTTTTGGTAATTTTTTTATCAGAGGGCTTCCCAAACCCAAACATTGTTGATAAAGTGCCGCGCATTCCAAGACAACAACGCGTTGTCAGTTACTTGGAATCTTCAGAGCAGCTTCAGCTGCATCCGATACAGGGGCGTCGCCAAGCGGTAAGGCAGCAGGTTTTGATCCTGCCATGCGTTGGTTCGAATCCAGCCGCCCCTGCCATTTTTCTACATTTCTTTTTCAGTGCATGGGCTACCAGCGCTGAATTCGTCGTTTCTGCGATTCGGGATTTTTTGGCAAGTGGCTTTTGATCGAGAGGCGCATCTTGTAATGCACCTCCTCTCGGAAGCCGCGCTGGGCGAACCGTGGCGCAATGCTTCAGGTCGCTGTACCCAGCATCTCGTTCAGTGCCCTGGCGAGTTCGTCAGCTTGTACTGGCTTTTGAATGACCAGGCTATCGGGCAGGTCTAGCCCTTGAAGCTCCGCATAACCCGTAAGGAACACCACGCGCAGCTTGGGGTAGCGCTCTCTCGCCGCCATGGCCAGCTGAGCGCCATTGAACTCAGGCATGGCGAAATCGGTAAGAAGCAAGTCGATATCATCGTCCAGCAGTGCCAGTGCCTGCTCCCCACTGTGTGCCTGGCGAACCTGATACCCATATTGGCGCAGGACATCGCCCAGCATGTCGCGCACCAGATGGTCGTCATCCACCAGCAGCACGTTACGGTTGTAACCGCTTTCGGTGATGGTATGGGTCAATGGCAGCGGTTCCGGTTCGCTCGCGACCTGGTCCTTCACCGCAGGCAAATAGACGGCCACTTCGGTACCGCTGCCCGGTGCGGTATCAATGCGCACACCGCCGCCCGACTGCTTGGCAAACCCGAAGACCTGCGCCAGGCCCAGGCCAGAGCCCTTGCCGATATCCTTAGTGGTGAAGAACGGTTCAAAGACCTTGGCCAGTACCTCTTCGCTCATGCCGCACCCCGTGTCACGGATGCTCATCATGACGTACTCGCCGGGGTCCGGATCTTCCGGGCGGCGTGGCAAGTCGTCAATGCGCGTATTGCGCGTGGACAGGGTCAATTGCCCACCCTCCGGCATGGCATCGCGGGCGTTGATCGCAAGGTTCAGGATGATCATCTCGGTCTGGGTCGGGTCTGTAAGCGCCTGCCAGAGCGATTTGTCCAGATCCAGGCGTACGGAGACATTGCCGCCCAGGGTGCGGCGTAGCAGTTCTTCGAGGCCATCAAGCGTGCGGTTCAGGTTCAGCGGCACGGGTTCGAGCCGTTGGCGCCTGGAAAATGCCAGCAACTGCGAGGTCAGCTTGGCTCCGCGTTCACCCGCTTCCCTGATATGGGTAAGCCGGGTTCGTGCCTTCTCGACATCGGCCTTTACCAGGTCGCGCTCCAGAAAGCTCGCCCCGGTCAGGATCACGGTAAGCAAGTTGTTGAAGTCGTGGGCCACGCCCGCGGTAAGCTGGCCCACCGCCTCCAGACGCTGCATCTGTTGCAGGGCGGCCTCGATACGCTCACGCTCGCTGATTTGCTCACGCAGACGGGCGTTGGCTTCGGCCAAGCCCATTGCAGTTTCACGTTCGCTGGTAATGTCCCGCGCGACTACGTAGAGCAGGGTGTCTTCGGGTACCACGACCCATGACAGCCAGCGCTGCTGGCCGCCTGCGTGGAGAATCCGGCCCACGAAACGGGCACTGGTGCGTCCATGGGCCAGCGACGCCAGTTCGGTCAGCAGCAGTTCCTGATCCGGCTCCGGCAACAGGTGCAGCAACGAAGACTGGCTCAGGCGTTCCCGCGAAAGGCCCAGGCTGGCTTCCCAGGCCGGGTTGAGCGCCACCGGTGTCAAGTCGTGGTTGAGCACGGCCAGCAGGTCCTGGGAGAGCTCCCAGGCACGATCGCGCTCACGGGTACGTCGCTCGACACGCTCGCCGAGCATTTCATTGAGTTGGCGCAATGCCTGAGTGGCCACGCGCTGGGTGTGAACATCCTGAAGAACGCCTGAAAAACGTACGCACTTGCCGTCGACGAACTGGCTCTGGCCACTGCTCAGCACCCACCGGGGCTCCTGGCCATCGGGCGGCACGATGCGAAATTCCATGCGATAGTTGCCGCCACTGTCCGGAAGCATGGCCAGGTTGACAGCTTTGCGAACCATCTCGACGTCGTCTGGATAGATGCCAGCGTAGAACACCTCCAGGCTCATCTCGGTGTCCAGCGGCAGGCCAAACAACGCCTTGCAGCGTTCATCCCACGCCAGCAATCCCTCCTGAGGTCTCAAGTCCCAGGTCCCCATGCCCGCAGCGGTGATAGCGATGCGCGCGCGGGCTTCTACCTCAGCCAAGGCCTCCTCGGCACGGCGTCTGCGCTGGCGCTCCTGCACCTCGGTGAGAGCACGGCGCACGGCTTTGGGCAGCAGCGGCAGGTTTTTCTTGAGCACGTAATCGGTGGCGCCCAGGCGGATCATCTCTACCGCATGTTCCTCTCCGTAGATACCGGAGAGGAAAATGAAGGGCACATCAGGGGCCAGGCGCTGGGCGATCGAAAGCACTTCGGTGCCCGATGAGCCCGGCAGTACGCAATCACACAGAATCAGGTCATAGCGCCCTTCGCGAAGGGCATGCTCGACGCCGTTGTGATCGAAGACCAGGTGAGACTGGATGCGCAGCCCGCTACGCTCGAGGCGCATCAGGGTGAGCTCGGCGTCCATCGAGCTGTCTTCGACCATCAGTAGGTTCAGCGGGGTAGACTGCATCGTGGTGCAGGCCTCAGTTGCCGCGACGGTTCAAGCGCAACGAGCCGGGTGGTGGCTCGTTGAGTACTGCCCAAAAGATGCCCAGGTCGGAAATGGCGGCAACGAATTCCTTGAACTCGACGGGTTTGACCACGTAGGCGTTGACGCCCAGTTCGTAAGCGCGCAGCAGGTCGGGTTCTTCGCGGGACGAAGTCAGCATCACGGTCGGAATACTGCGCAGCTCCGGGGAGGCACGCAGCGCCTTGAGTACTTCCAGCCCATCGACTTTCGGCAGCTTGAGGTCGAGCAAGATCACGGCAGGGTTGCCGTCGTCGCGGTCAGCGTAGGCCTCGCGGCGCAACAGGTAATCCAGGGCATCTGCGCCGTCACGCAGCACGATGACTTCGTTGGCCAACTGGCTACGTTCCAGGGCCAGGAGCGTCAGCTCCAGGTCTCGAGGGTTGTCCTCGACCAGCAGGATGGGTTTTAGCATGGTAAGTGCGGTGCCTCAGTGCGTCGCGGATGGGCGCGGTAATGTGAAATGAAAACTGGCGCCTTTGTCGATCTGGCCTTCGGCCCAGACACGGCCATCGTGCCTTTCAATGATGCGGCGAACACTGGCCAGGCCAATGCCCGTGCCTTCGAAATCCTCCATGCGATGCAAACGCTGGAAGACGCCGAACAGCTTGTTGGCATAGGCCATGTCGAAGCCCACGCCATTGTCCCGGACACAGACCTCGGTCTCGGTTGGATGCTGCACGGCTGTGATCTCGATGCGGGCAGGTGTACGTCCACGGGTGTATTTGATGGCATTGGCCACCAGGTTGTTCAATGCCAGGTTGATGAATGCCGGGTCGCCGTAGGCGCGGGGCAGCTGCGCGACGTCCCAGATGATCTCACGCCCGGCATAGTCGGGTGCCAGTTCGGCGCGAATGGCTTCGACCAGCGCGTTGAGGTCCACGTCCGACATCCGCAGGGCAGAGCGACCCATCTGCGAGAAATGTAGCAAATTGTCGACCAGGTTGCCGGCAAAATGAGCAGCCTCGCCGATGTGTTGCAAGAACCGCTTGCCACGTTCACTCAGACCGGCGCCTTCCATTTCGCCGAGCAACTCCGTATAGCCCGCGATGTGGCGCAGGGGCGCACGCAGGTCGTGGGAAACACTGTACGAGAAGGCCTCGAGCTCCTTGTTGGAGCGGCGCAATTCGTTGGCCATCTGCGCCAGCTCTTCAGCCTTGCGCAGCACGATACCCAAGACCGCAGTACGCAACTCCATGACGCCATCGATGACCAGCGGGTCCCACGGTGCGCAATAGCCATGCAGTTGCTCCTGCCAGCGTTCGAAACTATGGCGAGGTGCGAGGTTGCCTAGCGGTGCGACTTCCTTGGTGGGCTGCCCAGCCCATTGGACGCTGCGCACCTGCTCAGGCCGGAACCACAGCAGGTAGTGCGAGTGAATTTTAGAGATGGCCACTGCCAGCACGCCGCCGGCATGCTCGGCCAGTTCGGGCAGCTCGCTGACGTCACGGCGTACATTATCCGTCTGGAATACATCCTCACCTTGGCGGGCCAGCCAATGTACCAGCGCGTTGACCTGCGCCTCTGGCGGGGTGATGCCGACCCGCTCGCAGTACTCGGCTGAAATGATCGCAGCGCCTTGGGCGCTTGCAAAGGCCATGAGTACATCGGGCAAGGCGCGCAGGCCTTCGCTGACACTGTCATGGTCGGCCATGGACGAAATCATCCGCACGATGTACTGGCGAAGTTCCAGTAACTGACGGGTGCTGGCGTGGGCTTCACGGGATTCGATCTGCAACGACAGTACGCTGGCCAGCAGCTCGCAGGCGGTACGCGTGCGCAGAGCCACTGGTCTGGGTTGTGCATGATGGCACGAAATGAGCCCCCACAGCTGGCCATCCACCACGATGGACAAGGACATCGATGCCAGCGTATCCATGTTGCGCATGTATTGCAGGTGCACGGGCGATACGCTACGCAGGCTTGTGAAGCTCATGTCCAGCGGGTTGCCAGTGACTGGGTTGAGCGGCGGTAACAAGGGTGACGACTGATAATTGGCATCTTCGATGACGCGGATGCGGTTGACCCGATAGAGCTCACGCGCCTGACGCGGTATATCCGAGGCAGGGAAGCACAGGCCCAGGAAGCTGGGATAACCCGGGTCGGCAACCTCGGCCAGGACCTCACCGTTGCCATGGGCGTCGAAGCGATAGGCCTTGACCCGTCCGAAGCCGGTCACACGCTTGAGCTGAACCACGGTCTGCTGCAGCAATTCCTCCAGGCTACCCGCTAGGTGCAGGCTGCTGACGAAGGCGCGCACCAACGGGTAGTAATCACCCTGGGCAGTCAGGTCCTCGGGGACTCTGGGTGGCTCGAGCTCGACGATCAGCACACCGTCATGCCTGTGTGCCAGCAGATGAAGCTCCTCTCGGTAAGGTGCCCTGTCGTGCAAGCGCACATCACCGATATGGAATGGAAAGGCTTCGTCTTTGGGCAGCCGCGCCAGGTGCTGGCGCATGTCGAAGCCAGCCTGGACGATCTCGTCGAAGCTGCAACCGAGCAATGTTTCGGCAGGCCTGCCCAGCCACTGCACGATGTTTTCACTGACCTGCAGGATGTGCAGATGCTCGGGATCGAGCACCAGGACAAACCCGTGAGGCTGGATGCTACCCGGCACTTGAATGGGCTCCTGAGCGCAGCGTTCGATCGCCTGGGCAAGTGTTTGGTCGGTAGTCATCGAAGAAAACGCTCCTGTCGTTTGGGACCTGCATGCCGCATGGGTCTGGGGCAGGATGGTGGCGATACACCCTATCAGAATATCGCTAGGCCTGCCTTGCTTTGGCGGTCAAAACGCATCTCGCATGTAAGCTGCCAAGCACTTTCAGGAATTGCCACAGCCGTTAGTGCTTTTTTGCTAATACCAAAAAACAGGCGTGTCGAACGGTTTGAGGGTAAGCCCGCTGCTAATCTTGAAAACAGTGTGAATGACAGGGACGCTGACGTGAACAAGCACGCGTTTGCCGCGCTCTTGGGCCTGCTGCCGCTGGGCAGTGCTCTGGCGGCAGATTTTCTGGTCGAAGTGAGGGTGTTGGTAGAGCGCGGTTGCATGCTCGTCAACCCTGCCCGGGAGGCGGGTGCACAAGCACTCGGGCGCATCGACTTTGGCGCAGTGTCACGATTGGATGGGCCGCAGGCCCCTCGAAGTGGGACGCTGTTGGGGCCCTCTGTACCCCGCCTGGCGTGTAATCCGGACACGCCTTACCAGGTACGTGTGGACGCCGGCCAGCATGGTGGGAGCGGGGCCGTGCGGTTCCTGGCTATCTCAGGCTCCGGTGCCAGACCCATTCCCTACCGGCTGTACCGGGATGCCGCCGGACGCCAGCCGTTGATGGTCGATGAGCCGCAGTCGTCACGGGTGCCTGGCAGCGGCCAGGTAGACCTGCCGTTGTACGCAAGGTTGGACAAGCTGGCCTGGGCCCCTGAGACAGGGCGGTATACCGACCTGCTCAAAGTGACGGTCACCTGGTAGGTAAACCCATGCACAAGGATGTGAAGCTGTGAACCGATCATCAATGCTGCTGCTGACGCTCGGCCCATTGCTCATACCGGGCGGCGCGGCGCATGGCACCACCACCGGCTTCATCCAGGCGCAACTGATCATCAGTGCTGCTTGCCAGATCAGTAGTGATGAAACGCAACCTGCGACACTGGCCAACCCTGGATTGATGGATTTCGGTGCCCGCGGCCCCAACTGGGAAGAACCTGTTCGCAGCCGGGTAGATGACGTTGGCACCCAAGGCCGCTTGCAGATCAGTTGTACGCCTGAGGTGCGTGCATTCAAGGTGAGTATCAACGCTGGCATGAACGGCGATGACGGAATACGTCGCCTGAGCAATGGGCGCGAACTGATCCCGTACCAACTGGCTGTCGATCCAGCGGGCCGCAGCCACTACCCGGTCGGCCAGGCTCGGCCCTTTGTCATCAACAGCACTCGGCAAATGCCTATTCCCATTTACGGCGTGCTGGTCGCACAGCCTCGTGCGCTACCCGCTGGCCTTTATCGCGACACCCTCAGAGTGACCCTGGACTGGTAACCCATCAAGGAGATATCGATGCGAACCCACCTCTCACGCTGTATCCTCGCCGGGCTGGGCATGGCGCTGGCGTCCCAGGCGCCGGCAGCCACCGTCACAGGTACCATCAACTCGACACTGACCCTGATTGCGGCTTGTCAGGTCAACGGCAGTTCTGGCACCTCAGGCCTGAATTTCGGCAGCCTCAACTTCGGTACTCAGGATGCCTTGTTCGGTACGGCCAACGCGCAGGTACTCGGCGGCAGCGGCGGGGCACTGAGCGTGCTGTGTTCCGCGGGCACGGTGCCCGCCATTCGGGTACGCGCAGGCGCCCACGATGGCCAGTCCACCGGTGGCACCCGTGCTCTGGCAGACGGTGCCGGCAATTTCGTTCCCTATGACTTCTATACCGATGCGGGGCGCACGCAGTTGCTGGCCATCGACGGCACGATCACATTGCCGACCAGCACCGGGGTAGCGCAAACCGTCAATCTCTATGGGCAAGCGCGTGGCAAGGCCGGGTTGCCTGCGGGTGTCTATACCGACACCGTCGCCGTCGAGCTGACGTTCTGAGACATGCGCGTCTGGCGTACAGGGAGCGTTGCCGGCTGTCTGCTGATGCTGGCTGGCCCGCTGGGTGCAGCCACCACCAGTACCTTTGCGGTGAACGCGCAGGTTGTCGCCGGTTGTCTGATCACAGGGGGCGCCACGCAGTACGGCACCCTGAACTACGGTACGCAGTCGGCCTTGTCCACGGCCGTGTTGAGTACGGCATTGGGCGGTTCGAGCGTGTCGCTGCAATGCACGCCTGGGGTCGTGTTGAGCATGAGCCTGGATGCTGGCCAGAACGCCAACGCAGGCATGCGAAACCTCAAGCGTACGGGAGGCACGCAGGTAGTGCCCTACCAGTTGTACCAGGATGCTGCATTGGCGCAGGGCATCGGCATTGGGCAGAACGTGAACGTGAGTTATGCCGACCCTGCAGCTGTAAGGTTGCCTGTCTACGGAAGGCTTCAACTACCCGGAACGGTGCCTGCCGGCACCTATACCGACGTAGTCCAGGTGACATTGACCTGGTGACCGGTCGATTCGCCAACATACCGTCCCAGGGAGGGCTACATGAGAGCACGCAGCAAATGGATCCAGGCCTTGTTACTGCTGTGCAGTGTGGGTGGCCAGCCGGCGTTGGCCGCCACGTCCGTACTGATCTGGCCCATCGACCCTGTATTGGAAGCGGGGCAGAAGGCTGGGGCGCTGTGGCTGGAGAATCGCGGCACAGTGGCGGCAAGCCTTCAAGTGCGGGTGTTTGCCTGGCGTCAAGGCCGCTTCGAGGAGCAGTTCAGCGCGCAACGTGAAATCATCGGCAGCCCTCCGGTCGCCACTGTCGCACCCGGTCAGAAGCAACTCATTCGCCTGACCCGCACCGGTGCGGCACCCGCCGGCCAGGAACAGGCCTACCGCATCATCATCGATGAGATTCCGCCAGCAGTGCCAGTGGACAAGGCCGAGGCCGGCACCACGGCCGCGATTCGCCTGCAAATGCGCTACTCGGTGCCGCTATTCGTTTACGGGGAGGGCCTCTGGGGTCGCCCGGACCCGAACGGCGAGCGCAACGAGCAGGGGGTAGGCAAGCCGCAGCTGACCTGGCAGCCGGTCATGGTTCAGGACAAGCCGTATATCGAGTTGCGAAACACTGGCCCTGTGCATGCACGCTTGACCGATGTGGTGGTGCAGCAAGGCAACCAGGCCAAGCCTGTTGCAGAAGGACTGCTGGGCTATGTATTGCCTGGGGCCAGCATGCGCTGGCCGGCGCCGCTGACCGTGGGTGCCGGGGGGATACTCAAGGGGCGGGTCAACGGCCAGGGTGAGGCGACCGTCATCAGCCAGGGCCGGTAAGTCACAGGCAAGTCACGGGGCCAGGGAGGGCCCGACAATGGTCAGGACCGATGCGTGAAGAGGTTCGCGACGAAGCGCCTGGGGTGTCTGGGGCTGGCCCTGGCCGGCTCAACCCTGGTGCTGGCGGACGACCTGCCGCCGCCCCCCACGGAGCTGTCGGCGGTTGCCGATGCCACCTTGTACCTGGACCTCACGGTGAACCAGATGCCTAAGGCTGAATTGGTGCCGGTGCAACAAAGAGCCGGGCGCCTTTACATAGACAGTGAGGTGCTGCGTGCAGCAGGCCTTGCGCTGCCCGGCGACCCCTCGGGCGACGTGGCGCTGGACGCCGTTGCGGGGATGCATGCCGAATATGACAGCCAGAATCAGCAACTGCTGCTGGATGTGCCCCCAGGCTGGTTGCCGGATCAGCAAGTCGGTGAGCGCACGCTTTACCCGCCTACCGATGCGCGCAGCAGCTTCGGTGCCGTGTTCAATTATGACCTGTACCTGAACGATACCGACGACAGCGGCACCTACCTAGCCGCCTGGAATGAGCTGCGCGTGTTCGACAGTTGGGGCACCGTCTCCAGCACGGGCCAGTGGCGGCATTCGTTCAACGGTGTGACACGCAGTGGCACGGGTGATGGGTTCCTGCGTTACGACACCACCTGGCGCTTCACCGACGAGCAACGGTTGCTGACCTTCGAGGCCGGCGACCTGATCACTGCCGCCTTGCCCTGGAGCAGCTCGGTGCGCGTGGGTGGGCTGCAGCTGTCCAGGGACTTTGCCGCCCGGCCAGATCTTGTGACCTACCCGTTGCCCGCCTTTGCAGGCGAAGCGGCCGTGCCAACGTCCCTTGAGCTTTTCATCAATGGTTATCGAACCAGCACCACCGAATTGCAACCCGGCCCCTACACCCTGACCAACGTCCCTTTCATCAACGGTGCTGGCGAGGCAGTGGTGGTTACCACCGACACCCTGGGCCGGCAAGTCTCCACGACCCTGCCGTTCTACGTGACCAGCAACCTGTTGCAAAAAGGTCTGACTGACTACGCGGTGGCAGCCGGCAGCCTCAGGCGAGACTACGGGGTGCGCGACTTCGGTTACGGCCCAGGCGTGGCTTCGGCCAGCCTGCGCCACGGTCTGAGCGACACCTTCACGCTGGAGGCCCATGCGCAAACGGCCGAGTCCCTGATGCTCGGCGGCCTGGGGGCGAACGTGCGCTTAGGGCAGTTCGGGGTGCTCAATGCTGCGCTTGCTCAAAGCCGTTTCGAAGGTAGCCAAGGTCAGCAAACCGCCCTGGGTTATCAATACAACAGTCAACGCCTGGGGTTCAGCTACCAGCGCCTGCAACGCCATGGCGATTACGCCGACCTGACGCGCATCGATCGGCGCGACATGCAACTTAGCAGGAGCAGTGAGCAGGTGACGCTGAGTCTGAACCTCAACCAGTACGGGAATCTAGGCGCAGGTTATTTTGATGTGCGTGCAGGGGACGGCACCCGCACGCGTTTGATCAACCTCAGTTACAGCAGACCGCTATGGGGCAACAGCAGCGTTTACCTTTCTGCTAACCGAGAGGTCGGTGATCGCCAGTGGGCGATGCAGGCGCAGCTGGTGATTCCGTTCGACATGACCGGCACCCTGGCCTTGGGCATCGAACGCAACAAAGAGGGCCAGCACCAACAGCGGGTCAATTACAGCCGGGCCGTTCCAGTGGGCACCGGGGTGGGCTACAACCTCGGGTATGCCACCGGCAGCGATCGCAGGGCTTACCGCCAGGCCGATGCCACCTGGCGCCTGCAATCGGTCCAGCTGCAGGCGGGTGTCTACGGCAGCAGTGGAGAAATGACCCGTTGGGCCGATGCCAGCGGCTCGATCGTGTGGATGGACGCCGGCCTGTTCGCGGCCAACCGCATCGATGATGCGTTCGTCGTGGTCAGCACCTCCGGTTACGCTGATGTGCCCGTGCGCTACGAAAACCAGCCGGTAGGCCGCACCGACAAACGTGGGCACCTGCTTGTGCCCTATAGCAGTGCCTACTACCGGGGCAAATATGAAATAGACCCGATGGATTTGCCGCCTGACATTCTGGCACCGCAGGTGGAGCAGCGCGTTGCCGTGCGCCGCGGCAGCGGTTACCTGCTCGACTTCGAACTCAAGCAGGTGCGAGCAGCCAGCCTGGAGCTGGTGGATGGCGATCAGCGACCGCTGGGCCTGGGGAGCCGCGTCAGGCACGTGCAAAGCGGCGCGCAAGCCGTGGTGGGCTGGGACGGGCTGGTCTACCTGGAAAATTTACAGCCCACTAATCGCGTGCAGGTCGAACTGGCGGGGGGAGGGCAGTGTGAGGTCGATTTCGTCATGCCAGAAAGCACAGGTTCGATCCCGTTAATCGGGCCGTTGGTGTGCAAGTGAACCGTCACCAGGCATGGCTCTGCGCAGGGTTTCTAGTATTCTGCGCAGAGCCTGCCCAGGCCAAATGCGCGTCGGTGGCCACCGCGCCAGCCTTGTTCGGTGCCCTCAATTCGACGCAGGTACGCACAGCCGTGCAGACGGCGTCCACAACCAACGCCGGCCTGCAGTGCAATGGCACGGTGTTGAGCGTGCTCAGCAACACTGACTCATTCAAGCTGACGGTACAGCCGACCACGGGTGGGCTGCTAGGCCCCACGGGAGATGTCATCCCGTACACGCTCTACGCCGACGCCACCACCAACTTCCCCATCAGCCGAGGAGTTGCTTTCGAATATGGACGCACGGGCATCCTCGATCTGCTGGGTTTGCTCAACGGTACACCCAAGACTGTGCCGTTGTACCTTCGTACCCAGATCGGGAGTAACGTGGCGGCAGGTCTCTATCAGGAAACCCTCCGGCTGGATTGGACCTGGAACTATTGCGAAGGGCTTTCGCTGGGCGGGTTGTGCATCGGGAGGGATACCGGATCAGGCACCCAGTACCTGACCGTCAGCCTGACGGTGACCAATGATTGCCAGATCGTTACGCCGAATATCAACTTCGGGTCTGCGCCTGTGGTCAGCGCCTTCGCAACGGTCAGCCAGAGCCTGAGCGTCTCCTGTACCAAAGGCAGTGCCTACAGTGTCGGGCTCAGTGATGGGCAGAACGTGCTGAGCGGACGGCGGCGCATGAAGTCGGCCGCCAACAACTACCTGGCGTACGACATCTACAAAGGCGCAGGTACCGTTCGCTGGGGCGCTACCGGCAGCGCCAGGCGGGCCAGTGCCGACGCCGACGTCAACCCAGGCGTTGGCACTGGCACTGGCAGCCAGGTATTCAACTACAGCGCCCGGGTCTATACCGATCAGCCTACGCCGCCGGCGGCCAGCTACTCGGACAGCGTCGTACTGGACGTACAGTTCTGAGGGACAAGGCAGGCTCAGCGTAGGTCGTCTACCATCACGGCGAGCGTATCCAATACGGCGCTCGCCAACGCCTTGGAGCGCAGGCCTGACCAGCCCGTGTGCGGGTCGGGGGCATCGTCGTGGTCCTTGAAAGGCATCTCCAGGGTCAGCGACAAGCAGTCGTGAGCCATCCCCACGGCATTGCATGCCAATGTCGTGTTGGCCTGGCCAGGCGCGTCGCGGGTGTACCCGTGGGTGGTCTGGAAGTCTGCCGTCAGGTTCATCAGTGTGCTGCGAAAGGTTTCCTCCAGGTGGGCGAGGCGGGCGGTGTAACCTGGGTTGCCCTCGCATGCGGCAGTGAACACATGGGGGATTTCTTCATCCCCGTGCACGTCGATGAAGGCGTCCACGCCATGCTGCTTCATCTGCGCCTGGGCAAAGAACACTTCCGGAGTGAGCTCGACATTGGCGTCCTGCCAGGCGCGGTTCAGGTCCTTGCCGGCGTAATTGGTGCGCAAATGGCCCAGGAAGGCACCATCAGGGTTCATGTTGGGAATCAGGTACAGATCAGCGCGCTCCAGCAGTTGCTGGACAGTGGCGTCACCCGCTTGCACGCGGTCGATCAGCCCCTCCATGAACCATTCGGCCATGTGCTCACCGGGATGCTGTTGGGCGATGAACCACACTTTGCGCTTGCCCGCCGCGCCGTCGCCTGCGCGCAGTAATGGAATATCGCGACCCTGGACGCTGCGACCGCTGGCCAGCAATGTGATGCCCGGGAGGGCGAGCGCCCGTTCGATCAATTGATTGTGGCGTGCACGGGGATAGGGCTCGAAGTAGGCGAACCAGACCTGCGCTTGCTGCGCCGTGATCTCGAAGCTCAGTGCACTGCCATCGAATTGGCTCGGCACCCGAAACCAGGTCTGCTGGTCGTAGGAGGCCACGGCGTTGTAGCCACTCCAGGCGTTCTTGTAGGAAGAGCCAGCGGCGTTGTCGAGGCTGAACCGATGGTTCTGCCCAGGCGTCAGTCCGCTGGCGCGAAAGTGAAACCACTGGTAGTGGCCACTGTGGGTATCCGGCCGGATGGCGAGGCGGACCTGGGCAGGATTGCTGGCGTCGATGACTTCGATGTTGCCAGAATCGAAGTCGCAATCGATATGCAGCGGTGACAGCGTCACGGTCATGGGGCGGGCTCCTTGGCGGTGTTGTTGTGCCAATACTGTACACCGCTTGCAGGCGTCGTCGCGCCCCCGTGCGCCTGGCCTTGGTTCAGAGCCCCAACTGGCTCAGGTCAGGATGATCGTCAGGCCGTCGACCTAGCGGCCAATGGAACTTGCGCTCGCTTTCTGCGATAGGGTGCTCGTTGATGCTCGCGTGCCGATAGTGCATCAGCCCGTCCGGGGCGAACTCCCAGTTCTCGTTGCCATAGGCCCGGTGCCATTGCCCGCTGTCGTCACGGTATTCGTAGGCATAGCGCACGGCAATACGGTTGTCGGTGAAGGCCCAAAGCTCCTTGATCAGTCGGTATTCAAGCTCGCGATTCCATTTGCGGGTCAGGAAAGCCTCAACCTCGGCTCGCCCGCGGGGAAACTCGGCGCGATTGCGCCACACGGTATCAGGGGTATAGGCCAGCGACACCTTGGCAGCATCGCGGCTGTTCCAGCCGTCTTCGGCCAGGCGGACTTTCTCGATGGCGCTGGCGCGGGTGAAGGGTGGCAGGGGTGGACGGGACATTGCTCGACTCCTCGGCATGAATGTGTCCGAAAAGCGTAGCGTGCCAGGGGCAAAGCGAGAATCATCACCGGGCAGACTTCACAATTGCGTCGGCGACAACAATGTCGATGTGTACGCAGACCCGGTGTGATCGGGTTTGGGCACTGCCCGCCACAACCGTGTCTGGTGCACGGTCGTGACGAACAAATGGCTCAGCGCCGGCGGAACAAGGGCAGCGGCTGGTCCGTGGCACCCTGATAGGTGACGGAGAAGTCCTTCAGGCCCTGCAGGGCGTCTTCAGGGTCCTTGTCGGCGCGGATGGCGAATGCATCGAACCCACAGCGGGCCATGAAGAACAGCTGGTCGCGCAGCACGTCACCAATGGCGCGCAACTCACCCTTGTAGCCGTAGCGGTCGCGCAGCAGGCGGGCATTGGAGTAGCTGCGCCCGTCCGTGAAGGCAGGGAAGTTCAGGGCGATGACCTGGAAGTGCTGGACGTCCTCGCCAATTTCCTCGGCCTCCTGATCGCTGTCCAGCCAGATGCCCAGACCACCGTCGCGGGCTTTCAGGGCATGGGCATGGTCGCGCCACATCTGCAAGGGCACGATGTAGTCGTCGCAGTTGGTCAGTTCGTCGAACGAGGTTTCCTTGGGCAACAGGTGCCAGGTTTCGTCGACGATCTGGTTGTGCTTAATGATTCGCTGCATACACGCGTTCCTTGAAGGGGTCGATGCCGATGCGTTGGTACGTGTCGATGAAACGCTCTTCTTCGGTGCGTTGTTCGACGTAGACGGCGATCAGCTTCTCGATCACATCAGCCATGTCGTCCTGGGCGAACGAGGGGCCCAGGATCTTGCCGAGGCTGGCGTCGCGCGCGGCGTTACCGCCCAGCGATACCTGGTAGAACTCTTCGCCCTTCTTGTCCACGCCCAGAATGCCGATATGACCGACGTGGTGGTGCCCGCACGCGTTCATGCACCCGGAGATGTTCAGGTCGATCTCACCGATGTCGAACAGGTAGTCCAGGTCGTCGAAACGGCGCTGGATGGATTCGGCGATGGGGATCGATTTGGCGTTGGCCAGGGAGCAGTAGTCACCGCCTGGGCAGCAGATGATATCGGTCAGCAGGCCGATATTCGGGGTGGCGAATCCGCTCTCGCGCAGCTCCAGCCACAGGGCATGCAGCTGGCGTTGCTCCACGTCGGCCAGGATGATGTTCTGCTCGTGGGAGGTGCGCAGGAAGCCGAAGCTGTAGCGTTCTGCCAGGTCGGCCACGGCGTCGAGCTGCTTGTCGGTGAGGTCACCTGGAGCAACGCCGGTGGGCTTGAGCGACAGGGTCACGGCCACGTAACCAGGGCGCTTGTGGGCACGGGTGTTGCGTGAGCGCCAGCGCGCGAAGCCTGGGTGTTCGCTATCCAGGGCGCTGTAGTCGACATCGTCCAGCGCCAGGTATTGGGGGTCGACGAAGTGACGCGACACGCGCTGCACTTCCGCCTCGGTCAGCGTGCTGCTGCCGCCACGCAGGTGGACCATTTCGGCCTCGACCTTTTCGGCGAAGACTTCAGGTGTCAGGGCCTTGACCAGGATCTTGATCCGCGCCTTGTACTTGTTGTCCCGGCGACCGTAGCGATTGTAGACGCGCAGGATGGCGTCCAGGTAGCTGATCAGGTCCTGCCAGGGCAGGAATTCATTGATGAACGAACCGACCACCGGCGTGCGACCCAGCCCGCCTCCGACCAAAACGCGGAAGCCCAGCTCGCCAGCGTCGTTGCGCACCGGCTCAAGACCGATGTCGTGCACTTCGATGGCGGCGCGGTCCTGTTTCGAACCGTTGATGGCGATCTTGAATTTGCGCGGCAAGAAGGCGAATTCCGGGTGGAACGTGGTCCACTGACGGACGATCTCGCACCAGGGGCGCGGGTCGATGACTTCATCGGCGGCGACGCCTGCGAACTGATCAGTGGTGGTGTTGCGCAGGCAGTTGCCGCTGGTCTGGATGGCGTGCATCTGCACGGTCGCCAACTCGGCCAGGATGTCGGGAATGTCTTCCAGGGCCGGCCAGTTGAACTGAACGTTCTGGCGGGTGGAAATGTGCGCATAGCCCTTGTCGTAATCGCGGGCGATCTTGGCCAGGGTACGCACCTGTCGGGCATTGAGTTGGCCATAAGGAACGGCGACACGCAGCATCGGCGCGAATCGCTGAATGTATAGGCCGTTCTGCAGGCGCAGCGGGCGGAATTCTTCCTCGCTCAGCTCACCGGCCAGGTAACGGCGGGTCTGATCACGGAACTGCTTGACGCGGTCCTCGATGATCCGCTGATCGTATTCGTCATATACGTACATAAAAGTCCTGTCTCAGGCATGCAGCTATTCGCGCGCACGGCCGCGCACTCCGGTTCGGAGCCGGGGCACCATAGCAGGTTGTATTTATGCGCAAAAGTGATGTTTTTGCATATGAAAAGAACCAAACGAACTATGTGAGACTGACTGCCATTTATGCGCTTGTCCTGACCCGGTGGGTATAATCCTGGGTTTGCTTCAGAGACCTCAGCCTATGCTCAAGGCCCTGTGCCACTGCCTGTGCCTGTGCTTCGCCCTGCCATTGACCGCAGGTGCGCAGCCGGTGTCGGTGGTTTTCCTCAACCCGGGCTCGCCGGGCGAGACGTTCTGGGCCAGCTACAGCCAATTCATGCAGTCCGCTGCCGATGAACTGGGCATGGACTTGCGTGTGGAATATGGCGAGCGCCGGACCGATCTCGCCCTGAGTCAGGCCCGGGCGGCCCTCGATGGGCCCAGGCGACCAGATTACCTGGTACTGGTGAACGAACAGTACATCGCCCCCGAGATCATGCGCCTCTCGCAAGGGGCGGGGGTCAAGCTGCTGCTGGTCAACAACGGCTTGACGCCCAGCCAGGCACGGGCTGTGAGCGCCCGGCCTGACAAATTCGCTCAGCCGTTGGGGTCTCTGACCACCAATGACGAACAAGCCGGGTTCCAGATGTTGCGCGAGATGATCGCGCAATTGCCTGCCGCAAGCGGTCCAGTGGATCTGGTCGCGTTTTCAGGCGTGAAAACTACGCCTGCCTCGCAGCGCCGGGAAGACGGCATGCGCCGCGCCTTGGCCGACTTCCCCCAGGTGCGCTTGCGCCAGGTGGTATACGGCGGGTGGAGCCGGCAGCGCGCCTACGAGCAGGCGCGGTTTCTGCTCGAACGTTACCCGCAAACACGGCTTGTATGGTCGGCCAATGACGAGATGGCCTTTGGGGCCATGCAGGCGTTCGAGGAGGCGGGGCTCAAGCCAGGCAAGGATGTGATGTTCAGTGCGGTGAACAGCTCGGGTGAGGCATTGCGTGCGCGTCTGGACGGACGCTTGAGTGTCCTGATGGGCGGGCATTTCAGCCTTGGGGGCTGGGCCATGGTCATGCTCAATGACGATGCCCACGGCCTGCCGTTTGGCCGCGATGGCCTGCGCGACTACAGCCTGCCTGTGTTGCAGAGCATCGACCAGGCCAAGGCCGGGCAATGGCTCAAACGACTGGAGCTGGCCGACTACGGCGTGGACTTCAAAGCGTACAGCGCCATAGGGCGCACGGCTGGCTATCAGTATCCGTTTCTCACGTCACCGGTCGAATACTGAGAAACCCTGCTTGAGCAAAGGTCTTTGCTGGTCTTAACTGCCGATTGTGCGGTGCATTCCCATAATCACTAGAAGAGGCAATGCCATGACCAACCCAACGAAGTTGCGCAAGCCCGGCCATAGCGTCGATACCTGGGCAATCCTGTGCCTGGTCGCGCTGGTCGTCATCACGGCGGTGTATTGGGGCACTCACCCGTAATCCTGCTTACCGATTACACGGCGCAGTGGCACCCACGCGCCGTATTTCCAGCTGCCCCTCTCGGGAACAGCTGGACGGACCCAGTTAAGCCTTAGCTGTCATACCCCAGGTTCGGCGCCAGCCAACGCTCGCTGACACTCACGGGTTGACCTTTGCGGGTGCTGTAGCTCTCGATCTGATCCTTGTCGACCTTGCCCACCGCAAAGTACTGCGCCTGCGGGTGGGCGAAGTACCAGCCGCTGACAGCCGCGGCCGGGAACATCGCGTAATGCTCGGTCAGGAAGACGCCACTTGGGCCCGTTTCGCCGATGGCACTGCCGTCGAGCAGGCGGAACAGGGTCTCTTTCTCAGTGTGGTCGGGGCAGGCCGGGTAGCCCGGCGCCGGACGAATGCCACGGTACTGCTCCTTGATCAGCGCCTCGTTGTCCAGCTGCTCCTCCCGGGCATACCCCCAGTAGTCTTTGCGCACCTGCTCATGCAGCCATTCGGCGCAGGCCTCGGCCAGGCGATCGGCCAGGGCCTTGACCATGATCGAGCTGTAGTCGTCGCCTTTGTCCTGATAGGCCTTGGCGACTTCTTCGGCACCGATACCCGCCGTGGTGATGAACCCGCCGACGTAGTCGGTCACACCGCTGGCCTTGGGCGCCACGAAGTCGGCCAGCGACCAGTTGGGCTTGCCGTCGGGCTTGATGGTCTGCTGGCGCAGGTGGTGCAAGGTCGCCAGCGCAGCGCCGTCTTCACCGTACACCTCGATGTCGTCATCGGCCACTTGGTTGGCAGGCCAGAAGCCAAACACCGCGCGAGCACTGATGAGTTTTTCGTCGATGAGTTTGTCGAGCATCTCGCGGGCGTCCGCGTACAGGGCGGTCGCCGCCTCGCCAACGACTTCGTCAGTGAGAATTCGCGGGAACTTGCCTGCCAGGTCCCAGGAAATGAAGAACGGCGTCCAGTCGATATATTGGGCCAGGGTGCGCAGGTCGATGTCATGCAGGACCTTGGTACCCATGAAAGAGGGTACCGCTGGCTGGTAGCCGGCCCAGTCGTACTGGGGTTTGGCTGCCACTGCCTGGGCATAGGTGAGACGCTCGGTCCGGGCGCTGCGGTTGGCCGTGCGCGCGCGTACCTCTTCGTAGTCCTGGCGTGTGCGTTCGACGAAACCTGACTTGAGCTCCTTGGACAACAATTGAGTCGCCACACCCACGGCGCGGGACGCATCGGTCACGTAGATCACGGCGTCATTGCTGTACTTGGGCTCGATCTTCACGGCCGTGTGAGCCTTGGAAGTGGTAGCGCCGCCAATCATCAACGGCAGCTCGAAGCCCTGGCGCTGCATCTCGCGCGCCACATGCACCATCTCGTCCAGCGACGGTGTGATCAGGCCCGACAGGCCGATGATGTCGCATTTCTCGTCACGTGCCGTCTGCAGGATCTTCTCGGCGGGCACCATCACCCCCAGGTCAACGATGTCGTAGCCGTTGCAGCCCAGCACCACGCCGACGATGTTCTTGCCGATGTCGTGCACATCACCCTTGACCGTCGCCATTAGAATCTTGCCCTTGGCCTCGGGCTTGTCGCCTTTCTCGGCCTCGATGAACGGGATCAGGTGCGCAACGGCCTGCTTCATCACCCGGGCCGACTTGACCACCTGGGGCAGGAACATCTTGCCTGCGCCGAACAAGTCGCCGACCACGTTCATGCCGTTCATCAAGGGGCCTTCGATGACCTCGATCGGCCGTGCACATTGCTGGCGGCACGCCTCGGTGTCCTCGACGATGAACGCCGTGATGCCTTTGACCAGCGCATGCTCCAGGCGCTTTTCCACCGGCAGCGAGCGCCATTGCTCGTTCTCGACTTCCCGCGTGGCACCGCCGCCCTTGTAGTCGTCGGCAATGGCCAGCAGCGCATCGGTGCCCTGGGGCGTGCGGTTGAGTACTACATCCTCGACCTTTTCCCGCAACTGCGCCGGGATCTCGTCGTAGATTTCCAATTGACCGGCATTGACGATGCCCATGGTCAGGCCGTTGGCGATGGCGTGGTACAGGAACACCGAGTGAATCGCCTCGCGCACCGGGTTGTTGCCCCGGAACGAGAACGACACGTTGGACACCCCGCCCGAGGTCAGGGCGTGGGGCAGGTGGTCGCGGATATAGGCGCAGGCCTCGATGAAGTCGACTGCATAGTTGTTGTGTTCCTCGATGCCGGTGGCGACAGCGAAGATGTTCGGGTCGAAGATGATGTCCTCGGCAGGGAAGCCAACCTCGTTGACCAGGATGTCGTAGCTGCGCTTGCAGATTTCCTGCTTGCGCGCGGCGGTATCGGCCTGGCCGACTTCGTCGAAGGCCATGACCACCACGGCGGCGCCATAGCGCTTGCACAAGCGGGCGTGGTGCTTGAACTGCTCAACGCCTTCCTTCATGGAAATGGAGTTGACGATGCCTTTGCCCTGGATGCACTTGAGGCCGGCCTCGATCACCTCCCACTTCGAAGAGTCGATCATGATCGGCACGCGCGAGATATCCGGCTCACCGGCGATCAGGTTGAGGAAACGGACCATGGCCGCCTGGGAGTCGAGCATCCCTTCGTCCATGTTGATGTCGATGACCTGGGCGCCAGCCTCTACTTGTTGCAGCGCCACTTCCAGGGCCTCGGTGTAGTTTTCCTCGCGAATCAGTCGCGCGAACCTGGCCGAGCCGGTGATATTGGTGCGCTCACCGACGTTGACGAACAACGACTGGCGATCGATGGTAAAGGGCTCCAAGCCCGAGAGGCGGCATGCCTTGGCGATCTCCGGGATTGGCCGTGGTGGGTACTTGGCCACCGCCTCGGCGATGGCCTGGATGTGCCCAGGGGTGGTGCCGCAGCAACCGCCAATGATGTTCAGGAAGCCACTGGCGGCGAACTCCTCGACCACTGCCGCCATTTCCGCCGGGGTTTCGTCGTACTCACCGAACGCATTGGGCAAGCCCGCATTGGGGTGTGCCGAAACGTGGGTGTCGGCCTTGCTCGACAACTCTTCCAGGTAAGGACGCAAGTCCTTGGCGCCCAATGCGCAGTTCAGGCCCACGGATATCGGCTTGGCATGCCGGACCGAGTTCCAGAAGGCTTCGGTGGTCTGTCCGGACAGCGTGCGGCCGGAGGCATCGGTGATGGTGCCGGAAATCATGATCGGCAGCTCGATTCCATCATCTTCGAACACCTGCTGCACGGCGAAGATAGCGGCCTTGGCATTGAGAGTGTCGAAGATGGTTTCGATCAGGATCAGGTCGGCACCACCCTCGATCAGCCCGCGGGTAGCCTCGATGTAGTTTTCCACCAGCGCGTCGAACGTGACGTTGCGATAGCCGGGGTCGTTCACATCGGGGGAGATCGAGCAGGTCCGGCTGGTCGGGCCGAGCACGCCCGCCACGAAGCGCGGTTTGTCAGGGGTTTCCAGCGTCTTGGCATCGGCCACTTGGCGGGCGATGCGCGCGCCTTGCACGTTCAATTCATACACCAGCGATTCCATGCCATAGTCGGCCTGGGAGATCTGGGTGGCATTGAAGGTGTTGGTCTCGAGGATATCGGCGCCCGCGTCCAGGTAGGCCATCTCGATGGCGGCGATGATATCGGGGCGGCTGAGCAGCAGCAGGTCATTGTTGCCTTTGACGTCGCTTGGCCAATCGGCGAAGCGCGTGCCACGATAGTCGGCTTCCTCCAACCGGTAGCTCTGGATCATAGTGCCCATGCCGCCATCGAGAATCAGGATGCGCTCTTTAAGTGCTTGTTGAAGTGCGTGAAGACGAGCGCTGCGGTCGGACATATGAACTACCTGGTCGGGCGGAAATCAGAAAGTGCTGAATCATAACAAAGCTGCACGGTTTTTAGGGGTGTGCCCGGTTTTCATGAAATATGTTCATGTTGCCAACCCTTCATCCCAGCTATTAATACAAGCATTGCCAATTTTTCATTGCCTTGGCTGCACATAATCAGGACATCCCGCACATGGTGCATCGTATGCTTGCCGGCCTCACTGCCCTGTTGATCAGTGGCGCGGTGCTCGGGCAAGGTCTTCAACCAGCTCCAACCATTTCCTATACCCGCGATGTCCAGCCGATCTTCACCGAGAAGTGCGTCGCCTGCCACGCCTGCAACGACGCCGCCTGCCAGCTCAAGCTCGAGGGCGCCGAAGGTGCCGTGCGCGGTGCCAGCAAGGTGCCCGTCTATCAGGGCGAGCGCAGCAAGGCCGTAGCGCCCACGCGATTGTTCTATGACGCCCATAGCGAGGCCGAGTGGCGCAAGAAAGGCTTCTATTCGGTGCTCGACAATCAAAGCGGCCAGGCCGCGCTGATGGCACGCATGCTCGAACTGGGGCACAAGACGCCGCTCACCCCAAATGCCAAGGTACCGGATGAGATTGCACTTGGCCTGAACCGCAACAACATGTGCCCGTTGCCCCATGAGTTCGATGCTTATGCCGGTGTGCATCCCAAGGAGGGCATGCCGCTGGCCGTGACCGGCCTGACCGACCAGGAATACGCGACACTGCGTGGCTGGCTGGCGGCGGGTGCGCCCGTCGAGTACCAGGCGATCAAGCCCAGTGCCAGCGAAGCCCGTCAGATCGCCGAATGGGAAGCGCTGCTCAATCGTCCAGGGGCTTCAGAAGCACTGGTGGGGCGCTGGCTGTACGAGCACCTGTTCCTGGCCCACATTCATTTTACCGGGGGTGAGCAGGGGCACTTTTTCCAATGGGTACGCTCGCGCACGCCCAGCGGGCAGCCTGCCGACATCATTGCCACGCGCAGGCCCAATGATCCGCCCGGCACAGCGTTCTTCTATCGCCTGATTCCCGTGCAGGGTGTGATCGTGCACAAGACTCACATCACTTACCCCCTCGGGCCGCAAAAACTCAAGCGGGTCAAGCAGCTCTTCTACGCCGGCGATTGGCAGGTGACCACGCTGCCAGGCTACGGCCCTCGGCACCGCGCCAATCCCTTCGAAACGTTCGAGGCGATCCCGGCGGTGGCGCGCTACCAGTTCATGCTCGACAACGCCGAGTACTTCGTGCGCACCTTCATACGCGGACCGGTCTGCCGTGGGCAGATTGCCACGGACGTGATCCGCGACAACTTCTGGGCGCTGTTCCAGGAGCCGGCTTTCGATCGCTACGTCACCGATGCCCGTTACCGTGGCAAGGCCACGCCCTTGCTCGCCATGCCAGGTCAGAACGATGACGTGGGCAGTGTGCTTGCGTTGTGGCGCGCCTATCGCGACAAGCGCAACGAGTACGAGAAACTGCGCCGTGAGGCCTACGCCGATATGCCGGCCCCGGGCTGGTCGACATTGTGGACGGGCAACGACAACGCGTTGCTGAGCATCTTCCGTCACTTCGACAGCGCGACAGTGACCAAGGGCCTGGTAGGGGACGTACCCCTGACGATGTGGTTGTTCGACTACCCCTTGCTGGAGCGCACCTACTACCAGCTGGCGGTCAACTTCGACGTCTTCGGCAACCTGTCGCACCAGTTGCAGACGCGCCTGTACTTCGACCTGATCCGCAACGGCGCCGAGGTCAATTTCCTGCGCCTGATGCCGGCTGAGGCGCGCCAAGACATCCTGAGCGACTGGTATCAGGACAGCGGCAAGATAAAGATGTGGCTCGACTATGAAAACATCGACGCCGATACGCCGAGCGGCCTTGCCTTGAGCCCACGCGATCCCAAGCGCGATTTCGGTATGCAGTTGATCGCGCGTACCGCCAGCATCAATGCCTCACCCGATCCGATCAACCGCTGCCAGGGGGCGTATTGCTCGCGCCCGCAGATGAGTGAAGAGTTTCGCAACGCAGAGCAGTCGCTCAGCCGGCTGGTCTCGCGTCCTGCAGCCGGGTTGAAAGTGATCAATCAGTTGCCTGAGGCGACACTGCTGCGCATCGAAGGGCAGGGTGGGCAGCGGCAGGTCTACACCTTGATGCGCAACCGGGCGCACAGCAACGTGGCATTCCTGCTGGGCGAGGCTTATCGTTACCAGCCAGGCCTCGATACCCTGACCTTGCAGCCCGGGGTCATGACCAGCTACCCCAACTTCATGTTCAACGTGCCAGCCGCCGAAGTACCGGTTTTCGTCGATCTGATGAGTCAGGCCAAGGATGATACCGCTCGCTTCGAGCGCATCGTAGAGCGGTGGGGCATACGCCGTACCCATCCGCAATTCTGGCGTTACTTCCATGACCTGAGCGCGTTCATTCTGGAAACCGACCCCGTAGAAACGGGCGTGCTGGACATGAATCGCTACGAAAACCTCTGATCGGGGCGCGCTGACCTTTCGCGCCCTCCTGCGGTCCCAACCCATGAGTGGCACCGGCAGCTGCGCTGCAGCCGGTGCCTGAATGCACCGGCAAACGCAGGGTACTTCATGCTGTATTCGCTTCAGGCACTTCGTGCTTTCGCCGCCTGGGTGGTCGTCTGCCACCACTTCATGCAGGTTTTCTTCGACTTTCACGCCTCCGGCCCCGTCGGCCAATTGTTCACTGACCGGGGTGCGGTGGGCGTGGATATCTTTTTCGTCATCAGTGGGTTGGTCATCTACCTTTCGACCTGCGACAAGCAGGTTGTCCCGCATCAGTTTGTGCTCAACCGCGTGCTGCGTATCGTGCCAGCCTACTGGTTCTACTCGGCGTTGATGGCCTTGATGCTGCTCGCCTTCAGTCAATGGATGCCGCATCAGGTATTCACCTGGCAACACCTGCTGCGTTCACTCTTTTTCATACCAGCAGAAAACCCAGGTGGTTACGGTATGTACCCTACCTTGAACGTTGGCTGGACCCTGAACTTCGAGATGATGTTCTACCTGCTGTTCGGGATGGCGTTTCTCGTAAGCCGGCGCCTGCATTTACTGGTGGTCGCCGGCCTGTTGGTAGGGGTGAGTGAAATCCTGGGGCGCCTGGGCGTGGTCAGTCACTTCTACAACAACGACATCGTCTATGAGTTTCTGCTGGGCATTGGTATAGGTGTGCTTTACCGCCGTGGCCTGGTCCGTCAGGGTATTTGGGTCCCGATGGGGCTCCTGGCCGTAGCCGCGTTGGCCATCTATCAGCTCGACGCGTCCCAAAGGCTGCTGCATTGGGGCCTGCCCAGTGCAATGGTTGTCCTCGCCTTTATCGCCATGGAGCCACTGTTCAAGGGTAATCGCATCCTCAAGGCGCTGGGCGACTGCTCGTATTCGGTGTACCTGATCCATGTGCTGGTCCTGCACCTGGGCTGGTTTGCCAGTCAGCAACTGGGGCTGGACCCGTACCTGACATTCGCCCTCTGCGTGCCTTGCATCGCCACCCTGTCGTGGCTCAGTTACCAGTGGATCGAGCGCGGGCTGTACCGCTGCATGCAGGCCTGGATGCAGGCACCGAGCGCGCAGGCGCAGCCGTATGTGCTTTCCCGAGTCAAATACTAGGACTTTGTTAGAGGGCTGCGTTGGCGTACACTGACGCGCAAGTCTGTGAGGAACCTACATGAGCGCTATAACCATTACCGACGCCGCCCATGACTACCTGGCCGATCTGCTGTCCAAGCAGAACACGCCCGGTATCGGCATTCGTATCTTCATCACCCAGCCGGGTACCCAGTACGCCGAGACGTGCATCGCCTACTGCAAGCCGGGCGAAGAGAAGCCTGATGACACTGCTGTGGGCCTCAAGAGCTTCACCGCCTACCTCGATGCGGTCAGCGTGCCGTTCCTGGAAGACGCGCTGGTGGACTACGCCACCGACCGGATGGGTGGCCAGTTGACCATCAAGGCGCCTAACGCCAAGGTGCCCATGGTCAATGAAGACAGCCCGATCAACGAACGCATCAACTACTATCTGCAGACCGAAATCAACCCTGGCCTAGCTAGCCATGGCGGTCAGGTCAGCCTGGTGGATGTGGTCGACGAGGGCATTGCAGTACTGCAATTTGGCGGTGGCTGCCAGGGTTGCGGTCAGGCAGACGTTACCCTCAAGGAAGGCATCGAGCGCACGCTTCTGGAGCGTATCCCCGAGCTCAAGGGCGTGCGTGACGTGACTGACCATAGCCAGAAAGAAAACGCCTACTACTAGTAGGGCTTCCGGGTTGCGCCGAGCCGGAATCGGACTTGGCGTGGGCCCTGTAAGCCGACGTGCCGCTTTGCGCTAGCAACAAACTGTTACGTTTGCAACCTCTGCGACAATTGGCCGCTGCCTGTATTCAGCGGCCTGGAGAGGTAATCGCCGCCGGTGGGTAGAAGGGACATGGGGGGCATGCCAGAATGCGCCGGTTTTCTGGCCGGCCCGTCCCGAGGGTCGGCACCTTCCCTGTAAAGGATGGTTTCATGAATGATCTTCTGACCCGGCGTTCAGTCGTCGCCGGCATGGGCGTTCTTGGACTTGGCCTGCTGGCAGGTTGCAGTCCGGCGCGTGGGCTTGAGTTCAAGTACGGCAAGAACATGAGCAATGAAATCCTTGGGCGAAAGTTCTCGCTGCGGGATCCACAAGGCAACGTCCGTACCCTGTCAAGCTTCTATGGCAGCATGCCGATGGTCTTCTTCGGCTTCACCCAGTGCCCGGCCATCTGTCCGACCACCCTGGCGCGAGCTGCTCAAATTCGCAAACTGCTGCGCGGCCGTGACCGTGATCTGTTCCAGGTGGTATTCATCACGCTCGATCCAGAGCGCGATACGCCGGAAGTGCTCGATGCCTACGTCAAGGCGTTCGACCCGACCTTCACCGCGCTTACCGGCACGCCTGAAGAAATCGACGCCGTGGCCAGGGAGTTCAAGGTGTTCTACGAAAAGGTCCCGGCCGGCGACACCTATACCATTTCCCATTCGTCCACCAGCTACGTCTACGACACCCGTGGCACCCTGCGGCTGAGCCTCGGGCATTCCCTGACAGCCAAGGAATGTGCCGAAGACCTGGTTACCCTGATGGAGATCTGCTGAATGTCATTGCAATCCGTTAAGCGCGGCCTGGCGGCCTTGGTCCTGCTGGGCATCACTGGGCCGGTACTGGCCCAGACCACCGTCAGCGAAGCGTGGGTGCGCGCCAGCGTGCCTCACCAGCAGTCGACCGGCGCATTCATGACCATTACCGCCAGTGGCGACAGCAAGCTGGTCAGTGTCGCCTCGCCTGTGGCCAAGACCGTCCAAGTACATGAAATGACCATGAACGGGGACGTCATGGGCATGCGTGAGGTCAAGGCGGTTCCGCTGCCGGCCGGCAAGCCCGTCACCCTGGACCCCAATGGCTTGCACGTAATGTTGATGGGCTTGAACGATCAGGTAAAGGAAGGCCAGCAGGTCCCGCTGACCCTGACGGTGCAAGCCGCTGATGGCACTACCGAGTCAGTCGCCGTGCAAGCTCAGGTACGTGCGCTCACTGCCCAGGCGCCAGGTGAGCATGATCATATGCACATGGACCACCCGTAACACTCAATGGGGCTGCTTTGCGGCCCCAGCAAGGTCAACTGCGAAATTTCGGCAGTGGCCTGTCCAGCGTCAATGACGTCAGTGCTCGGCGCACACGTGCTTCGTCAGCTTCCAGGGCCTTCAGGCTCGCCCTTATCTTACCGGCCGCCGGCAGGTCGCCCTGTCGGTCGATCCAGTCTGCGATCTCCTTGCAGGCGGTGCTTAGGCACGCTTGCCGCTGATTCATCAGTGACAGAAGGGTGGTGATCTCTCTTTCAGACATGACGGCTCCTCCTTCCAGCCTTTTAAGTGTAGCAGCGCCACGGCCAACCGACTACGCCGCGTTGACGCACTCAAGCGGCGAAACAGGCTAACCGATAGGCCCCCGGGGTGATGCCATAGGCTTGCTTGAACTGCCTGTTCAAGTGGCTCTGATCGGCAAAACCCAGGCTGAACGCCACTGCCGCAGGCGGCTGCCCCTGCTTGAGCAGTTCCCTGGCCCTTACAAGACGTCGCTGTTTGAGCCAGGCGTGAGGGGGCATGCCCGTGGCCTGGCGAAACACCCGTGCGAAGTGAAACGGCGACAGGTTGACGGCAGCCGCCAGCAACTCCAGCGACGGCGGGTCGGCCAAGTGGGCTTCCAGCAACTCCCGGGCACGTACAACAGCGCGAGGCTCTTGACCTGGGGCAGACAGTTCGGCCAGGCGACCGTGGCGTTGAACCAGCGCCAATACCGCCTGGCGCCATACGGTTTGTTGATGCAGTGCGCTGGCGCTGCTCTCGGACAGTTGATGCAGTTGGCTGAAGGCGCTGGCAAGGCCAGGGTCGTGGATCACGCTATCGCGAAAGCGCGGCATCCCCGCATGGCCCAGTTCCAGTTCATCGAGCACGCCGGTTACGCGCTCATGTTCAGGGTAGAACCCGCGATAGCGCCACCCGGCTTCGTGGGCCTTGGCACCGGTGTGCAGTTCGTCCGGGTTGATCAGGACCATGCTGCCAACGGGGGCAAGGTGCTCGCTGCCTCGGTGCCAGAAGCGCTGGGCACCGGACTCGATGACCGTGAACACATAGCCTTCATGCACATGGGGTGCGAACCGCTGTTGCACATACCGGGCGTGCAGCATTTCCACATCGCCCAGCGCCGGTGCCTGCCATAGGTGCGTTTGCTCACAGGTCGTGGCGTTCATGAGAGGACACTTCGCAGGACGAAGAAAATCAACATGCTCAACAGCATGCTCAGCATAACGTTGCGGGTCAACCACACCAGTGCGGCGGCCACCACCGCCCCCAACAGGTAAGGGTTCAGCGGTTGCAGGTTGAGCGTATGCCCCGGCATGAAGATGATAGGCCCGCAGATGGCCGTGAGCATGCCCGGCACCGCAAAACCCAAAAATTGACGCGCATTGACGCTCAGTCGCAACGGTAAGCGCGGTTCGAGAAAAGCATAGCGATTGAGGAAGACCACTACGCCCATGCCGATGATAAGCAGCCAGGTCATCACACAACCCTCCCAAGCTTCTGGCACGCGAAACCGGTGCCCATCCCAAGCAGGCCAGCGCTGACCAAGGCCGTTTCCCAATGCCAGTGGCTGAACAGTACTGAGGCGCCCAGTGAAACGGCGACACAAGCCAGGGTAGGCAGATTACGTACCAGGGGCGTGATCAGGGCGACGAACGTGGCGACGATTGAGAAGTCCAGGCCTAGCTGATCAAGGTGTGGAATGCTTTTCCCCAGCACGATTCCGGCCCAGGTGAACAGATTCCATGCAACGTAGAATGTGAAGCCTATGCCCAAGGCATACCAGCGATTGAAATGCTGGTGGTCGTGCCGACTGGTCAGGGCAAAGAACTCATCGGTCAGCAGAAATCCAAGGCCCAGGCGCCAGCGCAATGGCAAAGGGGAGAGCGCTGGGCGCATCGACAACCCGTAAAGCAGGTGCTGTGAAGTGAGTAACAAGGTCGTCAGGAGTATGGAGGCCAGGCTGGCACCGCTTTTGAGCATGCCGATGGCCACCAGTTGCGCGGCGCCGGCAAAGACGATCGCCGAGAGCCCTTGGCCTTCCCAGGCGCTGAGGTTGGCTGCGATGGCCATGGACCCGGCCAGCAGGCCCCAGGGTGCGACAGCAAGCGACAACGGCAGGATGGCGATGGCGCCCTGCAGGAAGGCGTGGCGTGCGATGGACGGCATAGGTATGGGCATCTGGACAAGGCAGGCCAGCATGCCAAGCCATCACAGGCGATGGCTTGAACGTTCTTGCTCTCTTGTCACCCGCTTGGTGCGCCGCGCCCAGACCCGCGGCGGGTGGGTCAGGGCCGGCTGGTCAAATGCTGCTGCGCCGTGACACAGCCGTTGGTCTCTACGGCTTTTTGCAGCAATGAGTGGCGGTGTTGCGGATCGAGATCACCCAGCAGGCGGTAGACCTCAGCCTGGTAATCGCGCTGACGTCCCCACAGCATCTCAAGGCCCTGGGGTTGACTGCGGCTGCAGGCCATGCGGGTGGCAGGCTGGGGGTAGTAAGGCGCATAGAGGGTTGCCATGCTGGGTACGGCCTCCAAAGCGGCGCGGTACTGGGCACTGGCGTTGTAAGGTGGGCACCAGGTGGCGATGGCAGGCGCCGCCGGCGCAAACCCCTGGTCGAGGCTTGCCTGGAGCAAAGGGCAGGCAGCGTCGGGTATTTGCGCGGCGGGCAAGTAAGTCATGTAATAGAGCGCCAGACGGTACTGCGCGACTGGGTGACCGAGTGCGACCGACTTCTTGAGCAGTGCCACCGCAGTCGGCAAGGTGTGTGCCATGGCCTGCCCCTGACGACGCAGCTCTGGGTCGCTACCCAGGGCCGTTCGCAAGACGCTTTCATCCTCCTGGGTATCGGCCTGTTCCAGAAGGGGCAATGCCTGGCGGTAGAGCAGATCGGCATGGGGGTCGATGGACACTTCCAGTGCATGCCCCGCCGCAGGTGCCAGGGCGGCCAGTACCAGTGCCATTTGTGGCAAGCGACTCACAGGCTTGCCTCGCAAGTTGCCAGGCAAGGATGGACGGCTTCTCTATTCATGACAGTCAAGCGTACGCCTCAGGCAATCGGAACGACAGGCTATTCTAGCCATGCAACAGGCCGGTCCGAAAGACCACCCGACGATTGTCAGTCAGACACGCTTACAGTGTGCTTGCGCGCTGCGGTTTTTCCTGGGCAAGTCCGAGCTTGGCCGTTATCACTTTAGCCAACGCAGTCTGTCCCAAATCGTTGAGGTGCAGGCGATCAATGAACAGGTCCGAACCGAAGGCTGGGGAGCTGTCGAGCATGCAGTTCATGTCGTAGCAGGGCACCGGCGCGGCCTGTTCACGAATGCGGCGAAAGAATGCCGCGTGTACCCTGCGATCGAAAACGCCTTCGAGCAAGCGGTCGGTGCTTCCCGGCGTTTGCTGGAGCGCGCTCAGCATGGCCTGCTCACCCGCTGGCAGACTCTCGCGACACCAGTGCACCAGGGGCTGAAGGATGAAAGTGAGGGTGGTATGGGCGCTGCCTAATAGCCGATCCCATTGCTGCACTGCGCGAGCGATATGGTCGGCTGCCTGGGTCATGCGTTTTTCTGCCGGGGACAGTGCTTCGATAGACTGATGAGGTCGAGGCGCGGCGGCCGGCGGTGCCAGCACCTTGGTCAACCGCTGCCAGAGGGTCAGGCCAGGCTGTGATGCTGCCTGGACTTCCTCTGAGCCGGCCACGGACGTTTGCCAGTCATTGCTCTGTTGAGGTTCAGGTGAGCAGGCAGTGATGTCCCAAAGCGCTTCGTGCGCCAAGCTGTTGAGCCCGCTGAGTATGACCACATGTCCCAGCGGCGCCAGGCGGTGCTCGTGGGTAAGGAACAGCAGCAGCTCCTGGCTCGCATCCAGCCCGCACCCGGCCAGGCTCAACCAGATTTCTCCGGTCAGCACCGAGAGCTGCGAGGCGACCGTGTGTTCATCCGAACTGGCGCCGATGCCCATGGCCACCGACCCCCCGACCAGCAGGTTGAGACGCGTAGTGCCGTTGCGTTCAGCCACCGAAAACCGCCGGCCGTTGCAGTAGCTGTAGCGCAGGCCCAGGGCGTCGGTGTTGACGACGGCCGAGCTGAACCCGGTTTCGTGCACCCGAACGCGTTGAGTGGCGCACTGGGTGGCCTTGGCAAGCAGCTGTTGGTACTCAAGCTGCAAAGGCGAAAGCCCTTGGCGACTGGCTGTGGACATCTGGTCTCCTGGCAAGGCACCGCGTCAGGCAAGGTGCTAGGCGGTTAGCTCCCTGAGGTTGTACAAAAGCCCGCCGATGGCGATCAACAGCAATGCCACGCCAGACGCAAGGCTGATGAATCGATGGCTGCGTGCTGAGGCAATCTTGCCGATGGCAAAGATGTAAAGACTCAGCACGGCGAAGTCGATAACGATCCATAGCAGAGAAAGCACGACCATGCTCTTGCCGAACGACTCGGTAATCTGGATGAACTGCGGGAAGAAGGCGATGAAGAAAATGATGTCCTTAGGGTTGGAGATGCCCACCATGAAGCCTTGCCAAAGACCCCCGCGGCCCGCGGGCTTGGCCATATCGGGCTCGTGGTTGGGATGCGGCGCCTTGAGCGCTTCCCTGAGCGTGCCCGCGGCGATGTAGCCGATGAACAGGCAACCCAGCAGGCTCATGGCGCCAAGCCATGCCCTGTCAATGGCTGCGCTGGTAAGAATGATCCAGGCCGCTGCTCCGATCAGTACCAGTGAGGCCCAGTTGGTGCCCAGGGCCGTGAAAATGGCCTTGCGTGAGCCCGAAGCGGCTGCGGTGTTGACGATCAATGCCACGACCGGACCTGGAGTGGCGATCAGCAGCAGGACGGTAAGGGCGTAGGTGGCAGTCAGGGCGGTATTCACGTCATTTCTCGATGATGTTGTCGGGGGTGGCAGACACGGCGGTCCTGGCATGGAAAGGGCAGCGCGCCGGGTTCAACGAACCGGTTTCCTGCAACTGGTACTGCATCCACTCGAAATTATCCGCTTCACCGAAGAAACCGAGGCTTTCAGGTACTAACCCGTCGTTGTAGTGGCCGACCCGTTGACGAATGCGCTCGCGGATGCGCTGGCCGCTCTGGGTGGCGACATTGGCCACTTCGTCGAAGTTCTCTCGGGGGTTGATGACGAATGTGATGTGCTTGCCCAGGTTGCGGCTTTTCATCTGCTCGTGGCCCGGGAAATTCATGTTGATGAACAGCGCCATGCCGGCAAAGCAGAACGACCAGCCGCTGTCGGCGGGGTCGGCTGGCACTGTCTGGGGCCAGGGGTTCGGATCCCGAGCATGAACGCCTTGCAGCACCTTCCAGGCAAGCGCCTGCTGTTGGGCAAGCGGCATGTCGGTCACCGTTTCGAGAAATATCACCAACGGGTGGCCGATACGTAGCTTGGGCGCAACCGGATCCATCAACCGGACATAGCTGGCCAGCCCTTGAGCGATGTCATCCGCCAGCTGTTCGGCGCGGGCGAAAAGGACATAGCACGTCTGCGCATTGACTGCCTTGCGCCCGAACAGGCAGGGGAATTCCGGATTGGCAAGGGTCTGGCGAAAGTGTTGCAGGGTAGCGATTGTCCAGTGTGTTTCGATGCACTCATGTTCGAGGGCCTGCTCAAACGCATCCAGGCGGTAGCAATGTCCATATCCCGTAAACATGGTTTCCCCGAGCTTCAAATGATGAACGATCCATGCAGATTCAGGCAGGATTTAGGTTATGTATGTTTTTTCACTGCATTTTCTAGCACTGTCGGCAGGTTGTAAAACGCGTGAAATTATGAGCTACTATTAGTCTTGCTAATACTCAGGAGGCGTCAATGTCGGAAAGGATTCAGGCCTTGCATGCACTGCGTGCGTTCGAGGTTGCGTCCCGCTATGGTTCATTCACCAAGGCGGCGGAAGAGCTCGCACTGACCCAAGGCGCAGTCAGTCACCATATCAAGACCCTGGAGGGCATGTTCGGCTGCGATTTGTTCGAGCGGCGCGGGCCCAAACTGAGCCTGACCGAGCATGGGCGCTTGCTCTCTCAAGAGCTCAAGGTCGGCTTCAAGATCATTGAGAACGCTTGCTCGCTTCTGCGCCAGGACCGCTACGGCCTGCGTCTGAAGGCGCCTTCAACGCTCACCGTGCGTTGGTTGCTAAGGGCACTGGATGGCTTCAAGAAACACGAAGACACCTGTTCGGTGCAGTTGTCGAGCGTGTGGATGGACATCGACAGCGTCGATTTCTATTCCGAACCCTACGACTGCGCCATCTTGCTGGCCAACGGTCGGTTCGCTGCCGATGTGGAGAGTTGCCGGCTGTTCGACGAGTGGCTCATACCGGTGTGCCACCCTGACTACATGGAGCAGGCGCAGCCTGTGCTGTCGGACCTGAACCGTTGCGAACTGCTGCATCCCTCGCCGGATCGGCGCGACTGGCGGCGCTGGCTGGCGCGGATGGAGGCCCTTGATGTCAGCATCGACCAAGGCCAGGTGTTCGACACGCTCGATCAAGGTATCTCCGCCGCTCAGCAGGGCCTGGGCATCTCCGTGGTCGATCTGGTGTTGGCCAGTGCCGATCTGGCAGCCGGGCGCCTGGTGACACCTTTCAAGCAAGCCGTGGCAACTGGGGATGGCTACTACATGACTTGGCTGAAAAACAGCCCCAAGGCCCGTCAGATGCAAAAGTTGCGAGATTTTCTTCTCGGTCAAGTGCCTCCACTGGTGCTCAAGGACATCAACTACCTGTACAGCTGAATTCACTACACCGCACAGGGTAAGCGCGACCCGTCCACCGACGGTGGAGGTTAGACGCTGGGGCTTGGTTGCCGGCGCAATCATGTCGTCTCGCAGGCAAGGCCAGGTGCGCCTGGAGCGACCCGTTACATTCGTCATCATCAACAACGCAGAGGGCGCGGCGGTGGATTTGCAGCAGGGCTTCGTCCTGACCCGGCACTGGTACGACACGCAGGCAGGTACGTGCGTGGAGCTGTGGCTGGCTACCGATCAGGGCCCCCGGCAAGTGCGACTGGCGCCCCAGATCAATGTGGCGTTCGTCCCTCAGGCGCAACAAGCGCACGCGCAACGGTTGCTGGCCGACGAGCCGGATGCAGAACTGCGCCCGCTTGGATTGAAGACATTCGATCAACGCCCAGTAATGGGCCTGTACTGCCGTCAATACCGGCAATTGCTTCAGGTAGAACAACGGCTGCGCGCCGCAGGTATCGACGTCTACGAGGCCGATGTCAGGCCACCGGAGCGCTACCTCATGGAGCGTTTCATTACGGCCCCCGTGCAGTTCGCTGGACGCCTGGATGAGCAGGGCGTGCTCTGCGATGCCCAGCTCAAGCCGCACGGCAGCTACCGTCCATCGCTGCGCCTGGTGTCGCTGGACATCGAAACCACCGAGCGGGGCGAGTTGTACAGCATCGCCCTGGAAGGCTGTGGGCAGCGCCAGGTGTACATGCTCGGCCCACCCAACGGTGACCCTCGCGAAGTTGACTTCGACCTGCACTACTGCGCCGATCGCAGTGCGTTGCTGCACTGCCTGAACCACTGGATAGCGCGCCACGACCCGGACGCGATCATCGGCTGGAACGTGGTGCAGTTCGACCTGCGCCTGCTGCATGAACACGGCAAGCAGCTGCAAGTACCCATGCACCTGGGCAGGGGGGGAGCGGCCATGACCCTGCGCGCGTCAGGTAGTGGTGGCCATGTCTTCATTGATGTGCCCGGCAGATTGGTGATCGACGGCGTCGAAGCGCTGCGCTCGGCAACGTGGAGTTTTCCATCGTTCAGTCTTGAAAATGTCGCGCGAACCCTCTTGGGTGACGGCAAGGCGATCAGTACGCCCTACCAGCGCATGGATGAAATCAATCGCATGTTCGCCGAGGACAAGCCTGCGCTGGCGCGCTACAACCTGAAGGACTGTGAACTGGTCACACGCATCTTTGCCCACACCAGGTTGCTGGAGTTTCTGCTTGAGCGCGCGTCGGTCACGGGCCTGGCGGCAGACCGCAGCGGTGGCTCGGTGGCCGCCTTCTGCCACTTGTACATGCCTCACATGCACCGCCAAGGCTACGTCGCGCCCAACCTGGGCAGCCGCCCCGACGAAGCCAGTCCCGGCGGTTTCGTCATGGATTCACGACCTGGGCTGTACGATTCGGTACTGGTGCTGGACTACAAGAGCTTGTACCCCTCGATCATCCGCACATTCCTGATTGACCCTGTCGGCCTCGCCGAGGGGCTGCAACAGCCAGATGACACAAACGCGGTCGAAGGCTTCAGAGGGGCGCGTTTCTCACGCACACGTCACTGTCTGCCAGCGATCGTCGAACGTGTGTGGCGCGCCAGGGAACACGCCAAGCAGGATCGCAATGCGCCATTGTCCCAGGCGCTGAAAATCATCATGAATGCCTTCTACGGGGTGTTGGGCTCAAGTGGCTGCCGGTTTTTCGATGCGCGACTGGCCTCATCGATCACCTTGCGCGGGCACCAGATCATGCGCCAGACCCGCGCCTTGGTCGAAGCCCGCGGGTATGACGTGATCTATGGCGATACGGATTCGACATTCGTCTGGCTCAAGACCGGCCATGATGAGGCGGCGGCCGAGCAGATCGGCAATGCACTGGTGCGCGAGGTGAATCAATGGTGGCGCGAACACCTGCGCCAGACGCTCGGCCTGGAGAGTGCGCTTGAGTTGCAGTTCGAGACCCATTACCGGCGTTTTCTCATGCCCACCATACGCGGCACCGAGGAGGGCAGCAAAAAGCGCTATGCCGGCCTTGTTCAGCGTGCCGATGGCACTGAAGACATGGTCTTCAAAGGGCTGGAATCGGTACGCACCGATTGGTCGCTGCTGGCCAGGACCTTCCAACAGCAGCTCTACCGACGCATTTTTCGCGGCGAGCCTTATCGCGAATTCGTTCGCGAGTACGTCGGCCAGATGCTCGCTGGAGAGCACGACGCTTCGCTTGTATATCGCAAACGCCTGCGCCGCCCGCTGGCGGAGTATCAGCGTAACGTGCCACCGCATGTGCGGGCCGCACGGCTTGCCGATGACTATAACCGGGAACTGGGTCGCTCGCTCCAGTACCAGCGCGGAGGCTGGATCAGCTACCTCATGACCACTGCCGGGCCCCAGCCTTTGGAGAATCGTCGTGCCCCCATCGACTATGACCATTATCTGTCGCGCCAACTGCAGCCGGTCGCCGATGCGATTCTTCCCTTTGTGGGTGATCGCTTTTCTACGTTGATCGATGACCAGATGCTGCTGTTTTGATCGTGAGGTAGTACCCCGTCGCCGCAGGTATGTATGTCGTCTCGCTAACCTCCCGTGCAAAATCACTTCACGGGAGCAACTGATGGACACCGCACTCACTGATCAACAGCTGGCGGAGCAGGCCTGCCAGGATGGCCTGATCGCTGCTCGCTTGCCGGCCTGGCTCAAAAAGCTCGATAAGGCATTCATTGCCCAGGCAGGCCAAGCGCTGAACAGCAGCCTGAAATGCCGCCAGCGTCTGGCCGCGCGGTGGGGATTGATCGAAGGTGTCGAGGCATTCGCCAAGCCCCTGCTGGAAAAATCCCTGAGCGCTCGTTTCGGTATCACCCAGGGCGTGGACCAGTTGTGGTTTCGCAATGCTTACGAGGTACCGCTCGCCACTTACTTCCCGATACGGGTGCCCTTGTACGAACGCCACTACTACCAGATACCGCTGCTTGAAGCCGTCTTGCGAAATTTTACCGCTGAACAGACGCAGCCCCAGGTCTTGCCGCCGATGGCTGGCGTGTTCGACGCGGCAGGTAACTCGGTGCCCAGGCTTAGCGCCGCTCGGTTTGCCCAGTTGACCCGGGAACTGGATCTGGGTGGGCTCTATCAACAACACTTGTCTGCCCATCTAGCGTCGGCCTCCATGCAAGCGCTACTAGGTGAGCTGAACCGGCACGAAATGGTGCTTGATGCATTCAAAGCCAATGCCCAGGGCGTGTTCGCTCCCGGCGAGCTCGAACTGTTGGTCGATTTGTGGCAAAGCGGCAGGCTGGGACGCCTGCACGGCAATCGAGTGCTTCCTAAAAGCTTGCAGATTATGGATTGTCCATTGCAGCAGATTCTGGTGCTGGATGTGCGGGACGAATCGTTGGCACCTTTCTACACGTCGAGCAAGCGTGTGCTGGTGTATATCCCGGGTGACCCGTTTGGAGCCTGGAGCACAGCCGATAATCTGGAGCGCTTTGAACGCGCTGTGCTCAACGCACGCTTGCGCCAGCCTGCCTATCAGCAGTTTTTTGCGCGTTTCATTCGACGTCGTGATAGCCAACGATTCTTCAGCCAGCTCGCGTCGGCTTTCTATGAAGACATACCGATCTGGGCAACAGCTGACCTGTACCCGGTAGCAAGCGCCTTGTCGGAGCCTGTGTTCGAAACCCTCGCCCGCAGCCGCGTTGCACACGTAATGGACGATGCCGCAACGCTGGCGCCTCCGGTCAACGCGTTGGATCGGGCCATCGGGCGCGCGCATGAGAAACGCCTGGCAGTCGAGGGCTGGACGTTGCTGGGGCTGGCCAGTTTCTGGCTACCTGGGTTGGGCCTGGTATTGCTTGCCGTGACTGCCTGGGAGTTGATGAAGGAGGTGTATCACGGGGTAGACACTTGGCACGAAGGCGAGACGGAGCAGGCTATGGACCATATGACCCATGTGGCCGCTCAAGTTGCATTGATTGGAGTTACCGCGGGAGCGGGTTATGGTTTGGCCAAGGTGTGGAAACGCTCGACGTGGGTAGATGGTCTGGTCCAGTCCAACGTTGAGGATGGGGGCGCGCGCCTGTGGTCCGAGGACCTGGCGCCCTTTCGAAGCTCCCCGCCACCTGTTGAAGCGGTGGCAGATCATGAGGGGATCAGCCGCCAGGATAGCCGCGCATGGATCCGCATGGACGGCCACACTTACCCGGTGCAGCAACGCACGACGGACGAGCAGTGGCAGCTGGTGCCGCGCGAGGGTGTAGGTCCTCTTTTACAGCACAACGGTGCAGGTGCGTGGCGGTTGTGGAGTGAGTCTCCCCTGGATTGGTCGACCAGCCATTACCTGTTCAGGCGCCTGGGCGAGCCGATGGCTGAACTCGACGACACGCGAATCGAGCAGGTCATGGCCATTCACGCGCTCGACGATGACCAGCTACGCGGTTTGCATTTTCGCGGCGCCGACCTCTTGCCAGCGCTGATCGATACCAGCCGCCGTGCGCATCTTGCTCAGCGTACCGAGAACCTGCTGATGCAGTTGCGCACTGGTGTTGTAATCGAAGATCAGAGGCTGCTTGCGCAGGTTGTGCAGCTGACCGGTGGCGAGGGCCTGTCTTCTTCGGATCTGGCGGCGCAGCTCGATGCACGACGGTACGAGGTCATGCAGCACCTGCTTGATCAGCAAATGTCTCCTTCCAGTCAGGATATCCAGGCTTTGCAGTGCGTATTCCCACGCTTGTACCCCAGTGCGGCACAGGCGCTGCTGGCCAATGCGAGCAGTGTCGACCTGCAACGTCTGCGTCGGACGGGTCGCGTGCCATTGCAACTGGCCGAAGCTGCCCGTGAGCGCAGCTCGCACATTCGTGTGCAGCGCGCCCTCGAAGGCCTGTACTTGCGGACGTCGCAGGATACGGACTTGGCCAAGCTGGTCCTGAAATTGCTCGACTATCGAGTTGGAGGCATCGGTAATGTGCGGTGGCGCCTGTTGAGTGCGCAGTTCAACGGCGTGCAACTGACCAGTGCCGGAGAAGGGGATGTCGAGCTACAGCTGTTCCATGACACCCAAGGCTTCAGCGTAAGAAACGCCTTTTCGCAGGAAATCTGCCCTCCCGGGGACCTGTTCGAGGTCATCGTGAATGCCTACGATCAGGCCCAACTGACAACCATGGGGCTGCATGCGCCTTTCGCCGAAAGTTTGCGCCAGGAAGTCGCTGCGCTTGCCCAGGTTCACCGGGCAGCGCTGCCTGAGCTCCTGGGCATCGCGACTCGCGGCCGCTGGCAATTGCCCACCCGCTTGGCCGACGGCCGCGTGGGTTACGTGCTCAGTGGACGTGGCGGGCGCAGGCCCAACCCCTATCTGCGAAGGCTGAGGTTCCTGTACCCCACCTACACCGATAATCAACTCGACGAGTGGCTGACTGATGCGCGTTCGGCAGCAGGAGGCATCGAGGCGCGGCTGCAGTGCCTGGAGGATCAGTACCGGACGCTCAACATGCATTTGCGTACGTGGGCCAGGCAAGGCTCAAGTCATGCCGAGCGTCAACGTCGCCGGACGCTGGGAAGAGCCTTGCGCAATTGCTGGCAGCACGTGCTCGATGAGGGCATGCACGGCGACAGTCTGATTCTTGCCTATCGTTGGGACATGATCGGCATTCACACCGAAAGTCTACCGGAGCTGCCGCCCCAGATACGGTTTGATCATGTGTATTCGCTGTCGCTGCGCGACGCCAGCATCCGCTACCTGCCTGAAAGCTTTCTGGGTGCGTTTACCAGTGTCCGGTCGCTCGAGCTTCCCGATAACCAGATCTCTCGGATCCCCCAGGCGCTCTTGCAGATGGAACATCTGTGGACGCTGAACTTGGCGCACAACCAGGTGGTGCTGGACGCGGGGCAGGCAACCATTCTCGGTAGCTGCAGCCATTTGCGTTACCTGGATCTCTCACGCAACCCGTTGGGCAGGCCCTTTTCGGTGGGCGGGCTGACATGCCTGCACGAGTTGCGTATAGCAGGCGCCGGCCTGCGCAGCTTGCCTTACCAACTGCTCGAGAGCACTTCGCTGCGAGTGGTCGACTTGCGCGACAACCTGCTTACGGCATTGCCTGAAGACTTCTATGAATCGCGCCTGTGGGTGGAGGGGGAGGTCCACCTGGGCGGTAATCCGCTGTCGGCTGTTGAGCGCGAACGGCTGGAGCAAGCGTTACTCACAGCGGCTACCCGCGCCCGTGATCGAGCGATGGTACTGGTGCGGCTGAACTGGATGGATGCGATCGGCCTGGCCCAGCGCACGGAACTGGGCACCTGCTGGGAACACCTGCAGGCCATGGAGGGCAGCGGCGAGTTCTTCGGTCTGCTCGAACGCCTGATGGAAACAGCGGATTTTCAGCACCGCACAGGCGCGCGCTATCTTGCCGGCCGAGTCCTGACATTGTTGGGGGCCATGCGTGATTCGAGCGACTTGAGGATGGCGATGTTCAGCGACGCTGAGCAACTGACCTGTCAGGACAGCGTGGCATTGCGTTTCAGCGATCTGGAAGTGCGCCTGCGGGTCTGGCAGGCCGAAGTCCAAGCGCAGCAAGGTGAACGAGAGCAGGTGCTGTTGCACCTAGGGCGGCAGCTGTGGCGTTTGGATGAAGTCGAGCGTGTGGCCATGGACGACGTGCGCTGGCGACAGGCCGATGGTGCCGATCCTGACGAGATCGAGGTGGTGCTGGCTTACCGCCTGGCGCTACGCGAGCGCCTTGACTTGCCCATTTTCACCAGCGGCATGTCATTCAGGGCGGTGGCCGGGGTCACCGAGACGCATATCGAAGGAGCAGCCAGGCGCGTGTTGCAAGCAGAAACCAGCGAGCAACTGGCCAACTCCCTGTTGGACAGGGAATTCTGGTGCAGTCACGTGCGCCGCTTGCATGCACAACGTTTCGACGAGATGAACGCACCTTTTCATGCACGGCTGGAGGCTGTGCAAGAGGCTGCTGATCTGAGCGAACAGCAGGTGTTACAGCAGACGGAAGAAATTTCGCAGCAACGCCAGGCGGCCGAACGGGCGCTTCTGCTGGACATCACGCGTCAGGCGCTGGACAGCGCGGCCGAGCCCCTTCAACCCTAGGAACAGGAGCGCCGTCGTGCCGGAGCAGGGTGAGCGTGTTGAGCTATGCTCGTAGGCATGCACGAGCCATGTAAGGCGCCACATAGCAGGGTGACACCTCCAGTTACTTTTGAGTTGCGCCTTGCCGGGTGGGTTGGTTTAGGCTCCTGCGTCGGATCTTTCTCCAAGGTCCGTAGTCTTTGTTTGATCGAGAGAATAAGGAGATGCGCATGCTTGTCCGGTCATTGACCCTCGCCGCCCTGCTCGCCGCCGTGAGCCCGGCTTTTGCGGCCGACAGTAGTGGGCCATTGGCCCAGGAGCTGGGCAAGGCAAGGCCATTGGTCATCATCGCCCCCAGCAGTGCCGACCCTACCCTCAGGGCCGTGACCAAGGCCATGGAGGATCCGGCTACGCAGGCTGCCTTCAAGGAGCGCAGCGTCGTGCTGTACAGCGTCGCCCAGATGATGGGGAAACGGGACGACAAGAACCTGGAGCAGCAGACCACCATGGCACTGATCCGCGAGCTCAAGCTTGGTGCGAGCAAGGGGACCAAGGTCATCCTCGTTGGCAAGGACGGTGAGCGGCACATGCTCAAGGATGACGACACTGGGGAGGTCCTCGATCCCCAGGCCATCATCAAGGCGGTGGACGATCTACCTGCCAGTGAAAAAGCGGTCAAGGCTTCCGAGCCGGTTGCGACCGCAGTGCAGGAAAAGATCAAGGAAACCAAGCCGGGCAAGGCCGCCAAGCCCACCTCACCGCCCAAGCCCTTGGAAGACTGAGCCTCTAGTCGAGCCCTTTCATGGAAGACCGGGTGCCATGCAGGGCTGCCAGCGCAGCCCTCACGGTTCAGGTCGTGGATTGTCCTGCGCTGCCAGTTTCGGCCAGGGATGGGTCATCGTGCAGCGATATCCGCGAGGTTTCCGGCAACGCCAGCCCGCCCACTAGCGCTATCAAGGCAATGACGACCAGATAGAAAGCTGGCGCCAGACTGCTGCCTGTCTGCCCGATCAGCCAGGTCGCGACCAGTGGGGCGGTGCCGCCGAACAGGGTGTAGGCAACGTTGTAGGTGATGGCCGACGCGGTATAGCGTGTACGTGTCGGGAAACTTTCCGATAGCAGGGCAGCGGTTACCACGCCGCTGGACAACGCGCCTACCGCCAGCAGCACGACACCGAGCAAGGCGCCGAACATCGCCCCCGAGCTGGCCAGCCAGTAGGCTGGGAACACGCACACCATCACCCACAAGCAGGTGAAGCCAATGGTCTTGCGCCGCCCGATCCGATCCGACACAGCGCCGGCAACCGGGCAGCCAGCGGCGGCGAACAGCAGCGCGACAGTGGTCACCAGCAGCGACTGGGCGCGAGTCAGGTTGCCCACCAATTGCAGGTAGGTGGCGAAGTAGGTGGTGAACATGTAGAACGACAGTGCAGTAAGGGAGATGAACGCGCCCAGGTTGCGTATCGCTCGTCCATGGTGGCGCAAGGTCTGCTTGAGGGGCGAATGCTCATGTTCCTTGCGCTGAGCCAGTGCGTCACGGAAGGCTGGCGTTTCTTCCATGCGCCAGCGCAGGTACAAACCGACCAAGCCCAGTGGTGCGGCGATCAGAAAGGGTACGCGCCAGCCCCAGGTGGCCATGGCTTCTGTGGTCAGGCTTGCTTCCAGGCCGTAGGCGATCACGGCAGCGCAGGCAAAGGCCGAGAACGTCGAGACCGGCACGAAGCTGCCATAGAACGCGCGCTTGTCGTTTGGTGCATGCTCCATCAGGTAAGCACAGGCCCCCGCATATTCACCGCCTGCCGAGAAACCTTGCAGGCAGCGGGCGAGCGTCAAGAGCACGGGGGCTGCCAATCCGATGCTGGCATACGTGGGCAGTAGGCCGATGAGGGTGGTCGAGCCTGCCATCAGCAAGATAGTCAGCGACAGGATACGTTTGCGTCCCAGGCGGTCTCCCAGGGCGCCGAACACGATACCCCCCAGTGGGCGCAGGGCGAACGCCACCGCGAACACGGCGAAGGTCTTGAGCAGGGCGACGCTCGGGTCACCACTGGCGAAGAATTGGCTGGCGATGAGTGTTGCAAGAAAGCCGTAAACGGCGAAATCGAACCATTCGACGAAATTGCCGATGGCCGAAGCGGCGATCACCCTGCGCAGGGTGGCAGGGGATACCTCGTGAAGTGCGGACATGCGGGTGCTCTCCGATTTTCCATTGGCAGCCATGACGAGCGTGGTGCGGTCGAGCCGCGCCATCAGTAGTTATGGTTGTCAGTAGATCGGCCCCGCTTACGAGTCGCTTTGTCGAGGACGACCTTCGGATGCCAGAAACGACCGCGGCGATCGGGGCTTTAGGCCACGACAACGCGATTGCGCCCACCTTGCTTGGCCAGATACAGCGCTCTGTCAGCCGCGGCCAACGTGCCGGCCGCATCGCCTGTGCCCTCCCAGTGCGCCACCCCAAGCGACACAGTCAGGGCGCCCACCGGCGCTACCGGGGTGTCCCCGATGGTCGCGCGCAGGCGCTCGGCCACACTGGCTGCCACAGCTAGATCCGCACCGGGCAAGAGCATCAGAAATTCCTCCCCGCCAGTACGGCACAGCAAGTCGCCTTCCCGGCAGCAACGGCGCATCGAATGGGCCAGTTGTCGCAACACGGCATCGCCGGTGTCGTGCCCGTGGCCGTCGTTGATCCGTTTGAAATGATCCACGTCCATGACGATGGCTGAAAAGCGCCGCCCTTCGGCCTCCAGCAACGACAGGCTGAATTCCAGCCCGCGGCGATTGATCAGCCCTGTCAGGGGGTCGGTCTGGGCTTCGCGGTTCAGGCGGCCAATGCGTTCGTGCAGCAGGTTCAGGCCGAACAACAACGCTCGCTTGAGCTCAGCCGCCTCGAAATACCACGCACGCACCCGATGCAAGTCTTCGGCCGTGTTGGCGCTGTCCATCATCCGTGCACTTGCGGCGAGCTGCCAGAGCGGCCGAGCGATGACCAATGCCAGCCACCAGAGCAGCAGGCTGCCGACCAGCGCCAGTGGCGCTGATGTACCTATCACATTGAGGACCAGGGTATTGAGCGGCGCCACGGTGCGTGACAGTGGTTGCTGGGCGACCACGCCCCAGCGGGCGCTGGGCACGGTGGCGAAGCCTGCGAGCATCTCGACGTTCTGGCTGTTGGTGAGCGCCACGGTGCCGCTGGGCAGTGTTGGCAACTGATCGATCAAGGCATTGCCCTGCACGACAGTACCGACGCGCTGGTTATCAGGGTGATAGAGCAGGCGTCGTTGGTGGTCGACTACATAGAGGTATGAGCCGTCCTTGTAGAAATGCTCGCCCAGCAGGCTGTTGAGGATATTGCGTTCGCGCAGGTAGAGGGTGCCCCCTACGTAGCCCAGGTAACGGCCTTGCTTGTCGATGATCGGCTGCGAGAGCGTGACCACCAGGTTGTTGGCGGCAGAGACGTACGGGGTCGAGACCAGCGCACGCCGCAGGTGCAGCGCTTCGTCGACGCCTGGGGAGCGCATGCGCCCGCCCACCAGGTGCCGTAGCGGCGCAGGGGAAACTGACAACAATGTGCCGTCGGCATCGATCACGAACGTGGAATTGAACGCCATGCTCTGCGCCAGCACGCGGTCTGTTTCAACCTGCAAGGCCACGGCGTCACTCAATTGTCGGCCTTGTACACCTGCGCTGAACTGCAGTTGCTGCAAGGCGTTACCGATGAATGTTTCGGTGATGGTGGCCAACTTGGTGGCGTACACCCGGTTCGCTTCCAGTGCGTGATTGATCAGCAACTGCCGCTGGACGCGGTAGCTGGCAAAATAGCTGGCGCACAGCATCACCAGTGCGGTGAGTGCGCAGAGCACCAGAATGAGCCTGCGCAGGTCCAGTCGCAATCCATGCTTGGTGTTAGGCAATCCTGACCTCGGAATCATCAAATGCGGCGAATGGCAAGGAATGCTCATTGGCAGTCGCGTAGCGCGAGTGTCACTCAGGGGGCGTTTTTTTCAAGCGCCTTGAGTTCAGCCTCCACGTCCTGCATGCGCTGTTCAGCCACCGCCTGTACCTTGGCATCTGCGGCGGTTTGCTGCATCAGTGCCGTGAGTTTTTCACTCAACCGCTTGCCTTGCGGTGTCTTTTCCAAGGCGCGGGCCTTGGCGGGGTCCTGCAAGGCGCCGACGATACTGGCGAATTCGGCATCGGTGAAGTTCTGTTCGCTGTACAAGCGGAACAGGTCCTGACGCTGGTCGTCAACCGTCAGGTGCCGACGCAGGACCTGTTCGATACGGGTCTGGCTCACGTCAGGGTGCTTGCCCGCAAGGAGCACGGCCATGCGCTGAATGTTGTGGTCATAAGCCTCCTGCAGCGGCAACTGGGCAACGATCTGTTCTTCTCGCGAGGGTTTCTGGTCGCACGCCGTGACCGCGGCGGTGAGCGCAAACATGAGCAGCAACTTCGGGAAGCGAGGCATGGCTTGGCCTGAATGGGCTGTGGGGTAGGGCGATTATACGGGTGCGCGCACGTCCGGGACGAGCGTTGCATTTGCCTTGCCGGGCTGGCTGCGGTAGAACCAGGCCTTTGACTGCAACGGTTGCCCCATGCCTGAACTTACCCTGCGCCCCGTGACCCCCGAAAGCCGTGACGAGGTCGTGGCCTTTGTCGAGGCCGCGCGACGGGACTTGTTCCCGATGCTTGCCAAAGCGCCTTTACCTCCCGACCTTGCACAGTTTGATGATGTCTATCTGCAAGGCGCCGGCGCCTTCCTCGAAGCACGGGCGGGCGCAGACCTGGTGGGCGTGATCGGCTACCTGCCCTACGACAACCGCTTTGCGCAGTTCGACTACGGTGACCAGCGTGTGGCCGAGGTCGTGCGCCTGTTCGTGTTGCCTGCCTATCGCCGGCTTGGCGTGGCGGCACGCTTGTTCGGGGCCTTGAAAGCACAGGCGGCAATCGATGAAATCGACCGTTTTTACCTGCACACCCACCCATTTCTGCCGGGCGCCGTCAGCTTCTGGGAGCGGCAGGGCTTCACCCTGCTAGACGTTGAGGACGACCCGATCTGGCAGACGACCCACATGGACCTGCGGCTGCGTTAGGCGCTCGGACATGTCCTACATTGACGCAGGTGTGATGGACCACGCGTTCATTTTCTTACAAGGCAGGTGATGGTTTGCTTCCTCGTGCACGGACTTTTCACAGCCGCAGAGGGAGAGTGACAATGCCGCACATGGCCCTGTACAAACTGAAACTGCTGGATGAATTCGAGGTTCGCACAGACGGTTGGTCGTTCGACGATTTCCAGAACCGCCTGATGGACATCTGGCGTGGCGCCACCCGCCAGGATGCCGCCTGCATCATCAATGCCGCGCACCGAGAGGGCAGGTGGCCCAGGACGGTCAGGCAATACCTGTTGAGTCGCATCAAGGTGGCCGGCCACGTCGAACCGGAGTTGGAAGCCACGTTCATCGAACTGTCTGGCTCGCTCACTGGCCAGGAGCGGGCGCAATGGTGCCGCACGGCGGCCGATACCGTTCACTGACCGCTGACAGGGGCGCGCGGCGGCCTCGCTGTCGCCGCCCGTATTCAACACGCACTACCGTCGGCCTACTCGATGTTCACGATGTGGCGCGTGATACGCAGGCGCTCACGCGCTGCGAAAGCGCAATACCTGAGCGCCGTCCAGCGGGTCGGTGAGCACGTGTGCGTGAACGCCGAAGGTACTCAGCAAGCAAGCGGGCGTGAGCACATCCAGCGGTTTGCCCAGTGCGACCAGTCGCCCGTTGTTCAATACCGCCACACGGTCGCAGGTCAATGCCTGATTGAGGTCATGCAAGGCCACCAAGGTCGTGACCGGCAATGCTTGCACCTGCTGCAACAGGCCCAGTTGATGCTGGATGTCGAGGTGGTTGGTCGGCTCGTCCAGCAATAGCACTGCGGGGCGTTGCGCCAAGGCCCGAGCGATGTGAACGCGCTGGCGCTCGCCACCGGACAACGACCCCCACAGGCGGCTGCGCAAATGCAGTGCATCCACATCAGTCAGCGCATGCTCGACGATGGCCTTGTCGTCCTCACCGAACGGCGCCAAGGCCGATAACCAGGGGATACGGCCCAACGCCACAGCGTCGAAGACTCGAATGGCATCGAGCGTGTCAGCATGCTGCTCGACCAGTGCCAATGACCTTGCCACCGCTCGGCGAGGCAGGCGCGAGAGCGACTTGCCCAGCAGTTGCACGGTGCCAGTGGCCGGCTTACGCAGGCCTGCCAGCACCTTGAGCAGCGACGACTTTCCCGAGCCATTTGGCCCGACGATGGCCAGGGTCTCGCCGACGTGCACCGTCAGGTCGATCCCGTCGAGCACCGGGCGGCCCCCCAGGTGCAGGCTGATGCCCTGGCAGCCCACTGGGGCGAGCTGCATGGGCGCCATGGCGGTCACGCGCGCCCCCTACGGGCCACCAGGATAACTGCGAACACTGGGCACCGATCAGGGCCGTGACCACCCCCACGGGGATGACCTGCCCGGCGATCAGCGTCCTCGACAGGATGTCCGCGGTGATCAAGAACAGCGCCCCGCCCAGGGCACTGGCCGGCAGCAGGCGGTCATGACCGGGCCCGAGCAGCAGGCGTAGCGCATGGGGAATGACCAGGCCCACGAAACCGATCGCGCCGACGATCGAGACCATGACGGCGGTCACCAGGGCTGCACAGCTGATCAGCAGCAGTTGAGTGCGCCGTACCGCAACCCCCAAGGAGGCTGCCGAGTCGGCGCCGAAGGTGAAAGCGTCCAGCGCTCGGCGTTGCCACAGGCAAACCAGAAGGCCCAATAGGGCAACTGGTACGGCCAGCCAGACCGAAGGCCAGCGCACGCCGCTGAGATTGCCCAGCAGCCAGAACAGAATGCCGCGGGCCTGTTCGGCTGTGGCCGACTTGGTAATAAGAAGCGCCGTCACGGCATTGAACAACTGTGAACCGGCAACCCCAGCCAGGATGATGTGAGCGCCAATGCCGCCCGGGCTCGCGGCGCGCGCCAGTAGCAGCACCAGTGCGAAGGCGGCCAGGGCACCGATGAAAGCCCCGGCTGACATGCTCAGCGTCATGCTGCCCAGGCCCAGCAGCCCGACCAGCACTGCACCTGTTGAGGCGCCTGCCGACAGGCCCAGCAGATAGGGCTCGGCCAGCGGATTGCGCAGCAACGCCTGGAGGATCACGCCGCAGGTGGCCAGCCCTGCGCCGCAGGCCGCCGCGACAAGGCTGCGGGTCAGCCGGTAGTTCCACACGACACCGGCGTCGATGGGGTCGACCGGGTAGCCCGCCTGCCAAGCATGGTTGGCCAGTACCTGGCCGACCAGGCCCAATGACAGCGGGTTTTCACCGATTGAAGTGCCCGCCAACAGCGCGCCCAGCAGGGCCGCCAGTGCGGCGCAGGTCAGCCCCAGACGCTTGATCACTGCGCTGCGACGCCGGTGGAGAAGGCCGTGGCCAGCGTCTGCACGCCGCGGAACAAACGAATGCCCGCCTGCATCGCCTCGGCATCGAGCACGATGATACGCCCATGCTTGACGGCGTCCATGTGCTGCGTCACAGGGTCATTGCGCAGAAAATCGAGTTTTTTCTGGTAGTCGTCGGCCGGAAAACGGCGGCGGTCCATGCGTGCAATGATCAGCCAGGTCGGGTTGGCCTTGGCCAATGTCTCCCAGCTCACGGTTGGCCACTCCTCGGTGGAGCTCACCACGTTGCGCACGCCAAGGGCACGCAACATGAAGTCCGCAACGCCCTGGCGGCCTGCCACGTACGGGTCGGTGGCCAGATCGGCGCTGGAGAACCAGAACAGCGCCGAGATAGTGGACAGGTCAACGCCTGCCAGCTGCGCCTGGGCATGGGCCAGGCGGCCCTTGAGCTCGTCGTTGAGGGCGGCGCCACGAGCCTGCACATCGAAGACGCTGGCCAATTCACTGACACTCTTGTAGATGCTTTCGACCTGGAAGGCTTGCAGCCGCGTGCCGTCGGCGCCCACCCGGTTGTCCTTGCCTTCGCAATCCGACGGCAGCACATAGGTGGCGATGCCCAGCTCATTGAATTGCTCGCGCGTACCCACCGCACCCTGGTCCCCCACCATCCACTCGAACTGGGCCGTCACCAGCTGCGGGCGCTTGCCCACTACCGCCTCGAAGCTGGGCTCGTTGTCGGCAAGCCGAGGGACCTTGGCGTCCTGCGCCTGGTAATCGGGCAATACGTCATTGAACCAAAGCGATGACGCGGCCAGCCGGGGGGCCAAGCCCAGCGCATACAGCATTTCGGTGCCTGCCTGGCCAATCGTCACCACGCGTTGGGGGGCTTGGGCGAACACCTGGGGTTTGCCGCAGTTGTCGACCGTCAGCGGATACGCGGTAGGTGCACCCTGAGCCAAGCCGGCAATGCCAAGGCCAGCGAGCAGGGTGGCGAAACGGGGCAGCATGCAGGACGATCTCCTGTTGGGCAGTTCCCGGTGGCTCGCGCAAGACGAACGCGGGATTCACTATTGATTTGAGCGGTGGAAACCGGGGGGCACGCATGGTAGACCATCGCGCCGCCGGGTGAAACGCTTTAAGGGGCTGATTTAGCGCCTAGAAATACTTCAGCCACGCCAAGTCACGCCTGCGCGCCTTCAACCGGGCGAACCAGCGCACAGGTGGGTAGAGCATCAGCGGTAGCAGGGCCGACGTCAGCCAGACTGCGGCAATGGTCTCGAAACCGAAGTAGGCGCCCTGGTTGGCGCCCCACACGCCCACTGCGCTCAGGTACAGCAGTTTGAGCACGTACAGGTGCAGGAGATAGAAAAACATCGGGGCTGCGCCAAACATCGCCAGCACTGCGATCCAGCGCGGGTGCCCGGCGCGCTCGAATGCGCGCAGCAACAGCAGCCCAACGCCCAAGGTCAACATCAGGAACAGCAGTGATGGAGGGTACTTGGTGATGTTGAAGAAACTCATCAGCGTCTGCGTCAGCGCAGGGTGAATGCTCCAGTGCGCTTCGCCATAGCCGTTGATCACGCGTAGCGCGACAAAGCCCAGGAGTGCGCCGCACCCAGCCTGTAGCAGGCGTCGTTGACGCAGTGCCGGCGTGCAGGCGCTGTGCAACCAAGGGCCCAGCCAGTAGCCAACGGCGATGACGCCGAGCCAGGGCAGTACCGGGTAGGATGTGCGCAGACGCAGTGTGGCGCTGATGTCGAGCCAGGTACGGTCATGCGCGATGGCCCACGGCACATGCCAAGGGGATGTGGCGTCGAAGTGTACGCCGTCAAGCAGGTTGTGCCCGGCGATGATGGCCAGCCCAACAGCGAGCAGGCCAGCCCGGGGCAGCCATATCAAAGCTGACAGCGCCATCATGCTGATACCGATGGCCCAGATCACTTGCAGGTAGATCACAGTCGGCGGCACCTGGAATGTCCAGGCAACGTTCACTAGGGTGAGCTCCAGCACTACCAGAAACAGCCCGCGCTTGAACAGGAATGACGAGACTTCCCTGCGACTCTGCCGCTTTTCGCCATAAAGCCAGGCAGACAAGCCGGTAAGCAGCACGAAGACGGGCGCGCACAGGTGGGCGAGGGTGCGACTGACGAACAACGCCGGGTCGGTGGTTTCCACTGCCATCGGGTCACTGACCTGATGCTGCATGAAAAACGTTTCGCGGACGTGGTCCAGCAGCATGATCAGCATGACGAAACCGCGAAGGGCGTCGATGCTCTGCAGGCGTTGATGGGAGAGGGGCGTTGGCAGGATTGCAGGGGGCATGGACATCACGTATCAAAACGAAGATCGCAACGTTATCTTATAACTCATGCGCTGAGCAAGGCTGTCCTTGGCATGCGCACCTCGCTCGTATCGCCCAGGGCCGTTGCACGCATCCGGCCCTAACGCCCCTGCGCCTGTACTGCCTACCGACCCTTGCGACGCGCTACGCGCGCTTCGATGTTCTTGCGCCCAATGAGCAGCGCAGGCTTTTCCGTGACTGGCTCATCAGCCAGCCATTTGTACATGACAAGGCAATCCACCAACCCCAGATGCGCATGCCGATAGGCCTTGGGCAAGCGGCCGACGGTTTCGAAGCCCAGCTTGTGCCACAAGGCGATCGCCACCTCGTTGCTGGCAACCACCGAATTGAATTGCAGCGCCAGAAAGCCTTCCTGGCGAGCCAGCTTCTGTGAGTGCTCGCACATCAGGCGCGCCACGCCTCGGCCACGTGCCTGCTCGGTCACCATGTAGCCGCAATTACCCACGTGGCTGCCTGGTCCGCCGGCATTGGCCTTGAGGTAGTAGGAGCCCAGGAGCTCGCCCTGGGCTTCGGCCACCAGTGTGTGCCGGGGCAGCTCGAGCCACAGATGCCGGGCCTGCTCAAAAGTCATGTCGGGGTCAAGGGCGTAGGTTTCCCGCGCCTGAACCACCGCCTGTAGCGTAGGCCAGAAGCGCTCGAAGTCGTCTGGCGTCATGGGGCGGATATTGATCATGTGCAGCCTCAGATGTAGATGAACACCAGCACCAACGCGGCGACCACTGCCCATTTCTCGAGGTAGTAACGCATGCGATTACGCTTCTTCAGCGCCTTGCCCCGTTCGCGGATGCGATAGATACGGGTGAACAGGCGATTGATGGCGCCGGTCTTGTCCCCCGCATCGTTGGGTGCAGCGGCAGCGGCCATGACGTTGCGGCTGAACCAGCGATTGAACGCCGTGGCCCAGCGGTACTTGAGGGGGCGCTCCACATCGCAGAACAGAATGATGCGATTGTGCTCGGTGGTGTTAGCCGCATAGTGGATGTAGGTTTCGTCGAACACCACGCCCTGGCCATCGCGCCACGAATATTTCTCGCCATCGACGTCGATGTAGCAGCCGTCGTCGTTGGGAGTGTCCAGGCCCAGGTGATAGCGGTAGGAGCCAGCATAGGGATCGCGGTGCCGAACCAGCTTGGCCCCAGGGGGCAGGGTGGCGAACATGGCGGCCTTGACGGTGCCGATGCCTTGCAGCAGTTGTGTGGTGCGTGGGCACAGGGTCATGGCCGACGGATGACTCTCGCCGTACCACTTGAGGTAAAACCGCTTCCAGCCGGTTTTGAAGAACGAGTTGAAGCCAACATCGTCGTAATTATCGGACTTCTTGATTTCACCCACCTGGAGTAAACGCTGGGCTTCCTCACGGATCTCCTGCCAGTGTTCCTGCAGCGGTTGTAGCTCGGGGAAGGCTTCAACCGGCAGGTAGGGCTTGGCTGGATGTTTCGAGAACAAGTAAAGGAAACTGTTGACCGGGGCCAGGAAACTGGAATGGTCACCCAGCTGGCGAGTCAGCTTGTGACGTACCCGACCGCGCAGGTGAACGTAGGCGATCGAGAAGACGAAGAGCAGAACGAGTGCAATTTTCATGGACGTTTACTTGTCGAAAAATGGCCATGCGCATGGCATAAGCCCGCCAGCATAAACAATCGTCGCAGCAGTTTGTACTGATTGTTACGAAACTGTCCGGCCGATTCGGTGTCGCGTTGCACAGTCCGCGACCCTGGTTTCACCTTCAGGAGATCTTATGGTTCAGGACACACGCTCCAGCGCCAGCCCCTTCAAGCGGCTGTTTTTCGCCCTGCCGGTCAGTGATGCCCAGCGCCGCGATGTCTCCCAGTGGCGGCGCAGCCTGGCGCTGCGCAGCGGCAAGCCGGTGCCAGCCGCCAACTTCCATGTCACCCTGGCCTTCTTGGGCAATGTCGACGCGGCTCAGGTGCCGTCTGTGTGCGCTGCCGTCGACCAATTGGTGCTGCCCGACAAGGCGCCGAGGCTGGTGCTCGATCGCTTGCAGGTGTGGCAGAAGGCCGGTGCCTTGGTGCTTGAGGCGCAGCATACGCCTGCGGCGCTTCTTCAACTGGTCTATGGGCTGCAACAGGCGCTGCTGCCCCTGGGGATCGCCGTGGCAGACCGCAGCTTTCGCCCGCACTTGACGCTGTCTCGCGAGTTTCACGGGCAGCCCCCTGAAGCCAGCTCGCCACCGGAGTTCTTTGTCAGCGCCCGGGAATGTGTACTTTACGAGTCCCGAAAGGGCGCTTACCAGGCACTGGCGCGCTGGGCACTAGGGGATGGGGGCGCATTCTTGAGCCCGCCGGGCTCACACCGGTAGGCTCTGATAGGGCAATTCTTCGCCGGGGCTGCGTTCGAACTGGCGTTTGTACTCGCGGCTGAACTGCGACGTGCTCTGGTAGCCCACCCGATGGGCGACCTGTGCCACGCCCATTCCTTCGCCGATCAGCATCTGCTGTGCCTTCAGCAGCCTCAGGCGCTTGAGGTACTGCATAGGCGCCATGTCCGTGCAGCGTTTGAAATGCTCGTGGAAGGTGGAGACGCTCATGTTCGCTCGCCCAGCCAGAGCCTCGACGCTCAGGGGCTCGCTGTAGTGCTCGCGCAGGTGGGCTAATGCAGCACCAATGCGGGCGAAATGGCCCTGCTGCTCGACCAACGCTCTCAGTACCCCGGCCTGTGGGCCACGCAAAGCGGCGTACAGCACTTCGCGTACCCGGGCCGGCCCCAGCACCTTGGCGTCCACAGGGTCTTGCAGGCACTCCAGCAATCGCTCGACCCGCTCGCGCATGGGCGCGTCGAGGGCGGCCGAGGTCATCGACTGGGGCGTCTGAGCCTGTACCGGGCCATCCGTGGCAAGGCCGGTGCTCTGCACCAGTTCGCTCAGCGTGGCGCGGTCGATCGCGACTGCCACGCCCAGCAAGGGCACATCGGGCGTGGCGAAGGTCTCGCACATGAAAGGGACCGACAGCGCCTGCACTAGGTAATGCCCGGCGCCGTACTCGAGCGTGCGGGGCCCCAGGCGGGCCAGCTTGCTGCCCTGGGCCAGGATCATCAGGCTCGGCTCGTAGATCTGCGGGCTGCTGGCCACGTAGTGGTCCCAGCTCAGCACTTGTACCTGGGGCAGATGGGTGGACACGAACCCTGGGCGTAGTGCCAGGCGACGTATGAGCGTGCAAAGCGGGGCATTGGCGTCTACGTGACGGGTCAGTTGCATGGAGCACCGGGGCAGAGAATCGGACAGCATGGGGAGTCGAATTATGCCCGCCGCGCGTGGTCTTCACCAGCAGCTTCGGAGAATCAGGCAAGGCTTCCGGAGAATCTGCGGTGGGCAATGTCCCTCTCTAGGAACAAAATGCTTCACATGAACCGTTTCACTTAACCGCGAGGTCTCCATGTATACCGCTATCGGTTACGCCGCCCAAACCCCCACCAGCCCGCTGGCACCCATGACCTTCGAGCGCCGCAGCCCGCGCCCGGATGACGTGGCCATCGACATCCTGTATTGCGGGGTGTGCCACTCGGACATCCACCAGGCCCGCAACGAATGGGGCATTGCGGTCTATCCCTTGATGCCCGGCCACGAGATCGTCGGCCGCGTGACGGCAGTAGGCGCCCAGGTCACCGGCCACAAGGTCGGTGACCTGGTCGGTGTCGGCTGCATGGTGGATTCCTGCCGTCAGTGCGCGGCCTGCGCCAAGGACCTCGAGCAATACTGCCTCGAAGGCCCGACCATGACCTACGCCACGCCCGATCGCGTCGATGGCAGCAACACCATGGGTGGCTACTCCAGCAGCATCGTGGTCAGCGAGCATTTCGTGGTACGCATCCCCGAAGGCATGGACCTGCCTAGCGCCGCTCCTATCCTGTGCGCCGGTATCACCACCTATTCACCGCTCAAGCACCACGGTGTAGGCCCAGGCCACAAGGTGGGCATTCTTGGCATGGGTGGCCTGGGGCACATGGGCATCAAGCTAGCCAAGGCGCTGGGTGCCGAAGTCACGCTGTTCACCCGGTCCGAGGCCAAGGCCGCTGAGGCGCGTCGCCAGGGAGCAGACCATGTGATCGTGTCCACCGACGCCGAGCAGATGAAAGCCGCTGCCGGTCGCTTCGACTTCCTGCTCGACACCATCCCTGTCCAGCACGACCTCAATCCCTACCTGGAAACCCTGACCTTCGACGGCGTGCACATCCTCGTCGGGCTGATCGAACCGATCGAGCCTGCGCTGCATGCTGCCAACCTGGTCATGAAGCGCCGCGTGCTGGCCGGCTCGTTGATCGGCGGTATCGCAGAAACCCAGGAGGTGCTGGACTTCTGTGCCAAGCACGACATTCGCTGCGACATCGAGATGCTGGACATCCGCCACATCAACGAGGCGTATGAGCGCATGATCGCAGGCGACGTGAAGTACCGCTTCGTGATCGACATGGCGACCCTCAAGGCCTGATCAGCCATTGACCTGCTCCGGGGCAGCCGGTGCAGGTCCTGTTGCTGGCCTTACCAGGCCAGCGGCTTCTCTCCACCTCTCCAGAACAGCCAGCGCCGGACCTCACCATGCGGGCCTGTGCCGATCTGCCAATCGGGTCGGCCACGGTCGAGCGCGATCACCGAGATGAACCCCGCATGGCTTGCAGCGACGAGGGTTCTCCCATCCTCGCTGATGTCCATCGCGCTGATGGTCGAACCCAGATAGTGCTGCCAGCGTTCGCTACCGTCTTCCCCGAACGCCCTTAGATAACCATAGGCATCACCGACGATGTACTCGTCCTGGCGCGCCACGCCTGCATAGACCCGTGCGCCTTCCTGCACCACCGGCGTGCGGGGGTCCTGGCTGTAGTAATCCGTGTCCAGGCCTTCCAGGTCGCTCACCCTGACGGCCAGCGATGCGCCGCTGTAGAAGTGACAGGCATTGAGCAGCAACTGGTCCCCGGCGCGGTTGAACAGGGCGTAGTGCGGGTATTCGCTGGCCGGCCCGATACTGGCAACAGGCCGTAACCGATGGTCCAGCACCTGGTGTCGGTTGGCTTGCTCGCCCACCACGACCCGCTTGCCGTCTGGCGAAACAGCGCCGTGGGCCATGCTCAGGCCAAGGATGATGTCATCGGGGTCCGTGCCCTCTGCCAGCGCTTGCTCGACCTGCTCCTGGCGTGGCAGCAGCCGGCTCGCGCCCTGCTCGGATAGCACGAAAATGCCCTCGTCGCTGACCAGCAGCACCTGTTGCCCGTCGGGGAACGGTATCAAGGCAGTCGCAACGGGGGGCAGGTCGAAAGGCTCGAACGGATAGCCCTTGGGCAACCCCTCCAAACCGGTAGGCCAGGCCAGCCGCCGCACCTGTGGGCCGCCCCATCCATCGGTCACGCGCACACCCTCGGCATTGGCCAGGGCGAAGAAGCGCCGAGCCGGGCACCGGCCGAAATGTTCGACGCCGATGATGGGTGTCACGCTGTAACCATCGATACGCACCACCTGGCCTTTCTCGTGAGGCATGCCGATCCGTGCGAGCAGGCTGCCGTCGTCGAGCAGCAGTAACGTGGCGATACCCTGGCCGTGCGTATCGAGCAGGGGCAACAAGGTCGCATGGGCTGGCGGCCAGGCCTGGCGAAACGTCTGGCGCTGGTGCTCCTCGACAGCCGGCTGATTGACCGTGCGCAAGGCGGCGCGCCAGGCGTCCAGCAAGTGCTCGGTGGCAGGGTGCCGGGGTTCTTCGAGCTGGTCCCAGCCGTGCGCACGGCCTTGTGCGACATAGTCGTTGACGGCCTGGGCGTAGGTGATAACGGCCTGCTGCCATTGCTGCTGGGGATGCTGCTTGTCCATGAGTGGGTGGAACTCCTTGATGTGCGCCAGTATCCGAGATTGCGCATGGTACTCCTTCGGTACGGCGGTTGTGAGGCCCAAGCATGACGCGTACCATGCCTGCGTCCCCAATTTTAATAAGACACACGCTCATACCACTCCTTGCCGGGGCTGGACGTGCGTGGTCTTGCCTTGCCTGTGGAGAACCGGTTTCACGCCATGAACGGACCCCTACCTGACCATTTGCCACCCACTGTAGGCGGCGGCAGCTGGCTGAGCGTCATCGCCCTGGCGTTGGCCGCCTTCATCTTCAACACCACCGAGTTCGTCCCGGTGGCGCTGCTCAGCGACATTGGCCGCAGCTTCGACATGACCACTGCGCAAGTGGGGCTGATGCTGACCATCTACGCCTGGGTCGTGGCACTGGCATCACTGCCGATGATGCTGATGACCCGCAACATCGAGCGGCGGCGCCTGCTGCTGTTCGTGTTTCTGGTGTTCATCGTCAGCCACCTGCTGTCGTGGCTGTCGCAGAGTTTTGCGATGCTGCTGCTCAGCCGCATCGGCATAGCCCTGGCGCACGCCGTGTTCTGGGCGATCACTGCCTCGCTGGCGGTGCGCGTCGCCCCGCCTGGGCAACAGGCCAAGGCGCTGGGCCTGTTGGCCACCGGCACGACGCTGGCGATGGTGCTCGGCATCCCCCTGGGGCGCGTGGTGGGCGAGGCGCTGGGATGGCGCGTCACCTTCCTGAGCATCGCCGGCGTGGCGCTGGCGACCATGCTGTGCCTGATGAAATCGCTGCCGTTGTTGCCGAGCCAAAACTCGGGGTCGTTGCGCAGCTTGCCGATACTGTTCAAGCGGCCTGCGCTGGTCATCACCTACCTGCTGGTGACGCTGGTGATCACCGCGCAGTTCACCGCCTACAGCTATATCGAGCCGTTCGCCTTGCATGTCGCGCAGATCAGCGGTGAACGCACCACGTTGGTCCTGCTGTTGTTTGGCGGCGCTGGCGTGGTCGGCTCGTTCCTGTTCAGCCGCTACAGCGACCGTTTCCCCCAGGGTTTTCTGGTGGGTTCGATCGGCATGCTGGCAGTTTGCTTGCTGCTGCTCTTGCCCTTGTCCGGCAGCTTCAATGCATTTGCTGTGCTGAGCATGTGCTGGGGTGTGGCGATCTTGAGCTTCAGCCTGTCGTTGCAGTCACGCACCTTGAAGCTGGCTTCCGACGCCACGGATGTGGCCATGGCGTTGTTCTCCGGCATCTACAACATTGGCATCGGCGGGGGGGCGTTGCTGGGCAGTATCGTCAGCAGCTACCTGGGCGTGGCCAATATCGGCCTGGTCGGCGGCAGCGTGGCAGTGGTCGGCTTGTTGCTGGCAGTCGGCAGTACCCGCCGCTTTCGCGACGCGCTGGCGCATTGAGTGTGGCTTACAGGCCAGCAAGGCTGCTCAGCTCAGTACCGCAGCCCACGCTGAGAGCAAGAGCAGCCCGCCCAGGGCTCGGTTGAATAAGCGCATGCGGCGTGGCGTTTGCAGCCAGGCCGCACTGCCTGCGCCCAGCACCGCCCACAGCGTCATGCACGGCAGGGCGATCACCAGAAACAGCAGCGCCAGTTGCCACACCGCCAGGCCGGGCGCGGCAAACACGCCGATCACGGCCACGGCCATCAGCCACACTTTGGGGTTGATTACCTGCAACGTTGCCGCGTCCACTGCCGTAAACGCCCGCACCTGGGCTGCCGCGCCGGTGTCGCCGGCGCTACGCAGCAGTTGCCAAGCCAGCCAGCTCAACCACAACACCCCGCCCCACATCATCATATGCTGGACTTGCGGGTGACGCGTCAACCATTGGCCCAGCCCCATGCCTACCAGCAATACGGTGGCCGCAGCGGCCAGGCAAGCCGCCAGGATGGGTACCAGTGTGCTGCGCAGGCCGTGACGCGCACCTTGGGCGAGGATAAGCAGATTGGTCGGGCCCGGGCTGATGCTGGCAACCAGGGCAAATGCAATAAATGGCAGGAAAGAATGCGTCATGTGCAGGGGCTCCTTGAGATCAGCCACCATGCTCGCCATCTGCATCGGATCAGTCTGGAAGGATTGAGCAGCGTTTGCGGTAGTGTGCCGGCGTGAGTTGATAAGCCCGCCGAAACCAGCGGCCCAGGTGGCTCTGATCGGCAAAGCCCAAGGTGACGGCTACGTCTGCAGGGCTGGCTCCGCTGGCGAGCAAACGCCGGGCCCTGGCCAGACGCAGCTGGATCAGGTACGCATGGGGGGCAAGCCCGAATGCCGCCTTGAAGGCTCTGGTCAAGCGATAGCGGTCGATACCACAGGCTGTTGCCAGCTCCTGGAGGCCCACATCCCGTGCGAGGTTGTCATGCAGATAATCGCGGGCCCGTTGCGCCGTGAGCGGCAGGCGCGGGTCCGGGTCGACCCGCTTGCGCCAGTGCAGGTGGCGTGTGAGGCAGGCGAGCAGGGCGTCGGTGGCCGACTGCCTGACGATGAGTAGCTCGTTTGCATGCAGTGCATTGAAGGCAAAAGCGGTGGTTTGGGCGAGCTGCAGGTCCTGGGTCAGCGTGTCGGCGAAACTGGGCAAGGCATCACGGGGCGCGTGTTCGAACAGCAGGCGCAACTGCTGCTCCAGCCAGTCCGGCTCCAGGTAGAGCGTAGAGTAGGTAAAACCGTCTTCAGTAGGCGCAAGCCCATCGTGCAGGTCCCCAGGCTCAAGCATGAAGACCTGACCCGGCACGCTGCGGTGCCTGACCCGACGGCAATTGAATTGCTGGACCCCTTGCTCGGTCACACCGACCAGGTAGCTGTCGTGCCAATGGGGATCGTAGGCATGACCGACGAAATGCGCGCGGATCGACTCGATGCCGGTCTCGGCGTCCTGCTTGAGGTCGATCCAGTTACTCATGGGAGCTCGCTGTGTGCACGCTGATGCGGGGGCTGTATCACGAGCCTAATGCCCCCGGTTCCAGGTGTCTGGAAGATTTGTGCAACTGCCGAGCCTGGCTGCCGGCTGCAGTGCGTCGAACCGCTGGCGCAGCCACTGGTGCAGTTGCGTGACGGCGGGCGTGAGCTGCTTGCGGTGCGGACATACCAGCGTGACCGGCGTCGGCTCGCCCGGCCATTGAGGCAGGACGATTTCCAGTCTGCCACAGGCCAGGTCGTCGCTGACATCCAGCCACGACTTGTAGACGATTCCCTCGCCAAGTACCGCCAGGCGGCGAATCACATCGGCATCATCACTGACCAGTGGCCCTTGCACGTGCACCGTGCGTTGGCCGAGTTGCCACTTGTCGTACACCCGTCCGTGCTGCATGTACAACAAGCAGGCATGAGTGTGCAGTGCTTCGGGTGTCTGGGGTCGGCCGTGGCGGGCCAGGTACTCGGGCGAGGCGACCAGCACGCGCTGGTTCCAGTCGGCCAGGGGGAGGGCAATGTAGTTGGCGTCCTGATTCAGGCCGTAACGCACGGCGACGTCCACCGGATCACGGCTCAGGTCGGCAATCTGGTCGGACAGCATGAAGCGCAGGTGCAGGGCCGGGTGTTCCCGGCGAAATGCGCTGAGCCACGGCAGCAGCATGTTGCGGCCCAGGTCCGAGGGCGCGGAAACCTGCAAGGTGCCACGCAGGGCGGTGGCATTGCCGTGCAAATCGTCATGAGCGCGGCGCAGGCTTTCCAGCACGTTCACGGCGGTCGGCAGGTAGCGCTCGCCCTCGGCAGTCAGGCGCAGGCTGCGGGTGGTGCGAACGAACAGGCGCACGTCCAGGTCACGCTCCAGCCGCTTGATGGCCGCTGCCACCTGGCCGGGTAACAGGTTCGCTTCTAGGGCAGCTGCGGTGAAGCTGCCCAGTGCGCTACTGCGTACGAATAGTTCGAGGTCGGCAAGGCGCAGCATTGTCACTCCGTGGGTGAAAGTGTTGCTCGATTGTGCCGGTTTTTATTTGTGGCAGGAAAGATACCATGGGCACTTCTTTCCTCTCGACGATCGGAATTGCCCATGGATACCGTCTCGCTGGCCAAGCGCCGCTACACCACCAAAGCCTATGATGCATCGCGTCAAATTCCCCAAGCCACGGTCGATGCCTTACTTGAGCAATTGCGCTACAGCCCATCGTCGGTGAATTCCCAGCCCTGGCATTTCGTCGTCGCCCAGAGCGACACTGCCAAAGCCCGCCTGACCACAAGTACCGACACCGACTACGCCTACAACTCGCCCAAATTGCGCGATGCCTCCCATGTCATCGTTTTCTGCGCGCGTACCGACATGACCCAGGTGCACCTGGAGGCCGTGCTCGCCCAGGAAGCACTCGACGGGCGTTTTCGGGATGAGCAGGCCAAGGCGGCTCAGGACAAGAGCCGGCGCCACTACGCCGACCTGCACCGTTACGAGCGCAAGGACCTGCAGCATTGGATGGAAAAGCAAACCTATCTTGCCCTGGGTACCGCCTTGCTGGGCGCGGCTGCCTTGGGCCTGGACGCTACCCCCATCGAAGGTTTCGATAGCCAGCGCCTGGATGCCGAGCTGGGGTTGCGCGAACAAGGCTTCACCAGCGTAGTGCTGCTGAGCCTGGGCTATCGCAGTGAAACCGACTTCAATGCCGGGTTGAGCAAATCGCGGCTCCCGGCCTCCCAGGTATTCACCTTCCTGTAAAGGCATGCCCGGCTGGCGTGATTCACCACAGTGCAGCGCTGGCCGTCTTCAATGCCGAGGCCATTACCGCAATGGCCTTGTCTACCTCTGCCTCTGTGGTGAACCTGCCGATGCTCAGGCGAATGCTGTTACGGGCACGGCGCTCGTCCAGCCCCAGGGCCAGCAGGACGTGGGATGCCGCATTGTTCGCCGAATTGCAGGCCGAGGTGGTCGACAGCGCCAGTTGCGTGGCAAGCGCCGCGTTGTTGAACCCCGCCTGCTCGATACACAGGTTCAAGGTGTGCGGCACGCGCTGGGTTGCGCAGCCGTTGAGCGTAATGCCGGGCAGTGCCAATAGACCCTCGCGCAGGCGCGTGGCCAACTGTGCCAAGCGCTGGTACTCGCCGTCGCCCGGTTGACCCGCCAGGGCAAACGCGCTGCCCATGCCCGCGATCTGATGCGTCGCCAGGGTGCCGGAGCGCAAGCCTTGCTCGTGACCACCGCCATGCAGCTGCGCACGCATGCCGGCGCGGGCCCGGGGGCCGACGAACAGCGCACCGATGCCCTTGGGGCCATACACCTTGTGGGCTGAGAAGGACATCAGGTCAACGGGCAGGCCGGCCAGGTCGATGTCGAGCTTGCCAACCGCCTGGGCGGCATCCACGTGCAACAGGGCGCCGTGCGCCCGCACCCGCTCGCCGATGGCAGCGATGTCGGTCACCGTTCCCAGTTCATTGTTCACCGCCATCAGCGACACCAGGCGCGTGTCGGCGCGCAGCGCGTCCTGAACCATGGCGGGATGGATCAGGCCTGATCGGTCCGGTTGCAGTCGCGTCACTGTCCAGCCCTGGCGCTCCAGTTCGGCCGCTGTGTCCAGAACGGCCTTGTGCTCTAGCTGACTGGTAAGCAGATGCCCAGGCTGGCCCAGTCCCTGTGCGATCCCTTTGAGCGCCAGGTTGTTGGACTCGGTCGCCCCGGATGTCCATACCAGCGACGCCGGCGACGCCCCCACGCGTTCGGCCACCTGCTCACGGGCCAGTTCGACTGCATCACGCGCTGCCTTGCCGTAGACATGCCCGCTCGAGGCCGGGTTACCGAAATGGGCATGCCGACCCAGGCACGCAAGCATGGTCTCGATCACTCGATCGTCGACCGGGGTGGTGGCAGCGTAATCGAAGTAGAGCGGGGCGTCAGTCATGAGCAGGTCCATTGGCAAGAGAGCGAGGGTGCCTGAACAAGATTAACTGCGCCGCGAAGAGACTTTTGCTCTAAATCAGAGCTTTTTAAGACCATTTTGCAAAAGCATTCTCCCGCTCAGGCATAACGGAAAAAATGTTCCCATCCTTCACGACCTTCAGACGGTTTACCTCACGCACCGCTCAGAGACCGTTCCTCTTCGCTGACTACTCGCTCGCACAACTCTGTGATCTGCTCGCGCATCCAGCGGTTGGCGGGGTCCTGATCAGTGCTTTCATGCCAGTACAGGTGCGTTTCCAACGCAGGCACCTCCACAGGCAGCGGCTTGTAGCACAGCTGATGACGGCGGGCGAAACGCTCTGGCACGGTCATCACCATGTCGGTTTGCTGCAAGACTTGCGAGGCCATCAGGTAATGCTGTGAGCGCAGGGCAACCTTGCGCTGTACGCCCATCTTGCCCAGCGCAAGGTCCACGTAACCCAGCCCGTTGCGGCGGCTGGAAATGTGGATGTGGGTCATGCCAAGGTACGCGTCCAGGCTCAATGCCTTGTCGGCCTGCGGGTGGCCTTGGCGCAGGGCGCAGACGTAGCGGTCCTGCATCAACTTGATGTGCCGCACTTGAGGGTCGGTGTTGAGAGGGGCATCGATGGCGAAGTCCAGTCGTCCCGCGGCGAGCTCCTTGGTCGTTTCTCGACGCTTGCACAGGAAACTCTCGATCAGCACCCCAGGTGCCAGGCGACGCAGACGCTGGAACAGCGGCGGCAGGATCACGGCCTCGGTCAGGTCGGTCATGCTGATGCGAAAGGTCTTGCTCGCTTGCAGGGGATTGAACGTTCGGCTTTCCTGCACTGAGGTGCGCAGCAACGCCAGGGCGCTGCGGACCGAGCCGATGATGTTTTGCGCCATGGGTGTCGGCACCATGCCCTGGGCGGTGCGCACGAACAGCGGATCGTTGAAGGTCTCCCGCAGCCTGGACAATGCATTGGACACGGCAGGCTGGGTGATGCCGACGATCTGCCCGGCACGGGTGAGATTAGCTTCGGTGTAGATCGCATCGAAGACGATGAACAGGTTGAGATCGACCTTGCTGAGGTTCATGAGCGCCGCTCGTTCTTGGAATTATCGGCTGATCATATATCGGTTATGAATGTTAATACACGCCGAAAATAGACTAGGTGGATGACCCATGCCTGCCCTAGGCTTGCTTCATGTCATTAGACCCGAAGGAACCTGCCAATGGATTTCGCCTATTCGCCCAAGGTGCAAGCGCTGCGCGAGCGCGTGACTGCATTCATGGATACCTACGTCTATCCTGCCGAGTCCGTATTCGACCGCCAGGTGGCCGAAGGCGATCGTTGGCAGCCTACCGCCATCATGGAGTCGTTGAAGACCAAAGCGCGCGAGGAGGGCTTGTGGAACCTTTTTCTGCCTGAATCCGAATACGGTGCAGGGCTGACCAACCTGGAGTACGCCCCACTGGCAGAGATCATGGGCCGTTCATTGCTGGGCCCGGAGCCGTTCAACTGCTCGGCACCGGACACGGGAAACATGGAAGTGCTGGTGCGCTACGGCACGGCCGCGCAGAAGCAGCAGTGGCTGGAGCCTTTGCTGCGGGGCGAGATCCGCTCGGCATTCGCCATGACCGAGCCCGATGTGGCGTCCTCAGATGCCACCAATATGGCGGCCACAGCAGTGCGCGAAGGGGACCAATGGGTCATCAATGGCCGCAAGTGGTGGACCTCCGGCGCCTGTGACCCACGGTGCAAGGTGCTGATCTTCATGGGCCTGTCCAACCCGAACGGCCCGCGGCATCAACAACATTCGATGGTTCTGGTGCCGATGGATACCCCCGGTGTGAGGGTGCTCAGGCCTTTGCCGGTGTTTGGCTACGACGACGCCCCCCATGGCCATGCCGAGGTGGTGTTCGAAAATGTGCGGGTGCCATTGGAGAACGTGCTGCTTGGAGAAGGCAGGGGGTTCGAGATCGCCCAGGGCCGACTGGGGCCTGGGCGCATTCACCATTGCATGCGATCCATTGGCATGGCCGAACGGGCCCTTGAACTGATGTGCAAGCGCGCGGTTGGCCGGACTGCGTTCGGTCAGCCACTGGCGCGCCTGGGCGGCAATGTCGACAAGATTGCCGATTCGCGCATGGACATCGACATGGCACGACTGCTCACGCTCAAAGCGGCCTACATGATGGACACGGTGGGCAACAAGGTGGCCCGCAGCGAAATCGCCCAGATCAAGGTGGTAGCACCGAACGTGGCGCTGCGCGTGATCGATCGGGCGATCCAGTTGCACGGTGGCGCGGGGGTCAGCGCTGACTTTCCGTTGGCCTACATGTACGCCATGCAGCGCACGCTGCGCCTGGCCGACGGGCCCGATGAAGTACACCGGGCTGCGATCGGCAAGTACGAGATCGGCAAGCACCTGCCTGCGTCGGGTTCAGCGGCCCAACGCTGATTGCTGTGGTCACCCCGCCAGGCTCAGCGGGCCGAACGGCTGTTGGTATCGGCAGGCGTAGTGGTGGCAGGTTTGTGCAGATGCGCGCCCGTAGGGTCATCCAACTGAATGACGACGCCTTTCTGCCAACTGTCGGCGCCGGTGTCAGGCGTCGGAATGTCGATGTCAGCGCGCTGCTTGCGCGTCTGGGTGGTATCGATGCCCAGGCGACGATTGCGCTGCTCGACCATTGCAGGGTCTGCCTGACCGTCTGCCGTAAAGCCCATCATCAGTTGGGGCACGCCCATCGGCAGGGACTTGTCCTGGTCGGTATGCCAGGTATGCCACGTCTTGCCGTAGGTGGTGGCCAGGCGTTTCATCAAGGCATGCTCGGCAGGCGCAGGTATACCGGGCGCCACCAACTGGCCGGAGGACACTTCGTAACCGTGGCTGTGCCACAGGGCTTTTTCCTTGTCGGGTAAACGGGCGAACAACTTCTGATCGATGATGTACTCCACGCCCATGATCTTGGCCGTGGCCGTGCTGCCATCGTAGATCACGCACTGAATGACGTCTTCGTTGAGGATCGCACAGTAATGATGCGCTTCCATTTGAATATCCGGATGGCCGTTATAGAAGTGAAAGCCGTCCAGGTAGGCATTGAGTGCCTCAATGGGTGGTTTGGACTGTAACAGCGCCGCGCCTTTTTCAAGCCATTGCGTCCCGGGTTTTATTGGGGCGCCGGGTGTGTGTACGGGCGATGCGGTTTTGGCACCTGAGCAACCGGCGAGCAGGGCGCTGGCGATACACAAGCCAAGAAGGCTGGGGAACGGGTTGGGCATGATTCAGTCTCCGCTGGGTGTGCGCAACAGACCGCTTGCAGGGCACTAACATTTTCTTTGACGGACAGACGGTAATGCGGTCTAGTTAGTCAAGCGGGTTGAACCAAGCGTATGTTCGACTGCACTAACAAGTTACTGAAGTTTTATTGCCCGTCGTACTGAAAAGGAAACGTCCCCATGTCTCGTCTTGCAGAGTTTCGACAACTGGAACAGAAATTGGCTGCCCAACTTGCAGAGCTGGAAGCCATGAAAGGTAGCCCTGAGCTGCAGAAAGAAATCGAGTTTGAAACCAAACTGCGAAATCTGCTGGCCAAGTACGAATACAGTTTGCGCGACATCGTCAACCTGCTCGATCCGAAAAACGGTCAACGTCCCGCTACGCCTGCTGCGTCCCAGAAAGCGCCGCGTCGTGCTCGGCAAGTCAAGCAGTACAAGAACCCTCACACCGGTGAAGTCATCGAGACCAAAGGTGGCAATCACACCAAGCTCAAGGCATGGAAGGCCGAACACGGCGCAGATGAAGTGGAAAACTGGCTGGCCAAGTAATGCCTGCCCAGCGTTACCCCACGACCCCGGACGGCCGCTATTTCGTTGTCCGGGGGCGGTTGTGGCGCTGTACCGACCCCTCCCTGTCCGAGGCTGAGCGTCAGCACTGGGTGCATGCCCTGATGGACGCCCGCAGAGCTGTAAAGGACGCAAAAGCCGACAACGATCCCGACCAGTTAACCCGCGCCCGTGCCCAGGTTCAGACGGCAAAGGTGGCGCTGGGTGAGCGGGGCCCTGTCTGGTGGGCCGACGGGAGCCCGGACTTCAACCGGCGCATGGCGGTCAATACTCCTTATGCCCAGTGGTTCCAGTCGCTTGATCCGACTCAGTAATCGCAGCCTTGCCCTGACCACGGGTTTTTATCAGCGACACCAGCACACCGCCCAGCAGCAGTCCGAACGTGACACCCAACGACAAGAGGGCGGGCACCTTGCCAATCAAGCCGTGGTAGAAGATCTTGCAACCGATGAAGATCAGCACGAGCGCCAACGCATATTTCAGGTACACGAAACGGTGCATCAGTGCCGACAGGGCAAAGTAAAGCGAACGCAGGCCCAAGATGGCAAAGATATTGGATGTGTAGACGATGAAAGGGTCCTGAGTAATGGCGAATATTGCCGGAACACTGTCCACGGCAAAGACGAGGTCGGCCAGTTCAATCAAAACCAGCGCAAGGAACAGCGGCGTAGCGTGGCGCACAGCATGGCTGCCCCCGCTGGGCGTGATGTGCACGAAAAACTTCGAGCCGTGGATCTGATCGGTCACGCGCATGTGCCGCCGTACAAACTTCAGAATCGGATTGTTGGCCAGGTCCGGTTGGCTGCCTTCCTTGGACAGCGCCATCTTCACACCGGTAAAAAGCAGGAAAGCGCCGAAGATATAAAGTACCCAGGCAAAGTTCTGCACCAGGGCCGCACCTACGCCGATCATGATGGCGCGTAACACCACCACACCGAGAATGCCCCAGAACAACACGCGGTGTTGGTACCGCCTGGGAACGGCGAAGTAGCTGAAGATCATCGCCATGACGAAGACATTGTCCATCGACAACGACTGCTCGACAAGAAACCCCGTGTAGAACTCCAGCGCCGGCTGCGCGCCCAGGTAGTACCAAACCCCAACGCCGAACAGCACGCCAACGCCAAAATAGCCCGAATACAGCAGCAGGCTTTCGCGCATTTCGATTTCACGGTCATGGCGATGCAGCACGCCCAGGTCGAGCACCAGCAAGCCGACGACGATGGCGACGAAGATCAGCCATAGCCAAGCGCTGGTGCCAAGAAAAGGTGTGGTGAGAAAGGTGTGCAGAGCTGTCATGAGCCCCTCCTGGTCGGTCGACGTTGCGTGGCAACAGTGATCCGACATGGCGGCTGGCAACCGTCAGAGGGGCCCGGTATCACTTAAGCTTGAGCGTAGATCCATTTGTGGGGCACGCCGAATGGGCAGCTGTTACATTTTTTTGCAAAGGGCTTTCGATGCGCTGACGGCTCAGGTCTTGGTGCAGTACTGCAAGCCTCAATAGACCCAGACCTCGACGCGACGGTTGCGCAATCGGCCTTGCTCCAGCTCGTTACCGGCCACCGGCATCTGGTCACCTAACCCCGCCACCTCCAGCACCTCGATACCCCCGCGCGCCAGCGCCTGGCGTACCGCCTCGCCGCGCAGGCGCGAGAGCAGGGCCGCGCGTCCCGGTGTGTCCTTGGGGTCGCCGAAGCCGACCAGCACAGCCTTGCGCTGCTGCTTGCTGGCCTGGTTCAGGTAATCGATGATCCGCTGCACATCCTGGATGGCCTTGCTGTCCAGGGCGGCACTGCCCGGTTGAAAGCGCAAATTCACGCTCAGCCGCTGGGCGTGCTCTACGAGGTCGCGATACCGGGCGGGCATGTCCGGAACAGGCACCACCCGCTGGGCCACGACCTGTTGTGACACAAAGCCTTGTTCGGCCACGATGGCCTGCCCAGCAGGGCTCTGGATGAAGTCGATCAATGCGGTGGCTTGAGGGCTTGAGGGAGTGGGCAGATACAGGAACAGGCGACGTGACAGGGGGTAGTTCTCGCTGGCCACCAAGGCGCGTTCGGGCAGCTGCGCCGCAGCGGTGCCTTCGGCCACTGCCAGCACCTTCGTCCCGTGTGTGGTCGAAAGGCCGGAGAATCCGATCGCCTGGCGATCACCCGCTACCTGGGCGGCCAGACGATCGCCGGCTTCGAAACGCGTGGCTGTCGGCGCCAGGCTGACCTGCCCAGGCGCCAGCACCCGTGCTTTGAACGTTTCGAACGTCCCGGAGCGTTCGTCCCTGGCGTACAGGTGGATGTCGCCACCGGCCACTCCCAGTTGCTCCCAGCGCTGTATCTGCCCGCTGAAAACCTGCGCAATTTGATCCAGGGACAACTCATGCAACGGGTTGGCAGGATTGACGAGGATGGCGACACCGTCCAATCCGATCACATGTTCGGCGGCAGGGGCCCGCAGGTCACCAAATGCCTGCAATTGCCGCGCTTCGCTGTCATTGATCGGACGTGAGGCGGCGACCAGGTCGGCCTCGTTACGAGCCAAGGCAGAAAAGCCCGTGTTCGTACCATGTGCCGCGATGTCGACCCGAACGGCTACGCCGTCGGCGCGGGTCGCCGTGATCACTGACTCATTGTCAGACTGACCGCGGTGAACCTGCACCTGGGTGGCGAGCTCAGCACGCAGTTGCGCCAGTACCAATGCCGGTAACAGGGCGCTGCCAAGCGTGTTGGAGCCCTGGATGCGCAGAGGCACGGACTCGGCCCAGGCCATCACCGGTAGCATGGTCAACAGGAGGGCGAACAGGCGGGCCATGCCGATTGGACCTTTACGGTGGGAATGGCCTGAGCGTAAGACAGTGGCGTGATAGTGTGATGACAAGGCGGCCGTGCGCAGGCATTAGCGCACGGCCTGATACGTGGCGTCAGCTCCTCGGCTCAGTGAGCGCCGGCCGATTTGCTCAGGTCACTTTCTGCCCATTGGGTATAGATACACGCATCGGCCACGGCCCAGCGTACCTTGACGGTGTCGCCTGGCTGCATCGGCATGCCTGCCGCCGAAAGCGCCTTGACCGTCAACGATGTACCGCCTGCTGTGACCACATGACAGGTTTGGCTTTCACCCAGGAACAACACCTCGCCGACCGTGGCGCTGACTTCATTCCAGCCCGCAGGCAGAGGTTGCTCGGCAGCTTGCTGAGCAGTCAGGGCCAGGGCCTTCTCGGGTCGCACCATGATTAGGGCATCCTGGTCCTGGCTCAGGCCTGGGGTCAGGCGGATGGCCACGCTCTGGCCTTCGAAGCTACCGGCGCCGTTGCCATTGGCCTTGATCCGCAGGAAGTTGGAGTTGCCCAGGAACGAGGCGACAAACGCGTTGGGCGGGTTCTGATACAAGTCGTAGCCACTGCCAAGGCCCACGATTTTGCCATGGCTGAAGATCGCGATGCGCTGGGACAGGCGCATAGCCTCTTCCTGGTCATGGGTGACGTAGACGATGGTAATGCCAAGACGCCGGTGCAGTTGGCGTAATTCGTCCTGCAGGTCTTCACGCAGCTTCTTGTCCAGGGCACCCAGCGGCTCGTCCATCAGCAGGATGCGCGGCTCGTAGACCAGCGCCCTGGCGATGGCCACGCGTTGCTGTTGCCCGCCAGACATCTGCGAGGGCTTGCGGTGCGCGAAGGGCTCCAGTTGCACCAGCTTGAGCATGGCATCGACACGCTTGCGTGTTTCAGCCGCACCCAGCTTGCGAATGGCCAGGGGGAAGCCGATGTTGTCGCGCACGTTCAGGTGCGGAAACAGAGAATAGCGCTGGAACACCATGCCGATGTCGCGCTTGTGCGGCGGCACGTTGACCAGCGATTGGCCCTCCACGAGTATCTGGCCGCTGCTGGGCGTCTCGAAGCCAGCCAGCATCGAAAGGGTGGTGGACTTGCCGGAGCCGCTGGAACCCAGGAAGGTCAGAAATTCGCCTTCCTGAATGTCCAGGTCCAGGTTGTCCACGGCGGTGAAGTCGCCGTAATGCTTGTTCAGGCCGCGCAGGCTGACCAGGGCCTTGCCACGCGCGTTGTCTTGGATCACTGCACTCATGGGTTAATCTCCGCGCGCTCAGGCGTTGGTTTCGGCACGCCGGCGCAGGGCGGCGGCAAGGAACATCACAAGCAGCGACAGACCGATCAGCAAGGTCGATGCCACGGCGATTACCGGGCTGAGGTCCTGGCGCAGGGTGGTCCACATCTTTACCGGCAGTGTCTGCAGGTCGGGGCTGGCCATCATCACGCTCAGCACCACTTCGTCCCAGGACACCAGAAACGCGAACAACCCGCCGGCGATCATCCCAGGCCGGATGGCCGGGAAAGTCACCTTGAAGATGGCCTGCAGGCGCGAGGCGCCGCAGATGACGGCGGCGTCTTCGATTGACTGGTCGAACAGCTTCAGGGAATTGATGATGGAGATGATGGTGAAGGGCAGGGCGACGATCACGTGGCTCACCACGAAGGCGAACAAAGTCCCGGTGTAGCCCAGCTTGAGGAACAAGGCGTATACCGCCACGGCGATGATCACCAGGGGCACGATCATGGGCATGGTGAACAAACCGTACAGCAGTTCGCGCCCCGGGAAGCGCCCCCGTACCAGGGCAAAGGCCGTGGGCAGGCCCAGCAGCACTGCCGCAACGGTGGTGAGCACGGCGACCTTTAGGCTGGCCAGGGCCGCGTCCATCCACTCAGGGTTGGAGAAAAACTGCCCGTACCATTTGAACGTCCAGCCCGGCGGCGGAAACACCAGCCATTGGGATGAGCCGAACGACAGCAGCACGATGAAGACCACCGGCAGCAGCAGGAAGGCAGCAATCACGCCGGTGGTCAAGTACAGGCCGGTGCGAAGCGGCCGGCCCATGGCGTTGGGAGACAAGAGCATGTGGTTTACCTCGCAGTGCCAACCGGGGATTCCGGCTGCAGCTTCAGGTACAGGTAGAACAGCACCAGGGTGATGACCACCAGCAAGGCGGCTGCCGCGCTGGCCAGGCCCCAATTGAGGAACGACTGCACCTGCTGGATGATGAATTCAGGCAGCATCATGTTCTGCGCCCCGCCCAGTAGCGCCGGGGTGACGTAGTACCCCAGCGACATGACGAACACCATCAATGCCCCGGAGAACAGCCCCGACCGGCACAGCGGCAGAAACACTTTCCAGAAATTGGTCCACGGGCTGGCACCGCATACCGAGCCTGCCTGCAGCACCATCGGGTCGATGGCATGCATGGTTGCCTGCAGCGGCAGCACGATGAACGGGATCATGATGTAGCTCATGCCGATCACCACGCCAGTGAGGTTGTGCACCATCTCAAGTGGGCTATCGATGATGCCCATGGCCATCAGCATTTTGTTGATGACCCCCGAGCTTTGAAGCAGCACCAGCCAGGAGTAAGTGCGTGCGAGCAAGCTGGTCCACATCGACAGCAGTACGATGTTCAGCAGCCACCGGCCCCAGCCCTTGGGCACCAGCGTGATCGCCCAGGCCAGCGGAAAGCCCAGCAGTACGCTGATCAGCGTTACCAGCCCGGCCACCGAAAAGGTGTTGAACAACACCCGGGCATAGGCCGAGTTGGCGAACAGCTGTTCATAGTTGCCAAGGCCAGGCGTGGGCTCGAGCACGCCGCGCAGTAACAGGCCAACCAACGGTGCGAAGAAAAACAGGCCCAGGAACAGCAGGGCTGGCAGCAGGTTGCGGCTGCCCTTCCAGCGCTGGCTCAGGGAGGCGCGCCGTGGCCCGGCCCCTGGAGCACCGGTGCCCGAAGGGGCACCTTGGGCGTTATGCAGGGCATTGATCGCGACTTTCATTTGACCAGCCACTCATTCCAGCGGGCGGCAATGGCCTGGCCGTTCTTGGCCCAGTAGGCAAAGTCCAGGGTAACCTGATCCTGCGCATAGGCAGTCGGCAGGTTCGGGGCCAGGTCCTTGTCCAGCTTGGCGAGGCTGTCGGTATTGACCGGGGCGTAGGCCGTCTTGTTTGCAAACTCGGCCTGGCCTTCGGCGCTGCTGGCATTGGCCAGGAACTTCATGGCCGCATCCTTGTTCTTCGCGCCTTTGGGCACGACCAGGAAATCGGCCATGACCAGGTTCTGTTTCCAGCTCACCCCTACAGGCGCGCCGTCTTGTTGCAGGGCGTAGACGCGGCCGTTCCAGAACTGGCCGAGGGAGGCTTCACCGGAGGCCAGCAGCTGTTGCGACTGCGCACCGCCGCCCCACCAGACGATGTCCTGCTTGATGGTGTCGAGCTTCTTGAAGGCGCGATCCAGGTCCAGCGGGTAGAGCTTGTCCGGTGCTACGCCATCGGCCAGCAGCGCCAGTTCCAGCACACCTGGGCTTGGCCATTTGTAGAGGGCGCGCTTGCCGGGGTAGGTCTTGGTGTCGAACAGCGCGGTCCAGTCGGTTGGCTTGCTGGCACCGAGCTTGCCTTCGTTGTAGCCGAGCACGAAGGAGAAGAAGAACGAACCCACGCCATGATCGGAAACGAAGCGCGGGTCAATCTTGTCGCGCTGGATCTGGGAAAAGTCCAGAGGTTCGAGCAGGCCTTCGCTGGCAGCACGCAGGGCAAAGTCAGCCTCGACGTCGACCACGTCCCACTGCACATTGCCGCTTTCGACCATGGCCTTGAGCTTGCCGTAGTCGGTCGGGCCGTCTTGCACCACCTTGATGCCGGTAGCCTTGCTGAACGGGGCTGCCCACGCTTGTTTCTGAGCATCCTGGGTCGTTCCGCCCCAGCTTACGAAATTCAGGCTCTCAGCCGCCTGAGTGGCCTGGCAGGCCAATGTCAGGAGGCTGGCCGACAGCACTGCGGTTACACGTTTGCTCAACAGCATGATTACGCCCTCGTTGCTTTTTGTTATTCGAGGCAGGGCTTGTGGTGCGCCCGCCAACAGTATTCGGGGAGCAGCGGTAGACAAATTCAAGGTCTACGGAATGTCATATTATGGTATTCCAAACTTTTCGCAAGTAGCAGCAGGCTACCGGCCATCATTTGGTCGATGGCCATGCAGGCTGCGCGATCAGCCAGCCATTGGCTCGAACGGTACGCTCTGCACCACTTCCAGCTCGTAGCCCGCCAAGCCTGCATACTTCAAGGGCGGACCCAAATGACGAAGCTTGCCCACGCCCAAGTCTTGAAGTATTTGCGCACCAGTGCCGACCTCCGAATACACCTTCGACTGCCCGCGCCGGTAGGGGCGCTGGGGTTGGGTCAATTGCGGCACACGTTCGAGCAGCGCCTGGGAGGACTCATGGTTGGCCAGGATCACGACCACGCCTGCGCCTTCCTCAGCCACTTTCTGCAGTGCCGCCCACAACGTCCAGTTGGCCGGGCCCGCCCACTCGGCGCCGACCAGGTCGCGCAGCGGATCGATCACGTGCACCCTCACCAGCGTAGGCGTCTCACGGCGCAGTTGGCCCATGACCATGGCCATGTGCACGCCGCCGTCGATACGGTCCTCATAGGTGACCAGGCGGAAGGTGCCATGCACCGTGGGCAGCTCACGCTCCCCGATGCGCTTGACGGTCTGCTCGGTACTCAGCCGGTAGTGGATGAGGTCGGCAATGGTGCCGATCTTGATGCCGTGGCGGGCCGCGAAGGCTTCAAGCTCGGGCCGACGGGCCATGGTGCCGTCGTCGTTGAGCACCTCGACGATGACCGACGCCGGGCTCAAGCCTGCCAGGCGGGCCAGGTCACAGCCGGCCTCGGTGTGCCCTGCGCGGGTGAGAACACCGCCTTCGCGGGCGCGCAACGGGAAAATATGCCCAGGCTGCACCAGGTCTTCCGGGCGCGCATCGGCGGCCATGGCAGCTGCCACGGTGCGTGCGCGATCGGCGGCGGAGATGCCCGTGGTGACGCCGGTCGCGGCCTCGATCGAGACGGTGAAGGCGGTGCTGAACATGCTGCCATTGGCCGGAACCATCTGTTCCAGGCCCAGGCGCTGGCAGTGCTCATCCGTCAGCGTCAGGCAGATCAGGCCACGGGCTTGCTTGGCCATGAAGTTGATGGCCTGTGCGTCGCAGTATTCGGCGGCGATCAGCAGGTCGCCTTCGTTCTCACGATCTTCGTCGTCCACCAACAAGACCATCTTGCCTTGCCGATAATCCTGGAGAATTTCATCGATGCTGTTGAAAGGCATGTCGAGTGCTCGTGCTGAGAGTTATTGTTTATGGTATACCATCATACACAAAAGCCCCCACGCAGGAGACAAGCGGATGAAGGCCTATTGGATTGCCCATGTGGATGTGACCGACCCGGTTCAATACCAGCAGTACACTCAGCGTGCCCCGGCAGCCTTCCAGGCCTACGGTGGGCGCTTTCTGGCCAGGGGAGGGCGCAGTGAGGCCTTGGAAGGGCGGCCTACGCCCCAACGCAGCGTGGTGATCGAGTTCGACTCCTATGACCAGGCCGTGGCCTGCTATCGATCCGACCTTTACCAGCAAGCCTGCGGCCTGCGCCAAGGTGCGGCGTGCGCCGAGGTGATCATCGTCGAGGGCGTCGCGCCATGACACCACCGGGCGTAGCACGGGTGCCGCAATCCTGGCTATGCTTGGGCAATGACCAACTCTGTACCATTGCGCCAACCTTGCCCGCCCGGTGCGTGCATCTGCGGTCGCGATCAGCTGGCCACCGAGTGCGAGCCTGCTCGGCGCATCCTGCTGCTGACCCGGCAGGAAGAAAAGCGCCTGCTCGAACGCCTGGAGAACCTTCAGGACATCGAGGATCTCTATCGTCTGCAACGTCGGCTATATGACAACCTGGGCATCCGGCTGCATATCGCACCGGGCCATCATGAAGTGCGCACCATGCGCGGGATCGTCATCGAGCTGGACGATCAGCCTGGGTTGTGCCGCAAGACGCGCCAGGCCATACCGGCGGCCATACGCAAGGGGCTCGAACGAAATCCGCAGGTTGCCTTCCGCCTGCTCGACACCCACGACCTGTTGCGCGATACCTGACCGAACCGGCCCCACATCCACATGCCGGCCCGGCATTGCCTGGTCGCCTAATTTTTTCCACACCCTGCACGTCTACTTGAAAGTTCCCCTGCGCCGTGCGCGCAGTGGCAATCCCACTCAAGGAGGCAGGCAACATGAATTCAGTTTTCGACCGTGAAGACATCCAGTTCCAGGTCGTGGTCAACCACGAAGAACAGTATTCGATCTGGCCGGAATACAAGGCGATCCCCGAGGGCTGGCGGGCGGTGGGCAAAGCAGGGCTGAAAAAGGACTGCCTGGCCTACATCGATGAGGTGTGGACCGACATGCGTCCGCTCAGCCTGCGTCAGAAAATGGCTGAAGCTGGCGCACAGTGACGGTGATCAATCTCCTGTGCCTGCCGTATTCGGGGGCCAGTGCGATGGTGTACAGCCGGTGGCGCCGCGCGCTACCGGCGTGGTTGCAGGTTAGGCCAGTGGAATTGCCAGGCCGCGGCGCACGCATGGCCGAGGCGTTGCACACCGACATGCAGGCGCTGGCCCGACAGCTGGCCCAGGAGCAGCGCCTGGCGACCAGTACGCCTTATGCCTTGCTCGGCCACAGCCTGGGCGCGCTGCTGGCCTTCGAACTGGCCCATGAACTGCAGGCCCTTGGTTGCCAGCCACCGCTGGCGCTGTTCGCCTGCGGCACTGCTGCGCCTACCCGCCGGGAAGACTATGACGGCAGGCGCTGGCGCGAGCCGAAGTCCGACACCGAGCTGATCGATGAATTGCGTGAGCTGCAAGGCACGCCAGAGCAGGTGCTTGCCAATGATGAACTGATGAGCCTGACACTGCCGATCCTGCGCGCTGACTTTCTGCTGTGCGGGACCTACGCGTATCGCCAGCGGCCCGCGCTTCGCTGCCCGTTGCACGTACTGGGTGGCGAAGATGATCGGGCCAGCGACGAGCAGCTACGGGCCTGGCAGCACGAAACCCAGGGCTCGTTTTCGCTGCAGGTGTTCCCTGGCGGTCACTTCTTCATCCATGACCACGAGCCAGGCGTGCTGGCGGCATTGACCAGCGCCCTGGAACCGCTGCGCCTGACGGGTTGATTGACGTCTCGCCCAGGGTCAGCGAGGCTAGGGGCTTTGAACCTCCAGGACAGACCATGCTGATCGATCTCTCTGCGCGCCCGTTGGCAGGAGCCTACCCTTGAACGGGCGGATGCTGGCCGCAGGCGTTCTCGCCTTGGCCGTGTTGCAAGGGTGTACGGGGCGCCGAGCGTCCGTACCCCAAGCCGACCCTGCGCAGGTGCACGCCGAGCTGATGCGCTTGTTGCCCGCCAAGGCTGGCGACCGGGCCGGCTGGGCCGCTGATATCCAGAAGGCGTTCCAGGCCCAAGGTATCGAGCCTTCAAAGCGAAACCTGTGCGCGGTACTGGCTGTGACCGAGCAGGAGTCCACCTTCAACGCCGACCCCCAGGTGCCCCAGCTGGGCCGTATCGCGCGCGAGGAAATCAATCGGCGGGCTGCCCGTGTGCATGTGCCCAGAATGCTGGTCGACGGCGCGCTGCAAACCCCGTCTGGCAATGGCAAGACCTACGCACAGCGCTTGCAGGCAGTGCGCACCGAGAAGCAATTGAGCGAACTGTATGATGAGGTGATCGCGCGGGTGCCATTGGGCCGTACCTTGCTGGGGGGGCTCAACCCGGTACATACCGGCGGCCCGATGCAGGTGAGCATCGACTTTGCCGAGAAACACGCGCAAGCCTATCCCTACGCACGCGAGGGTAGCGTGCGCCAGGAAGTGTTCACGCGCCGCGGTGGCCTGTATTTCGGGATTGCGCATCTATTGGGCTATCCCGCCAACTACGAGCGTCAGCTCTATCGGTTCGCTGACTTCAACGCTGGCTGGTACGCCAGCCGTAATGCGGCGTTTCAGGCGGCGCTCAGCCAGGTCACCGGGATAGATCTGGCGCTGGACGGTGACCTGATTGCGCCTGGGTCGATCATGCCCGGCACCACAGAAAGGGCAGCACGTCAGCTTGGTCGGCAGTTGGGCCTGCGCAACCCGCAGATTCGCAGTCAGCTGGAGCAGGGCACCGAACTGGATTTCGAAGAGACTCGGCTGTACCGGGAGGTGTTTGCCCTGGCCGATGCCAGGGCCGGCCGTGCATTGCCGCGGGCCGTGCTGCCGGGCATCGAGCTCAAGAGCCCGAAGATCACCCGCAAGCTGACCACTGCCTGGTTTGCCGAGCGGGTGGATGGGCGCTATGAGCAGTGTATGAGTCGTTGAGTAAGTGCGGGTCTGCTCTTCTTATTCGGCCCTTATGCTCCACACAGGTACTGCGCTACCCCTTCAGCCTTGGCCTAATGCCTCGACGATCAGATCAACGCTGCTCTTCAAGCCTGCCAGCGTGTCGTCGGTATCGCTCTGCACGACAACCAGCTTCGCGCCGCTGTCTTTGATGACCTGCGCCACGGCGGCCTCTGGTTGCCGATGATCCAGGACCAGGGCCACGTCCTGGTTTTTGAGGTTGTCGGCCAAGGCTTTGAGCGCAGCGGCATCCCACTCGGTGGGCAGCGGCTGGTCCACCAGGTCCAGGTTCAATCCGCTGGCCAAGTAACCCAGCCGCTCCGAAAGGCTGACGGTGGTCAGGTTTTCCACCTTGGCCAGACGCGTCTGGCTATCGGCGGCCAGCGCCAACACTTGCTGCTTGAAGCCGGCAAGGTTGGTTTTAATGCGTGCCTTGTCCGCAGGTGACAGCCGCTCCAGATCATTGGCCACGACATCGGCCATGCGGCCCAGGTTGGTGGGGCTGAGCCATGGGTAGCCGGCGTAGGCATCAGCCCCCGTCACGGCGATGCCTGGCAATGCACCATCGACGGGGCGAGCGGCGTCGATTTCCACGATGCGGATATTGCTGCGCCGCGCCACCGGATAAAGCGGATCGTCTCGCCAGATCGAACGCACGCCGATCACAGCGTCAGCCTGCTGGGCCGCCTTGTGCAGGCTGGCTTCGCCACGACCACTGAAATATGACGGCTGGCGGCTGGCGGGCAAATTCGCCGGCGCAGCGCGTTTGAGGTCAACCGAAGTGCCTTCGAGCAAGGTGTTGGCCAGGCTGTGGGTCACCGGCAGGGTGGTCAGCACCTGGGTGGCCGAGGCCAGGGACGGCAGGCTGGTAAGGGCGACGGCCAGACACAGGCGTTTGAGGTTCATGCCGGGTTTCCTTGCAGACGTGGGACGAGCGCGCGGGCCAGGGCGGCCAGGGCGAAGCAGAGGCCAGCGACCAGAATGATCGCGGCGCCGGACGGTACAGGCAGGTCGAAGACAATGGGCAGCAGAATGCCGAACAGGGTGCTCAGGGTAGCGATGAACACCGAGATGAAGAAAAAGCCTTTCAATGACTGGCTGACCAGGCGCGCGGCAGCCGCGGGGATGACCAGTAACGCGCCCACCAGAATCGCACCGATTACTTTGACCGCGGCCACCGTGACCAAGGTCACCAGCACCACGAATAGGTAGTCCAGGGTTTTGACCGCCACCCCGCGTACAGCAGCCAGTTGCGGATTGAAGCTGGCCAGCATGATGCGGTTGTAGAGCGGCAGCGCCAAGGCCAGCACCAGCACGGCGACGATTCCCAATACGACCAGGTCCTGACCGCTGACGGTCAACACCGAACCGAACAGCACGTTTTCCAGAATGTGCACGTTGATCCTGCCGGCCAGCATCAGCAGCAGGCTGGCGCCCAGCGCCAATGACACCGACAGGAACACGCCAATCAGCGTGTCGGGCGACAAGCCGGTGCGATTGCGCAGGAAATTCAGCAGGATGCCGAACAGCAGGCAATAGCCGAACAGGCTGCCGTAGGGCCCAGTATAGGGTTCGCCCAACAGGATGCCGATGGCCACGCCAGTCAGCGCCGCGTGGCCGACCGCTTCGGAGAAGAAGGCAAAGCGCTTGACCACCACCAATGTGCCAAGGCCACCGAGCACCGGCCCGATCATCAACCCTGCCAGCAGCGCATTGACGACGAAGCCGTAGGCCAGCGCTTCGGGCAAGTAGCCTTGAACGGCCCACTGCTGCACCAGTTCACGGAAGGATTCGAAACTCATCAGGCAAGGCTCTCGCTGCGCGGATGGACGGAGAACAGCCCGAGCAGACGCTCAGGGGTGAGAGCCTGGGCAGGCGGTGCATCGAACAGCACGCGGCGGCTCAGGCCGGTTACCCGGTCAGCCAGCCGCAGCACGGCTTCAAGGTCATGCTCGATCCACAAGACAGTGGTGCCGGAGCGACGCCAGCTGGCCAGCAAGTGCTCGAACACACGAATACCCGCTTCGTCCAGTGCCGACATGGGTTCGTCCAGTACTAGTAGTTGCGGTTCGGGAATCAGCCCTTGCGCCAGTAGCACCCGCTGACGCTCACCGCCCGACAGTGCCCCCATGCGCCGCTTGCGCTTGTCGAGCATGCCGACGTGGGTCAGGGCCGCCTCGATGGCCGGCTGGACACGCTTGGACAACCCTAGGAAGGCGGGCTGGCGCTGGCACATGGCAGCCATGAAGTCGTCCACGGTCATGGGCAAGCCGCGGTCGAACTCCAGCGCCTGAGGCACGTAGCCGATCACCTCCCGCTCGCTGGGCCAGTGCATAGCCAATCGGCCCTGATGAGGCATCTGCCCCAGCAGTGTCTTGATCAGCGAGCTCTTGCCGCCCCCATTGGGTCCGACGATGGCATGCACCGAGCCGGCCGCGACGCTGAAACTGACCTGTTCGAGAATGCGCGTACGGCCCAGTTCAAGGTTGACCGCCTCGAACTCGATGCGAGGTCCACAAACCGGCAGCACCTGAGTGGCGGCGGTCATGCGCGGTTCTCCTCGATGGCGCGCACCACTGTGTCGAGGTTGCGCTTCATTTCGACCTCATACTTGTCCTTGGTGTATTCGCCGTAGGAAATATGCGTCAACGGGTACAAGCGCACGCCGGATTCACGCTGGATCGTTTCCACATAGGCCGAGGGGAAGTCCATTTCCGAGAAGATGACGCGCACATCCAGCGCTTTGAGTTGGTCGATGGTTTTCTTCAGCTGAGCGGGACTGGGCTCGATGCCGTGGGCAGGCTCCACCACGGCGGTGACTTCCAGGCCAAAATCACGCACCAGATAATCGTAGGCAGCGTGGATCGTGGCCACCCGGAAGGTGGCACCAGGCGCTTGGCTCACCTTGGCCAAGGCCTCTGCACGCAGGGCACGCAGACGCTTGGCATAGGCCCGCGCATTTTGCGTGTAGAGTTTCGCGTTTTCCGGGTCCAGCTTGCCCAGCTCCCGGGCAATGTTATTGACCTGCGCAATGGTGGTGCTGATGGACAGGAATGTATGCGGATTGACGACCTTACCAGCGCCGCGTGCGGCAATGCCGGTTGCCGCGAGCAGAGGCACGTTCTGGTTCGATTCGATGGTGGCGATGTTCGGTTTTTCGCTGGCCGCGATCATGCGGTCGGCGAAGTCGTCATGACCGACGCCGTTGAGCACGACCACATCGAGCGTGCCGATGCGCTTGATGTCCTCGGCGCGAGGCTCGTAGGCATGCGGGTTGAAGCCAGCCGGAATCAACGGCACCACCTCGGCTTTGTCGCCAACGATGTTGCTCACATAGCTGTAGTAAGGGTGCAGGGTGATGCCGATACGCAGCGGTTTGCCGGCGTCGGCCAGGGCAAAGGCGGGTAGGGCGCAGGCCAGGAGCAGGGCGAGGGCGGAGCGAAGCATGGAACATTCCTTTGGAGTCAGTGACGGTGTTCGCGGGTGACACCGGCGTCGTAGTGGCTGACGACCTGGCGCCAGCCGGCGACGATCAGGCTTGCCGGGGCAAGGTCATCGACCGATGAGCTGGGGCTGTCTCTAAGGAGCCAGACCTCGGCCTCGGCGCCAGCTTCGGCGGGCAGGATCATCAGCAGGTCGCCGGCGATTTCCGGCGCCTGGCTGCGGCCCAGGTAGGCGCCGTCGGCCAGCAACGACCAGTGGTGATCGCCACGGCCCTGGCTACCGGCATCAACGACGAAAGGCGGCAGACCCTCGGCCGCCAGTGTTTGCACGTCGGGCACGGCGCCCTCTTCCTCGCGAAGGTACTGGATTTCGTCGAAGGCCACCCGCAGGTCGGTGTAGAGGCCTTGCTCAGCCGGCGTCAGGTCCCGCCGAGCGTCAATTTGATGGCTGGCGATCGGCTGATCGTCCACACGCTCCCCACGCACCAGCACGACGCTGGCTGCCAGGGCTACGATAAATGCACTGACCATCAGCACATACAACGTTTCATGCCCGGCGCCGGCCGGGCGAATCACCTGAACCCGGCTCATGGTTGCGAAATGTCGGCGTAGTCGACTTCGACCACATGGCCAGGGCCTGCGTCGAACAACACGTAGAATTCACCATCCGGGCGCTTGAAGGTGAGGGTGGAGTCATCCCCGAGCTTGCCGCCGACCAGCACCTGTTCGTCGTAGCCGATCACGTCCAGGGTTACACCAGGTGCACCGCTACCGTCAGAAAAGCCGCCAGTGCATTTGATCTGACTGCCTGGCACTTCCTCACATTCACACATGGGGTTGTGTGCCATGGCAGCCGTCGCGGTCAACAGCAGTGAAGGGAGCATGAGCCTACGCATGAGGTGTTTCATTTGTTGCCTCCTTGTTTCTTGAGCCAGGCCACGGTGGCTGGCGATGCCTGGGCCAAGGGCACCGAGGCTTGATGCATGCTGCCGTCCCAGCCTTCAAGGGTGATCCACACTTGGGCATCTGGCCGAGTACGCGGCGCAATCGGAAGGGAGGTACCCATGTGGTAGGGGGCCCCGAAGAAAATGGTGCCGGCGGCGCGCAGGCTGCGCGGCTTGCCGATGCGCAGGTAGGTGGCTTTCACCTCTTGGGCGCAGCCTTTGCAGAGCGAGGCATTGAACACCTTGAAGTAGCCGGCCGGACCATCGGCCTGGGGCACTTCGTCACGCATTTCAGCCAGGTCCAGGCTGTAGGGCCCTACTTTGATATCACGTATCACGTTCGCGCCCAGCCCGGCTTCGCCGCGAAACAGCTTGGCGTCGGCAAAGTACTGGGGCATGAAGCCCAGCGGGATCAGGACCAGCAGAATGTTCAGGTGAAACCGCCACTTCAACCAGATCTGCTTCAATGGCCGTTGCTCAAGGGTGTGTGCCTGGCTCATGGTTGGGTCTCCAGGGTAGGCTCGCGCTGTGCGACGCGCGGGGCGCGCTCGCTGCGCTTGAGGGCGGCGGCGGTAGCCTGGGCGGTGCGCTTGGTCCAGATGAGCAGGCCGCTGAACACCATCAAGGTCAATACCAGGCCGAAGAAGAACCACACCAGTTTGATCGGCAGCCCGCCGAAGTCGCCGGTGTGCAGCGGACGCATGGATTCGGTGACGAACTCCAGGGGCGTGCGGTCGCTGATGCGGAACTGGCTGTCGACCTGGCGGGTGTAGGGGTTGACCGAGGCATTCTGGAACATCAACGGGTACCACCCCGGCCCCGAAAGGCTGATATGGCTGTACGCCGTGGCGGGCAATATCACGAAGCTGACCTCAAGGCCCGGTACCGCTTGCCCGGCAATGCGCACGGCTTCGTCCAGGTCGATACGTGGTGCCGGGGTGCCGTCGGTGGTCTGCGGCACGTCCTCGCGTGCAATCACCGGCACGATGGGGCGTGTGGAAATCGTGACGTGGTTATCGCCCAGAATGGCCTGGATCAGGAACCAGGTACCGGTAATGGAAATGACGGCGATGAACCAGATGGACCAGACGCCGGCCAGGCGATGCACGTCCCCCCAGAAAATCCGCGAGCCGTGACCGGTGCGCACCGGCTTGAAGAACCCCCTCCAGAATTTCTTGTACACCACCAGCCCTGTGACCAGGGACGCCAGCATGGGCAGGCCCAGTAGTGAAACAAGGTACCAGCCCCAGCTGTAACCGTTGGTGAATGGCACCAGCCACCACCCATGCAAGGCGCGGGTGAAGGCTTCGAAGTCGAAGTCGGGCGTCTTGCCCTGGATGGCCCCGGTGTAGGGGTTTACATACAGCGTGGGGCTGGTGCCGTCGGGCAGGGTAACGTTGGCAATGACCGCGAAGTGCGAGCCGTCGGGCTGGCGAAGCATGTCCACGATCATCTCGGGCTCGGCCTTGTGCAGCGCATCGAGCACTTGCTGGAAACTCAGGCGGTCCACGTCGGCATCGGGCTTGTTGGCGCGGACCGCAGGGTCGGCCAGCCATACGATTTCCTGGCTGACCACCGCGAGCATGCCGGTGAAACACACGATCAGGACAAAGAACCAGATCGGCAGCGCGAGCCAGCTGTGGACCAGGAACCAGAGCCTGGACTTGGATTTTTTCGGAGTTTTGGCCATCAGACGATCTTCACAATAAGGGGTCGAGCTTAAGCCCAACCCTGGAGAGCTGTATTGATAAGGACGAATGAGAATCGAAATTCCGTCGATTTAAATGCAAGGAAATGTTTCAGGCTGAGGAACCGGCCCCCTGCACCTGAAACGGGGGGCCGGTGGCGAAGCGTCTGTCAGGCGCGGGAAAGGACCGCTTCTGGCAGTGGCAGGGTGCGCAACGATGGCAGGTCGTGATAGAGCGCACGGCCAATCTCGGCGGCCCGCGAGGGCAGAACCGACAGCAGCGTGTCGCTCAGACCATGGCTGTTCTCGCAGAAGCCTTGCAGGTACACCGACGCCTTGAGGTCGGGGCTGGTCAGTACGCGGTAGTTGCGATCGACGTTGAAGTCCTCCAGATAGCCAGCCAGGGGGGCCAGCAAGTCGCGGTGCGAACGGCGCTCGTAGCCGGTGGCCAGGATGACGGCATCGTAGCGGTGGGTCTGTTGCTGGCCGGTGGCCAGGTCGCTGAGGGTCAACTCGATGCCTTCTGAGGTGCCCACCACCGCTTCTACCTGGCGCCGGCACAGCACGTTGTGGCGGAACTGATGGGCCACTTTTTGCCGATAGAGAATGGCGTAGATGCGCTCGATCAGGTTCAGGTCGACCACCGAGTAATTGGTGTTGTGGTATTCATCGAGCAACTTGCTGCGTTGATCGGCCGGTTCGTTGTAGACCAGGTCGGTGTAGTCGGGTGCGAAAATCTCGTTGACGAACGGGCTGTCGTCGGCCGGCTTGAGCGCCGAGGCGCGCAGGATCATGTCCACCTTCACCGACGGGTAGCTGTCGTTGAGATCGATGAACGCCTCGGCTGCGCTCTGGCCTGAGCCGATGACCGCGATGCGCATTGGTTTTCCGGCATTGCAGGGCAGCTGGCTGACGCTGCTGAGGTAGCGGGAATGGTGGAACACGCGCGGGTCGTTCTTGAAGGCCGCGAACGTTTCCGGAATCTTCGGTGTTCCGCCGCTGCCCACCACGACCGAACGGGCCCTGCGGGTGTATTCCCGGCCTTCGGCATCACGGGACACCAGGCGCAGGTGCTCGACGCGGCCTTGGGTGGTTTCAGGTTCGATACGCAGCACTTCTTCACCGTATACCGCCTGGGTCGCGAAATGTTCGGCAGCCCAGCGCAGGTAGTCGTTGTATTCCAGTCGGCAGGGATAGAAGGTGCCCAGGTTGATGAAGTCGGCCAGGCGCTGTTTCTGGTGCAGGTAGTTGACGAAGCTGTAGGGGCTGGTGGGGTTGCGCAGGGACACCAGGTCCTTGAGGAAGGAGATCTGCAACTCGCTCTGGGTGGCGAGGGTTTCACCGTGCCAGCGATAGTCCTGCTGCTTCTCGATAAATAGCGCGTCAAGGGCGCGCCCCTGGCTTTCGGCCAGCTCTTCGAGGGCGATTGCCAGCGCAAGGTTGGACGGGCCGAAGCCTACGCCGATCAGATCTTTGATGGTTTCCTGCTGTGTGGCTTGGGTCATGGCCGCGATTCCATAAGGTCGATGTGGACGCTCACCGGTGATCCGGCTACCGCGCTGGTACATCTTCTGGAACGAGCCAACCGACAGGGAATTTAGCAGGGCTCAAGACAAGCCCATTTGTGCCGATAAATGGGGCACGGACCGGTTTTGGAGCAAGGAATCATCATGGTCGCAATCAACTCGAGCAATCTGTTGATCAACGGCGTCTCAGCCCAGACGCTGAGCGTTGACGCTGCCGCCGAGCGTGAACGGCGTGTGCAGGCGGGCGAAGCGCCCGGCCCGTTGAGCATCACCAGTGACAGCCTCAACGCCACGGCTACGGGCCAGGCACAATCTGCCCAGAGCGACGACAGCGACGAGCCAGAGGCCGTCAAGCAGCTGCGCGAGTTGATCAAGACGTTGCAGAAACAGCTGGCAGAGGAGCAGAAACAACTTTCAGCGCTGATGAACAGCGACATGGAAGAGACCGCGAAGATGGCTGCCATCAGCACCAAGCAAAGCAGCATTGCCACGCTCAGCAGCCAGATCATCGCGGCCTCGGCACAGTTGCTTGAACTGTTGCAGCAAAGCGGTGGTGGCAGTGCCGGTGGCCTGGTCAGCACCCGTGCCTAGCCGGCGCTGACCAAGCCGAGAGGGTCAATCGGCGGCCAACCGCGCTTTGTTGTGACGATCGGCCTTGTACTGCATGGCCACCGCTGGGGCTGGCTTGGCCGCGCCCGTCTCAAGCCACTGGCGCATACGGCTGGCATCGGCGAAGTGGGTGTACTTGCCGAATGCATCGAGAATGACCATGGCGACCGGACGGTTGTCCATGCGTGTCAACAGTACCAAGCAGTGTCCAGCCTCGTTGGTGAAGCCGGTCTTGGTCAGCTTGATGTCCCAGTTGCTCTTGTTCACCAGGTGATCAGTGTTGCGAAACCCGAGTGTGTAATTGGGTTTGCTGAACGCTACGGTTTTCTCACGGGTGGTCGACAACGTACTCAACAGAGGGTACTTGCGCGACGCCATCAACAGCTTGGTCAGGTCGCGGGCAGTGGAGACGTTCTGAGTCGAAAGACCGGTGGGTTCGATGTAGCGGGTATGGCTCATGCCCAGGCTGCGGGCCTTGGCGTTCATCGCCTTGATGAAAGCCGGGTAACCGCCAGGGTAGTGGTTGGCCAGGGTGGTTGCGGCGCGGTTTTCCGAGGACATCAGGGTGATCAGCAACGTCTCGCGTCGGTTCAACTGGCTGCCGAGCCGAACCCTGGAGTAGACGCCTTTCATGTCCGGGTTGTTGGCAATGGTCATGGTCAGCATTTCGTCCATGGGCAGCTTGGCATCGAGCACGACCATGGCCGTCATCAGTTTGGTCACCGACGCAATGGGCAGCACGCGGTCAGGGTGACTGGCGTACAGCTCCTTGTTGGTGTTGAGGTCGATCAACAAGGCGCTGCCGGAGGCCAAGTGCAGCTTGGCGGGGTCACGTTGCAACTGGGCAGCGGGCTGTGCAGCGACAGCGCCGGTAATAGGGGTCAGGGTACCTGTGAGCAACAACACAAGGCTGAGGGTGGACAGGATCGTTTTCACGTTGAGGCTCACTAAAGAGGGCTATGTCGTTGGCATTGCGAGGGTTTTCCCCAAGCCGGCGCATTCTGGAGTATGGCTCAAGCCGTGTCGATTGCCTTATCACCAATGGGCGCAAGGTGAAGGAAATTTAATCCTGCGGGTACGGCTTCAGCGCGTTGAGTAGGCCAACTCCCCATCCTTTGGTCGTCCCCTCTCACTGAACCGCTTGGGCTGATTTACTGATTCGAGGTGAACTCCGTGGGACTCGGCCCTGTCACCTTTGAACATACGGAGGATCCAGGCATGGTTGTGAAATTGAGAACGTATCGCGGAGATGACATCCCGGAGTGGTACCAGCGTGACGATCTCGATGAACTCTACGAGGTCGAGGACCAGGAGGGGAGTGTGCAATTGCTCGAAGATGATGAAGATGCAGTGAAGCTCGTCGTAGACCTTACCTATGAAGATGAAACGGCCCCCAAGCCAGAGTGATGGGAAGCAAATGAAGCCTCGCAGCGGGCCCAGCCCCCACGGGCCTGCTGGCACTTTCGGATCGTAAAATACCTATGCCCTGCGCCAGGCACGCGAGGCGATGCGCGTGAGTCGCAGCTCGGTGATGGTCAACCCGACCAATATCAAGCCTGCGCCGGCCAGACGCTCTGCAGGCAAACGATCACCGGCAAGGAAGTAGCCGAACAGGCCGCCGAAAATTGGCTCGCATATGAGTATCAATGCAACCTTTTCCGGGGGCAACACCGCTTGGGCACGGTTCTGGATGGCGTAAGCCAAGGCTGTTGCCAGCAGCGCCAATACCAGGAGGGTGGTGGTGACAGGTAGCGTGGTGGGTACGAAGAACTCGTTGTTCGACCAACTCCATATCAGCGAAAGCACGCCGACGACGCTTAATTGAATCGAAGCCGATGCCAAAGCGAGCGCAGGCGTGGTGAACGTCGATACCATCACGATATGCAACGCGAAGCACACGGCACACCCCAGCACCAGCAAATCGCCGTAGTGCAGGGTAAATCCATCCAGGCTCAGCAGGCCGAGCCCGACTACCGCGATACCGGTTCCGACCCCTTGCTTCAGGCTGGGGCGACCCTTGCCCATGAGGTAGATCAGCACCGGCGTGAACACAGTACACAGGCCCGTGATGAAACCGGCATTGGAGGGCGTCGTCAGGGCAGTACCGGAGGTCTGCAGCGAAAAAGCCAAAAACAGCACGATCCCGGCCAAGCCAGCACTCAACCAAGTGCGTGGGCCCATCAGTCGAAACGAGCGAATCGAGAAGGGGAGCAACGCCAATGCGGCCAGGCTGAACATCCACGCATTCAAGGTGGAGGCAGCCATGATGCTCAGCGTGTCGTGCTTGGCCACGAAGCTCCAGCCCCATACCGCGGTGACAGCCAGAAGCGAAATCGACCAGAGGGTGTTTTTAGACATGACGAATCCTTGGGCAGGCATTTATACCGAATGCCTTGCCGAGAAATGTCTGTCAGCGGTACCTAAGAACGCAAAGATGAAGCGTTGCCTGCCCACTGGCAATTACCAGGTTGGTAGCGCCCTGCGGCCTAGTTGTCGGATGAATGGTCCGTACCGGTGCACCCCACCAGCAGCATGATCATCGCCTCGATCGACCACGGCTTGGCAATGAATGCAGCGGTGGGTGGTAATGGCACGTCGAGCCTACTGTGCCCGCCACTGGTCACGATCACAGGCAAGCGTGGCCATTTTTCGTAAGCCGTCCAGGCCAGATCCCAGCCATCGGAAAGCCCCGGTGTGCGCACGTCGGTCACCACCGCCGCCCAGGGCTGCTTATCGAGTTGGCGAATACCCTCTTCGGCGGTATCCACAGAGACGACCGTCGCGCCTGTATCTTCTATGATCATGGCCAAGAATTCCCGCAGGGCAGGCTCGTCCTCGACCACTAAGATCCGTTTTCCCTTCATGAGCGCAGACCATCGTTTCCATCATGTGCTTCCGAGGGCGTGGTCAGCACCGCGTTGCTTCGAATAGATAAGCGGTGCAATTTGTACAGCTATTGGCATGAAACTCGACGGCTGTACAACAGTGGCATGCATGCCATCACCGGTTTCAGCTGCTCTTCCAGGTCGCTCAATAGATGCGTTTGCCTAGCTTTTGGGTAAACGGGGCGGTGATCTGGCAACTGAATCCAGCAGGCTCGTAGTTGAACGTCACCTTGCCGTTGAACGCGTTGCGTAAGCTGCCTTGCATCATCAGAGTGCCATAGCCTCGCCTGGTGGGCGGCGCAACCGCTGGACCGCCGGTTTCATGCCAGTTGAAGGTGAAATGTGGCGGTGAGTCCATTTGCTCTTCAAGCTGCCAGCTGAAGGCCACAACGCCGCCGCATTGGGAAAAGGCTCCATATTTCGCGGCATTGGTCGCCAGTTCGTGCAGGACCAACGCCAATGCAGAAGCCGCCTCGGGCGCCAGGATTATGTGCGGCCCGCTTTTGTCGTCGTGCATGTCCGTCACATAGGGGGCCAAGGTTTCAGTCACCAGGCTGTGCAAGCTGATCGGGACCTTCGCGAGCGCCAGCGTATGAGCCTTCTGCATCGTCACCAGGCGGTTTTGCAGAACACTGCGGAACTCGGTGATTTCTGGATGATGCTTCGCCGTCAGGATGGCAACAGCGCCAAGGGTACCGAACAGGTTGCGCATACGATGATCAAGTTCGGTCACGAGTATCGCCGCCGCTTCCTGGGTACGGCTGTAGGCGCAGAGCTGCGCGCACAAACGCAAGGCGCTGGGCATCTGTGCGCGAAAAGCCTCGGTAATCGGGCGTTGCGGGTCGTAGATCAGGGCGATCGTGCCTTGTACGGCGCCGTCCTTGTCCTGGGCCGGAAACGACGTCAATGCTTTGAGCCCATGCTCACGAAACAGGCCCTTCACGCTGCTGCGAAACGTGGATCGGTAGCCACGTCAGGCACATCAATGGCCGCGCCGCTGAGAATGGCCAAACCGCATGCGCCGCGGTTTGTCGAAATGGGGTTGCCAGTGAGCTTGCTGCTGAATGCTTCAGGCAGGCTCGCAAAGACAGAGTGCCTGAAGGTTTTGCCTGGATGGTCCAGGATATTGATGCCGACGTGACTGCCCGGCAGTTGCGCAGCCAGTGCAGGGACGAAGGCGCTCAGCAAAGGGAGGATGGATTCACCGTTGGCCATGATCTCGATGGCCTCGTCCCGAAAGCTGTCGACCAGTGCCGTCATGAGCCAGGAAGCCTTGCAGGGAATGGCAACGACGTCTCCTTGGACGAAGTGTCTCGGTGTTTTGAAACGGCAAGGTTACAGCGTTTCGCGGATGCGCGCAGCCTGGCGAGTGACAGGGCACTTAAAAAAAGCCCGCACGATGGCGGGCAACAGGGAGCAGCACTAAATGTTCGTGTCAGGCGAGTAGGCTGAGGGGTTGCAGCTGTTCGATCAGGGCGCGCGCACTGGCCAGGCTCGGCATCGGCCCGCTGACCGGCTCGCCATTACTGACCAGGTACCAGCAAGCCAGCAGGCCCTGATTGCGCAAGGAGGCCGGTACTGCCGAGCCGATCACGGACATGATCTCGATAGTGGCCATCTACAGCCCTCCGCTAAGACATGGCGTTACTGTACCGACGCCTTGGGCGGGACTGAAATCAATGTGCTCAATAGTGCTTATCAGTTTTGCCTAATGTGCTGGCGTCATTGTGCACGGTCGATTCGTAGGGCGTTGCGAGCAGCCTCGAGTCGGTATGCGTGGGGCATCCGCTCTGCTAGGCTCAGTCACCGTCTGTACACCGCAAAAGGATCGTGTATGTCCCTTATACCCAGCCGGGATACCGTGCTGTGCATTTCCCTGGCAGGCCGTCCAGGGACCTTCGGTGTCCGCTTCCACAACCACCTCTATGAGCAGCTTGGCCTGGATTTCTATTACAAGGCCATGCGCACCGATGACTTGCCGGCTGCTGTAGCGGGCATCCGGGCGCTTGGCATTCGTGGTTGTGGTGTCTCGATGCCGTACAAGGAAGCGTGCATGGCGTTGGTCGATGAAATTGACCCCTCGGCTGCGGCAATCGACTCCGTCAACACCTTGGTCAATACCGAGGGCCACCTCAAAGCCTATAACACTGACTACCTGGCAGTCCGGCAGTTGCTGACGCAGCACAAGGTGGACCCGGCCACGGCGTTCGCCTTGCGCGGCAGCGGTGGCATGGCCAAGGCGGTGGCCAGTGCGTTGCGTGACGCAGGTTTTGGCGAAGGCATGATTGTCGCCCGTAACGAGCAGGCCGGGCGGGAACTGGCCGATGTGTGCGGCTACCGCTGGCTGCCCGAGCTTGGCGACCTTTGCCCGCCGATGCTGATCAACGTCACCCCGGTGGGCATGGCAGGTGGGCCGGAGGCGCAGCAGTTGGCGTTCAGCGAGATGGCAATTGCTGCGTCCGAGCGCGTATTCGATGTCGTGGCCATGCCCGCGCAAACACCGCTGATCAAGCTCGCAGAGCAGCTCGGCAAGCAGGTGATCACCGGGCTTGAAGTCATCGCACTGCAAGCGTTGGAGCAATTTGTCCTGTACACCGGGATCAGGCCAACGGCTGAACAGGTACAAGCTGCCGTGACCTACGCGCGTCAAGGCTGAGCCAGCTGCAGAGCCTGCGACATGCAGCGACCAGCAAGCAAAGCCGGGTCGCTGCAGCGATCAGCGCACCTGGGTGACTTGATCCAACTGCTTGTCAACCAGCGCACGGCCATACGCCAGCGACACATGCTGGGCATTGTCCAAGTCGCTGAAGAACTTCATGGGCATCGATAGCCGGCGGCTGACATGGCCGTCGGGCGCTGTGATCAGGCAGCCTGCCGCAAAGGGGAGCGGCGAGTCAGGATGAGGCATGACGCTGGCGGTGATGACGTGCTTGCGGTATTCACACTGGAGCGATTGCATGATCGGTACCTCGCTGTGGCAATGAAGCCTCTACTTCATATACCACAGCAAAGGGTATGCGGGCGGTCACCCGACAAGCGTGGCCTGTGAGCCTTAGGCTTTCACCTCGCCTGGCTGGATGATCTCGACCCAGTACCCATCCGGATCCTTGATGAAGGCCAGGTGGTTCATGCGCCCGTCTTGCAGGCGTTTCTGGAACGGCACGCCCAGGGCTTCGAAACGGGCGCAGGCTTCACGTACGTCCGGTACCGAGACACAGATGTGGCCGAAGCCGCGTGGATCGGTATTGCCATCGTGGTAGGCGAAGTCGGCATCCTGTTCGGTGCCATGGTTGTGTGTGAGTTCGAGCACGCCCGGGATCGACTTCATCCACTGGTGGCGGGCATGGTCGTCCTCTGGGATCTGGGCAGGGTCGACCAGAGCCAGGAAGTACAGGCTGAAAGCAGCCTCCGGGAAATCACGCTTGTCCACCAGGCGGAAACCCAGTACGCGAGTATAGAAATCCAGCGACTTCTGGATGTCCTTGACCCGCAGCATGGTGTGGTTGAAGACGAATTGGGCAGTGGCAGCGTCAGGCTGTGCGGTGACGCCCGGAACGGTTTGCAGATCGTGCAAGCTCATGGAAACTCCTGAGACGGGGCCGGGTGCAAGGACCCGGCGAAACGGACAGGCTGCTCATGATACGGCAGTGAAACGATTGCGCAAATGAAAGCGCCCTGCTGAAGGCAGGGCGCTGGAATTAGAGGCCCGCGTGTGCGGGCGCGTGATGGGGTCGCTAGTCCGTTAGCTGTGTTTATGATGCCTAGGGCGCTGTGAAAAAAGTGTGAAGCAAGTGTTGAGGTTTCATCATTGCGCCAACGCGAGCACATTCATGGCCAGTCGCCTTTTAGCGAGTGGGCGAAATGGCACGGGAGGGGAAATGATACAGGTACTGCTGATCGGCATTGGTGCTGGCGATCCTCGTCAGTTGACCTACGAAGCGGTCGAGGCGTTACGCTGCGTAGACGTGTTTTTCGTCATGGACAAAGGTCCCGAGGTCCAGGACCTTCTGGAGGTGCGCAAGGCGATCCTGCAGCGCTACCTACCCGACGACAGCTATCGCATCGTGCAGATTACCGACCCGCCACGCGCCAGGCAGGCTCCAGGGTATGCCGAGTCGGTCGATGTCTGGCACCGTCAGAGGGCCATGGCGTATGCCTCGCTGCTGCAGGCGCAACTGCACCCAGGGCAGACCTGCGCATTTTTACTGTGGGGTGAACCAGGCTTGTACGACAGCACGCTACGTGTGATGGAATTGGTCCGCGAGCAGGGCGTGTCGCTTGCTTTGAAGGTTGTACCAGGAATAAGCAGCATGCAGCTGTTGGCCGCCCGTCACCAGATCGCGCTCACACGTGCCGGTGAGCCGTTGATCGTGCTGCCAGGACGGCGGCTGGCGGATCTCGAACAAGTCGACAATGTTGTGGTGATGCTCGACAGTGCCTGCGTCTTTGCTGAGCTGTCCGATCCGGCGCTCACGATCTTCTGGGGGGCCTACCTGGGAACCGCAGACGAGATGGTGATCGCCGGGCCACTTGACGCGGTCAAGGCACGCATTGTGGAGGCCCGGTCAACTCTACGCAGGCGCAAGGGCTGGATAATGGACATCTACCTGCTGCGCCGTGAAGCACGTCCGACAACGGATTATCAAGCCGAACCAACTACCCCGCTTGATGGGCATCAAGGATAGAGGCCACCTTGTCTCGCAATTGGTCAATGGAGTAAGGCTTGCCAATTCTGTACATGCCTTCAGGCACTTCGACATTGTCGCCATAGCCACTGGCGAACAGCACAGGAAGCCCTGGACGCAGTGCGCGTGCACGCTTGGCCAGGTCATGGCCATCCATGTCCGGCAAGCCAACATCGGTTATCATGAGTTCGAGCGTTTGGTCAGGATTTTCGAGTACTTTCTGTGCGGTCGTGGCGTCTTGCGCCTCGATCACGTCATATTTCAATTCGTCGAGGACCTCGACCATGAGCATGCGTACGATGTCGTCGTCCTCGACTACCAGAAGGGACATGGTTCAGATCCTGTCTTGTTGAATGTCTTTTGTTCTGTGCGTCGCCGGGGCCCAGAAGTTCCCGAAGAATACCTATCTGATCGATCCGATGGAACGATTGGAGCAGGTATGTTTCAAATGCTGGCTAAATGCCGGGCACGCTGATCAGGGCGTGCGCCAGGCCAGGGGCTGCCCCTTACCATAAGGAAAGATTGACCATGCTGTTCATGGACCTCATTTGCTCGGGCGTTTTCAGATGATACAAGCTGCCTCGATGGATCAACGTAGCTTTCGCAAGCTGTTGAGCCGCAACATCGGCCTGCCCCTGGGGCTCGGCCTGCTCGGTGCCGTGGCGTTCGTCGCCGTTATCAACTACCTGCTGTCTGCCATGCAGTGGGTGGAACATACCGACCAGGTGATCGGTAACGCCAACGAAACGCTCAAGCTCTCGATCGACATGGAAACCGGGATGCGCGGTTTTCTGATCACAGGCGATGAGCGTTTCCTGGACCCGTACGAGGTGGCCAAGCCCAGGATCTTCAACAGCCTGCAAAGCCTGCGAAGCATGGTCGAGGACAATCCCCAGCAGGTCGAGCGCATCGATCGGCTGATCGCGCTGCAGGGCGCGTGGAACGACTTCGGCAGCCAGATGATCGACCTGCGCCGCGCCGAAGGGGGATACCGCGAACTGATCGGTAACGGCCGTGGCAAACGCCTGACCGACGAAATCCGCAAGGAATTCGAGGACCTGATCGGCGCCGAGCAACAGCTGCGCATGACCCGTAACGAGACGGTCAGCACTGTCACCGTCGCGGGCATCATCACGTTCGTTGTGTTGCTGGTCGGGCTCAGCGCGTTGCTCGCCTACCTCGGTCGCCGTGACCTGCTGGCCTTGTCCGACAGCTACACCAAGAACTTGCAGGCCCAGCAGCGCGCTGCAGAGCGCCTGGAGCATCAGGCCTGGCTGCGTAACGGCCAGACCCAACTGGCCCAGCAGGTGCTGGGTCAATTGTCCCTGCCCATGCTGGGTGACAAAATCCTGCGGTTCTTCGCTACCTACCTGGGCAGCGTGGTTGGCGCCGTGTATGTGCGTGATGAACATGGCCGCCTGGTGCGGGTGGCCAGTTATGGGCTCGAAGCCCAGGAACAGGCGCGCGAGCAGGTGCTGGGTGATCATCACGGGTTGCTGGCACAGGCGGTGCGTGAAGAACGGCTGATCCGCCTCGATGCCTTGCCGGAAGACTATTACCGGTTGGCGTCGGGCCTGGGCAAGGGCCTGCCTCGCAGCGGCCTGATCGTGCCGGCCACCGAGGACGGTCAAGTCAACGGTGTCATCGAGCTGGGCCTGCTGCGCCCCTTGCAGGACCGCGACGCGGAGATGCTCGAGCGTGTGGCGGGCAACCTGGGCATGTCCATCGAAAGCGCCCGCTACCGTCAACGCCTGCAGGAAGTGCTGGCCGAAACCCAGCAGCTCAACGAAGAGCTACAGGTCCAGCAGGAAGAGCTGAAAACCGCCAACGAAGAACTCGAAGAGCAGTCCCGGGTGCTCAAGGAGTCCCAGGCTTACCTTGAGACCCAACAGGCGGAGCTTGAGCAGACCAACGAGCAATTGTCCGAGCGCACCGATGCACTGGACCTCAAGAACGAGGAGCTTAGCCGTGCACAGGCCGAGCTTCAGGCTCGTGCCGATGAGCTGCAGCGTTCGAGCAAGTACAAGTCCGAATTCCTTGCCAACATGTCCCATGAGCTGCGCACGCCGCTCAACAGCTCGCTGATCCTGGCCAAGCTGCTTGCCGAGAACGGCGAAGGCAACCTGAGCCAGGAGCAGGTCAAATTCGCCGAGTCCATCTACTCGGCGGGCAATGACCTCCTTAACCTCATCAATGACATTCTGGACATTGCCAAGGTCGAAGCCGGCAAGCTTGAGGTGCGCCCCGAAACGACCCACGTCGAACGGCTGGTCGAGGGCTTGCGTGACATGTTCACGCCACTGGCCTCTCAGAAGGGGCTGGGCTTCGAGGTCACAGCGGCCGAGCACGTGCCGGCTACCCTGTTCACCGATCGCCAGCGCCTGGAACAGATCCTCAAGAACCTGTTGTCCAACGCCATCAAGTTCACCGAGCGGGGTCAGGTCAGCCTGAATATCGGCTACCAGCCCGAGGCCGGCATCGTGTTCGCGGTGCGCGACACCGGGATTGGCATCGCCCCCGATCAGCAGCAAGCCATTTTCGGTGCATTCCACCAGGTCGATGGCACCAGTAACCGCCGCTATGGTGGCACCGGGCTGGGCCTGTCCATCTCCCGCGACCTGGCCCGCCTGTTGGGCGGGCAGATCACCGTACAGAGCACGCCGGGCCAAGGCAGCGTATTCAGCCTGGTACTGCCAGAGCGCCATGATGTCGACGAACAGCCCGTCGCGCCGCTTACCCTACGCCCTGCGGTGACTGCGTTGCCATCGGTCATCCAGCCGCCAGCAGCGGCGGCCAAACCGCCGATCCTGGCCTTCACCGATGACCGCGAGCGGGCGCCGTTCACCAACCGCTGCATTCTGGTCATTGAGGACGAGCCAAACTTTGCCCGTATTCTCTTCGATCTGGCCCATGAACTGGGCTACAGCTGCCTGGTGGCCCATGGCGCCGACGAGGGCTTCGAGCTGGCTGCTCGGTTCCTGCCCGATGCCGTACTGCTGGACATGCGACTGCCGGACCATTCCGGCCTGACCGTACTGCAGCGCCTGAAGGAACAAGCCGAGACGCGGCACATCCCGGTGCATATCATTTCGGTCGAGGACCGCGTCGAAGCGGCCATGCACATGGGCGCAGTCGGTTATGCGGTCAAACCCACCAGCCGCGAAGAGCTCAAGGAAGTCTTCGCGCGCCTGGAAGCCAAGCTGACCCAGAAGCTCAAGCGTATTCTGCTGGTAGAGGACGATGACCTGCAGCGAGAGAGCATTGCCCGGCTGATCGGCGACGAAGACGTCGAGATCACCGCTGTGGGCCTGGCCCAGGAAGCCTTGGCACTGCTGCGCGAAAACGTCTACGACTGCATGATCATCGACCTCAAGCTGCCTGACATGCTCGGTAACGAGTTGCTCAAGCGCATGACGGCTGAAGATATCCGCGCGTTCCCACCTGTGATCGTCTACACAGGTCGTAACCTGACGCGTGAAGAGGAGGCCGACCTGCTCAAGTATTCGCGCTCGATCATCATCAAGGGCGCACGCTCGCCCGAGCGTCTGCTCGATGAGGTCACCCTGTTCCTGCATAAGGTGGAATCGCAGCTGTCCCATGAGCGTCAGCGTATGCTCAAGACGGCGCGAAGCCGCGACAAGGTATTCGAAGGGCGCAAGATCCTGCTGGTGGACGACGATGTGCGCAACATCTTTGCCCTGACCAGTGCCCTGGAGCACAAGGGGGCCATCGTCGAAATCGGCCGCAACGGCCGCGAAGCCATCGAACGCCTCGAACAGCATGAGGATATCGACCTGGTATTGATGGACGTCATGATGCCGGAAATGGATGGGTTCGAAGCGACCCGGCTGATCCGCCAGCAGCCTCGCTGGCGCAAGCTGCCGATCATCGCCGTGACTGCCAAGGCGATGAAGGACGACCAGCACCGCTGCCTGCAGGCCGGCGCCAATGATTACCTGGCAAAGCCCATCGACCTGGACCGCCTGTTCTCGCTGATACGTGTGTGGTTGCCGCAACTGGAGCGAATTTGATTAGCGAACGCAATACCGACATCGAGATCCGCTTGCTCATCGAGGCCATCTACCTCAAGTACAGCTACGATTTCCGCAATTATTCTGGCGCTTCGATCAAGCGCCGGATCCTGCATGCCCTGCGCCAGTTCGACTGCCAGACCGTGTCTGCGCTTCAGGAGCGGGTACTGCATGACCCTGGCATGTTCATGCAGTTGTTGCAGTACCTGACGATTCCAGTCAGCGAGATGTTTCGCGACCCTGGCCACTTCCTTGCCCTGCGCAACGAAGTGGTTCCGCTGTTGCGCACATGGCCGTCGATAAAGATCTGGATCGCCGGCTGCAGCACAGGCGAGGAGGTGTATTCGATGGCCATCTTGCTGCGCGAGGAGGGTCTGCTGGAGCGCACCATCATCTACGCCACCGACATCAACCCGCACTCGCTGGAAAAAGCCAAGCAAGGCATCTATTCCATGCCAAGCATGCGCGAGTATGAAGAAAACTACAGGTTGGCCGGTGGGCGACGCGACTTCTCCGACTACTACACTGCTGCTTACGGCAACGCCATCATGGACAGCACCTTGCGTGAGCAGGTGACCTTCGCCGATCACAGCCTGGCCACCGACAGTGTGTTCTCGGAAACCCAGCTCGTCTCGTGCCGCAACGTGCTCATCTATTTCGACAAGGTCCTGCAGGACCGCGCCCTGGGCCTGTTCCATGAGTCCCTTTGCCACCGGGGTTTTCTGGTGCTGGGCAGCAAGGAGTCGGTTGATTTCTCGGCCTACAGCCAGCGCTTCGAGCCCTGGGTCAAGCCTGAACGGATCTACCGCAAGTCATGAAGGGCATACAAGCTGTCGTGATCGGCGCCTCGGCGGGCGGTGTGACTGCCTTGTTCAAGGTGCTCGGCGGGTTGCCAGGGGCGTGCAAGGTGCCTGTGGTGTGCCTGTTGCATCTGCCCGAGGACCGGCATAGTCATCTGGCTGAAGTGCTGCAACGTCGCTTGGGCCGACCAGTGCTCGAGGCACGCGACAAGCAGCCTTTGCAAGACGGCGGTATCTTCGTGGCGGGCCCTGGTTACCACCTCTCGGTAGAATGCGACTTCACCCTTTCTCTGAGCCAGGAGCCCGCGCAGCACTTTTCCAGGCCTTCGATCGACTACCTGTTCATGTCGGCAGCCGATGCCTATGGCGCGGCACTGCTGGGCATACTGCTCACTGGCGCAAATGAAGATGGCGCCCAAGGCCTTGCGTACATCAAGAACAGCGGCGGCCGGACCATTGTCCAGGACCCTCGCGATGCACAGGTCGCGCTGATGCCGGAGGCCGCTTTGGCCCTGCATCGTCCCGACCATATTCTTCCTTTGAGTGGTATCGAGCAGTTGCTTGGTACTCTGGAATCCAGCGCATGTTAAGCCAGACCATCGCCAAACTGCTGATCGTCGACGATCTGCCAGAAAATCTCCTGGCCCTCGATGCCCTCATACAGGGTGACGATCGCGAGGTGCATCAAGCCCAGTCCGCCGAAGCGGCGTTGTCACTGCTGCTTGAGCACGAATTCGCCTTGGCCATCCTAGATGTGCAGATGCCTGGCATGAACGGTTTCGAGCTGGCCGAGCTGATGCGCGGTACCGAAAAAACCCGCAACATCCCTATCGTGTTCGTGACCGCGGCTGGGCGCGAAATGAACTATGCCTTCAAGGGCTACGAAAGCGGCGCCGTGGATTTTCTCTACAAACCGCTCGATACCATGGCGGTCAAAAGCAAAGTGTCGGTTTTCGTGGATCTCTACCGACAACGCAAAGTGCTCGACCAGCAACTGCAAGCGCTCGAGCGCAGCCGGCAGGAGCAGGAGGCCTTGCTGGATAAGCTGCAAAGCGCGCGCTGCGAGCTGGAGCACGCCGTGCGGATGCGTGACGATTTCATGTCCATCGTTTCCCATGAGGTGAGAACGCCTCTGAACGGTTTGATCCTGGAAACGCAACTGCGCAAGCTGAACCTGGCCAGGGGCAACCTTGAGGCCTTCAGTGAGGAAAAGCTCAAGGCCATGGTCGAGCGCGACGAGCGTCAGATCAACAGCCTGATACGGCTGATCGAAGACATGCTCGACGTGTCACGCATCCGCACCGGTAAACTCTCACTGCGCCCGAAGCTGTTTGACCTCAGCCAGCTGGTAAAGGGGCTGGTGGAGAACTTCACGGCGCAAGCGATCGCGCTGGATACCCGCATCGACCTGCACTGTGACGGGTGCCTGGCTGGCGAGTGGGATGAATTTCGCATTGAGCAAGTGCTGGCGAACCTGCTGTCCAACGCCCTGCGCTACGGGGAGCGCAAGCCTGTGCACGTGCGGGTGTTCGAGCTGGACGGCATGGCATGCGTGCAGGTGCAAGACAATGGCATTGGCATTGGTGCGGCCAACCAGCAGCGTATCTTCCAGCAGTTCGAGCGGGTCTCGAACCACAAGGCGACGGGTGGCCTGGGGCTTGGGCTCTACATCTCCGAGCAGATCGTCCAGGCCCACTGCGGGCGTATTCTGGTCGAAAGCGAGGAGGGCCAAGGTGCCACGTTCACCCTGCAATTGCCGCTTGGCGTGTGCGAACAACAAAACGATCAGGCGCGGGCAACCTCTGCGTGAGCCCGGGGTCTGATGGCAAACTGCAAGAATTTCCAAGGTTTCGATATGAGTGAAGATGCACAAGATGTGGTGCTGGTCGTCGAGGATGAACCGGCTATTCGCATGATTTTGCGGGACTACCTGGCCGGGGAGGGGTACCACGTGCTGGTAGCCGAAGATGGCGAGCAGGCGTTTGCCATCCTGGCCAGCAAGCCGCACCTGGACCTGATGGTGACCGACTTCCGCTTGCCCGGTGGCATCTCAGGCGTGGAAATCGCTGAACCCGCAGTCAAGTTGCGGCCAGACCTCAAGGTGATCTTCATCAGCGGCTATCCAGCGGAGATCCTGGAGTCCGGTAGCCCGATCACCCGCAAGGCGCCCATCCTGGCCAAGCCGTTCGACCTCGACACATTGCATGACAAGATCCAGACCCTGCTGCGCTGACAGCGGCAGGTTAAACCAAAGCGGGTGGCTACTGGTTCAGCAATCAGTTGCCTGGTTCCAGTTCCACCGCAGGGTTGAGCGTCAATGGGCGAACCGCTTGGCCCCGGCAACGCACAGCACCGCACCCACCGTCACCGACACCATGGCCCAGCTCACCTGCTCGTGCAGTAAGACTGCTGCCAAGCCCAGCCCAATGAAGGGCTGTACCAACTGCAATTGGCCGACCGCCGCAATCCCGCCCTGGACGAGCCCGCGATACCAGAACACGAATCCGATGAACATGCTGAACAACGAGACATAACCGAAGCTGAACCAGGCAGAGGCGCCGACTTGCGTCAGGTTCGCCATCGTGGGCATGGTGGCGACCGCCAACACCAGCATCGCGGGCAGCGCCAGCAACAACGACCAGCTGATGACCTGCCAGCCGCCCAAGGTGCGAGACAGACGTGCACCCTCCGCATACCCCAATCCGCATACCACGACTGCCGCGACCATCAACCCATCACCCACTATCGAGGCCTGCCCTGCATAGGCCGATGCATAGCCCGCCACCAACCCGGCACCTGCCAACGAAAATGCCCAGAACAGCGGCCTGGGACGCTCGCCGCCGCGCAGCACGGCAAAGCCGGCGGTGCACAGCGGCAATAGCCCCACAAATACGATGGAGTGGGCGGAGCTGACGTGCTGCAAGGCCAATGCAGTCAGTAGCGGAAACCCGACTACGACGCCGAGCGCTGTCACGGCCAGGGATGGCCAATCGCCTCGTCGAGGCTGGGGCTGACGCAGCAAGATCAGGCAACAAGCACCCACCAACGCGGCAATGGTTGCCCTTGCGCAGGTCAGAAAGGTGGGTTCGAACGCTGCCACTGCCACGCGCGTTGCGGGCAAGGAGCCTGCGAAAATGACCACGCCGATAAAACCGTTGATCCAGCCGCTTGCTGTTCTCTGCATCTCGCACTCCTTGTCGTCAATGAAGCCAGTACAACACCGATGTGCGCGCAGATGCCATGTACAATCCAGTACAGTTTGGCGGAACTGTTAGGTATTGATGGGCAGTACAGGTGGGAAGAATCCAGTGAAAGAGCACAGCACGCGCATTGCAAAAGTCATGGCTGAAATCCATGCCCGCATCGCGGCCCGTACCTATTTGCCCGGTGCGCGGATACCTTCAGTACGGGCAATGGCGCAGAGCATGCAGATCTCGGTGTCGACCGTGGTCGAAGCCTACGAACGACTGGTGGCCGGAGGGGTACTCCATGCCCGCCGTGGCGCCGGGTTTTATGTGGCAGGGGGCGCGGCGCCCTTGGTGCTGACCGAGCTGGGACCCAAGCTTGAGCATGAGGTCGATCCACTGTGGATTTCTCGCCAGGCGCTGGAACCCGCTGGCGACCTGTTGAAACCTGGCTGCGGCTGGCTTCCTGCGCACTGGATGTTCGAGGCTGGAGTGCGCAAGGCGCTCCGGGCTACGGCGCGCTCGCAAGCCGAGCAGGTGGTTGAGTACGCATCGCCGCAGGGCCATCGGCCGCTGCGCGATTTTCTGTCGCGGCGACTGGCCGGCTTTGGCATCGACGCACCGGCGGAGCAGGTCATGCTCACAGAGTCCGGCACGCACGCCATCGACCTGATCTGCCGTTTTCTGCTCCAACCTGGTGACACCGTACTGCTCGACGATCCCTGTTATTTCAACTTCCATGCCTTGCTCAGGGCCCACAGTGTCAACATCGTCGGTGTGCGTCAGACCCCTACCGGCCCGGATATCGATGCATTCGGTGCTGCCCTGGCGGCGCATTCGCCACGGCTCTACATCACCAATTCCGGCATTCACAACCCAACAGGTGCCTCCCTGTCACCGGGCACTGCGCACCGGCTGCTCAAGCTCGCTGAGGCCTCGGGCCTGTTGATCGTCGAGGACGACGTTTTCGCCGATTTCGAGCATACGCCAGCGCCCAGGCTCGCGGCCTTCGATGGCCTGGCCCGGGTCATCCAGATTGGCAGTTTCTCCAAGACCGTCTCCGCTTCGGTCAGGTGTGGGTATATCGCCGCACGTCATGACTGGATCCAGAGCCTGGTCGACCTGAAGATCGCCACCACCTTCGGAGGCGGTCGTCTGGCAGCGGACATCGTTCACCATGCGATCACCAGCAGCGGCTACCGCAAGCACATGGAGACCGTGAGGATGCGCCTTGCCATCGAAAGGGACAGAACGGCTGAAAAGCTCAAAGCGCTCGGCATCATTCCCTGGCTGATGCCACAGGCAGGGCTGTACCTGTGGTGCCGTCTGCCGCAGGGCAAGGACGCGGCCGCGTTGGCCAAGGTGTGCTTGAACAATGGCGTGGTGTTGGCGCCTGGGAACGCGTTCAGCCAGTCCCAGACGGCAGGCGATTATGTGCGTTTCAATGTTGCGCAGTCAGCCGACGGGAAAATCTACGAGGTACTGGCGCGGGCTCTGAATGCCTGAGCCTTGCGCCTGGGTAGGCCCGCGAACCCTGACGCCCGAGCTTTTCTGAACCCTCGTCAATCGGGAAGTGCCCAACGTTACTCCAGGCTCAAGCAGGCTAGCCATCATGGACCACCCAGAAATCATTCACCACGGCGCCCGTGAGGGCGTGACCGGCTCCTGCCATCAAGTCTGGATGGACCAGACGGCCAGCTTGCTGATCGACTGCGGCGCCTTTCAAGGCGAGGACGAAGATCAAGGCGGGGAGGGCTTGGCCCTCGACTTCGCCATCGATGGCGTCAAGGCCCTGATCGTGACGCATGTACACCTGGATCACGTTGGGCGAATCCCTCATCTGCTGGCTGCGGGTTTCGAGGGACCGATCCTGTGTAGCGAACCGTCAGCTCAGTTGTTGCCCATCGTACTCGAAGACGCGTTCCGGCTCGGTATCAGTGACGATCCCGAGCAACTGGAACGCTATCTCAAGGTTGTGGAGCAGCGCACCATCGCATTGCCCTACGGCAACTGGTTCACGCTTCACGAAACCGAGGCTGCCCACTGCAAGGTCAGGCTGCAACCGGCCGGCCATGTGCTGGGTTCGGCGTATGTGGAACTCGACATGCAAAGGCCAGGCGCCACTGCCCAACGGGTGGTCTTCAGTGGTGATCTGGGGGCGCCGCATTCGCCACTGTTGCCAGACCTGACGCCTCCCGAGCGGGCTGACCTGCTGATTCTGGAAAGCACCTACGGTGACCGTCGGCATACCGACCGGAAGCACCGGCGTGAACGCTTGCAGGCCGTCATCGAGCGCGCGCTGAAAGACCAGGGTACGGTGCTGATCCCTTCTTTCTGCATCGGCCGCACCCAGGACTTGCTCTACGAGCTAGAAGAAATCCTCCACGAGCACGAATTGGCGGGAAACGATCAGGCCAACAGCGGCCCGGAAGTGGATTGGCCACACTTGCCGATTATTCTCGATTCACCGCTGGCTAGCCGCTTCACGCAGGTCTACAAGGGCTTGCAAGGGTATTGGGACGAATCGGCCCAGGACCGTATCAAGGAAGGGCGCAAACCCCTGTCCTTCAAGCAACTGATCACCATCGACAGCCATGAGGAGCACCAACGCATCGTTCAGCACCTGGCCGAAACGGCTCGGCCGGCGATCGTCATCGCGGGCAATGGCATGTGCTCGGGCGGGCGTATCGTCAACTACCTCAAGGCGATGCTAGGTGATGCCCGGCACGATGTGGTCTTCGTCGGTTACCAGGCCCATGGCACACCTGGCCGGGACATCCTGACCCACGGCCCGGAAGGCGGGTACGTCATGCTGGACGGCGAACGCATAGACATTCGTGCCGGGATCGAGCGTGTGGAGGGCTACTCAGCCCATGCCGACCAGGCGGATCTGGTCGGTTTCGTCACGCGAATGCAGGTTTGGCCGTCGCATATTCGCCTGATACACGGAGAGCCTGAGGCCAAGCAGTGCCTGGCCGGCGTTCTGCAAGCGCGCTATCGCGAGAGCGGTCACGAGGGACGTGTGCACATCCCCTGATGGTTAGCGACCAGAAAGTCCACGAACACCCGCACGCGTGCAGGCATGTTCGGTCCACCGGCGAAAACGGCGTGGATGGGCTCCCGGTCACCTGGATTGAAGGCCTCGAACAGTGACACCAGGCGGCCGCTGGCCAGGTCATCGGCGACGGTGAAGGTGCCTATCCGCGCGATGCCTGCGCCCAGCCTGGCCAACTGGGCCAGGGCTTCGCCGCTGCTGCACTCGATGTTGCCGCTTACCTTCAGTGCGAACTCGCGACCGTCACGTACGAACGGCCAGTCCGACGTGGCTCGCCTGAAGTTGAATCGCAGGCAGTTGTGCTTTGCCAGGTCCTCGGGTAGCAAAGGGGTTCCCCACCGGCTCAGATAGTCTGGCGAGGCCACGACCACCTGGCCCGTTTCATCGATTTGCCGAGCATTCAGAGAGCTGTCTGGCAGCGTGCCGAAGCGCACAGCCACATCGGCCTGGCCACCGAGCACATCAACGACTTCGTCACTCAGGGTCAGGTCGACCAATACCTGCGGGTACTGCACGCTGAACGCCGCCACCAAGGGGACGATGCGCAGTCGGCCGTGCCCAAGTGCAGCGCTGACGCGAACTCGACCACGGGGCACGCCCTGGTCCGTAATGGCCTGCTCCACCTCCTGAAGGTCTGTCAGCACGCGGCGTGCCCCGCGTAGATAAGTCTCGCCTTCGGGTGTGAGGGTAATGGCGCGCGTGGTACGCAGCATCAGCCGTGTTCCAAGACGCTGCTCGGTGCGCGCCAGTATGCGGCTGACGGCAGAGGGTGTCAGGCCCAATGCACGGGCGGCTGCCGACAGGCTGCCTGCTTGCGCCACCTGGGTGAACACCTCCATCTCACCTGATCGTCCTGTCAGATCCATTTGTGCCTCGTACGCAAAGGTGGTTCGCACAATCGCTATCTAGTGCCTTGGTGAAACAGATCGTAGCATTCACGGCACAGATAAGGAGTTAGCCATGCGTATCAATCCACCCCTTGTAGCACTCGCCATGGGCGCGTTCGGTATCGGGGTTACCGAGTTTGCTCCCATGGGCATGCTGCCCAACATTGCCACTGACCTGGGTGTGTCCATTCCGGCCGCTGGTCTGCTGGTCAGCGCCTATGCACTGGGTGTGCTGATCGGCGCCCCGCTCATGACCCTGGCAACCGTACGCGTACCGCGCCGATACCTGCTGATCGGGCTGATGGCCATCTTCACCTTGGGCAACCTTATGTCGGCCCTGGCCAGCGACTACGCCAGCCTGTTGGTCGCACGGGTAGTGACCTCCCTCAACCACGGCGCCTTCTTCGGTATAGGTGCCATCGTCGCGGCCAGCGTGGTGCCCGCCGAGAAACGTGCCGGCGCCGTGGCCGCGATGTTCATGGGCCTGACGCTGGCCACCATCGGCGGTGTCCCCCTGGCAACCTGGTTCGGCGAGTTGCTCGGCTGGCGCACGGCGTTCTGGGGCATAGCCGGGCTCGGCCTGGTGGCGATGACCACGCTGTGGTATGCCTTGCCCAATGTGCCATCGCCCAAGGGCGACGGTGCGCTGGCCGAGATACGCGTGCTGACACGTGGGCCTGTGTTGGCAGCCTTGCTCCTGACCGTGGTGGGCTCCAGCGCGATGTTCACGGTGTTCACCTACATTGCGCCCATCCTGCAAAACGAAGCCGGCGCGTCTACCGCATTCGTCACCTCCATGCTGGTGCTGTTTGGTGTTGGCCTGACCCTGGGTAACGTCTGGGGCGGCAAAGCGGCGGACCGGTCCGTGGATCGAACCCTGATTGTCTCGCTCGCCATATTGATCGCGGTACTGCTGGTGTTCCCACTCGTAATGGGCTCATCCCTGCTTACTGCCGGCGCCATCCTGGTCTGGGGCGCAGCCAGTTTCGCCCTGGTTCCGCCCCTGCAGATGCGCGTGATGGAGGCGGCCAAGGATGCACCCAACCTGGCCTCGGCCGTGAACATCGGTGCTTTCAACCTGGGCAACGCCATCGGCGCTGCATTGGGGGGCGCCGTGATCAATGGCGGCCTCGGTTACTCGGCCATCGCGCTGGCGGGCGCAGGCACCGCAGCGCTGGGCTTGATAATGGTGCTGACGTTCGCCTGGCGTGGTCGTCACCAGGTTACCCAGGTCGCGGCCTGAGGCATGCGCCTTCGCGAAGGCTGTGCTAGCTGTCAAGGCGTGCCGTTACGCCCATGTTCGTGATAGGCCGGGCGCTCGCTCAGGCGCTCGTAATAATCGCGTAGGGCAGGCAGGTGAGGGTGTTCGAGCGGCGTTTCGAACCAGCGGTTGACCGACAGGCCTATGGGAATGTCGGCCAGGGTGAAGTCACGCCCGGCTATATAGGCGCCGGTGCGTGCCAACTGGCGCTCGAGAATGAGCATATTGCGCCCCCAGTCGGCACAGGCGTTGGCCAGGGCATGCGGGTCTTGATGGGCGGGGGAGTGTCTGACCAGCGACAGGAACGCGTAGCGCCAGGATGCGTTCAGGTCCGAAGCCTGCCAGTCGATCCATTGGTCGATCCTGGCCCGAGTACGGGCCTCCCCCGGGTAGAAGGCTGCTGGGCCATAGCAATTGGCCAGGTAGCGAATGATGCTGTTGGACTCCCACAAGGTGAAGTCGCCGTCCTGGATGACCGGCACCATGGCATTGGGGTTGAGCGCCAGAAACGCTTCGCTGTCGGTAGCCTGGAAGCCCGTTCCCCAGTCCTCCCGCACGAATGGGACCTGGAACTCCGCGCACGCCCACAGTACCTTGCGTACGTTGATCGATGAGGCTTTGCCCAGTATGCGCAGCATGTTGACATCCTTGTAGGCGGAGCTTCGATCCTCGGTGACCGACGGCAAACGGTCAAGAGGTAGCGATCGTGTAGGCCCTTTCTGAAATTGCGCGCAGGTACTTGCTGCTCGTTGTGCTCAGGGAAGCACCTGCCTAGTCTCGGCTCTCCAGACAGGGAGCAAACAGCATGGACAATGACATCACCAGACCCCCCCAAGGCCCCACCGTGGTCAACGCAACCCGTCGATTCGCGAGCGCCGGTACCGACCTGGTCCAGATGAAGCCAGCGTTGCCCTTGCGTACTGCCTTAGTGGAAGCATCCGTCATCATGGGTTGCATCACCGAGCTTACCCGCAAGGCCATCGACAAGCCTGCAGACCGCAAGAACGCAATGCTCGCCACCTGCTACCTGGCCGCAATGGCCAAGGCCCTCATCGACGGGCAATTACAGGCGTTGCGCCATGTTCGTGAGGACGATGTCGAACGATAGCGGTCAGGCGCTTGCTTGGGGGCCGCGAACTTGGCACCCTTGGCGGCGCGTATCGCCTGTAACTCGACAAAAGGAAGAGTGCATTGAGCTGGGACAAGGTGGGGAAACTCCTCGTAGCCGTTCTGATCGGGCTGGCGGCCCTGTTGTTCGTCTACAAGGCAGTGATGGGCAACCCGCGCCTGGAAGCGTCGCTGACCTACGCGTACCTGACCTATCCGGGACAGTTCAGCGAGCGTATCAGCAAAGCCAGCGAGCAGCTCAAGTACGAGCAGTTGAGTGCACGCATAAACACGATCGGCCAAGGTCAACTGAGCCGCGACCAGGTCGACCGGCTGGTGGAGATGGCACAGGCGCCTTATGCCCAGCTGTTTGCAAAACCTTTCGAGGCCGGCCTGGTAGACCACCGGACCGGCTTGCTCATCGAGTTGCAGAACACCGGCAATGCCCCCGTGGATCAGGTAAGGATCCGCTTGCCCTCCAAAGGCCTGGTGCAGATCCGGGATTCGGCCGGCAATGACACCTTGCTCGAGGCGGCCACCGCTCAGCTCGAGATCCCGGCGATCGAGGCCGGCGGCTCCAGCAAGGTCTGGGTGTATTTCGATGCTGACTATTCGCAGATTCGCCAGAGTGGGGTAGGCATCAGCTATGCCGAGGGGACGGCGGATGTGCAGGTGTATCAGTCGGTCGCCGGCTTCCCGGCCTGGGCTGCCCGCTACAGCACAGAGCTGATGGGGCTGTTGATTGTAATGGGGTTGAGCGTGTTGGCACTGGGTTACGCCTGCCTGTCCCGCCGGCGGTCGGCCTAGGCATTGCTCAAGCGCCGGTGTCGTGCAGTGCCAGGCTCTGACGCAAGTGCTCCAGCAAGGCCAGGCGCACCGACTGCGGCCCCTGAACGCGGATCGCTCCGGCCTGGGACAGCAGCCAGCCCATCAACGCTCGATCATCCGCTACCGTTGTGACCAGGATGGCACCGCCGTTGGGCAGGCATGTGAGGCGCATACCTGTGCCCAGCGGATGCATCTCCAGATGATGGTAGAGCGACTCGTCCACCCAGGCGTGCAATTCCACTTGAGCGGGCGCATCTCCTGGCGCGGGCGGTGCCCCATCGCGCAATTTGCGTCCGGGCTGCCAGTGCCAGCTATACGGCATGCACGCGCTGTTGCACTGCAACGGGAACAGTCCTGCCAGCTCCACCAGGTCACGCTCGACCGTACGCTTGGTCGTGGCATGGCCCGCGCTCGACAGTGCCGCCTGTAACTGCGTGCAGCTCATGCCGGGATCGCGGCCCGGAAGGAGCTTGAGGAGTTCCCACTGGCGGGCGATGGTGTGACGCGATGACTGACTGGGCAAAGGCTCTTCCTTGAGGGGCAGACAATGAATGCCTAACTGGTGGCTTTAAGCTACCGGAGGATACCGTTTCGCAGGTTTTGAACCAAGTCATTCATACCCGTGAGGCAAGCGACGAGCGCAAACGGTGTCTTCGTACTTGCAACGCCATCGCCCCCGATCAACGACACAGGGGCGATGGGTTAACGCTCGAACATCATCCGTCCAGGCAACGGGTCAGCGTGCGCCCACTCAGTTGAGCGCGTGCGCCATACCCTGGTCTTCGCCAAGGAAACCACCGCTCTGGTGCTGCCACAGGCGCGCGTAGGTGCCGTTTTTCTCGAGCAGCTGGGCGTGGGTGCCTTGCTCGATGATGCGCCCTTCATCCATCACGATCAGACGATCCATGGCGGCGATCGTAGACAGTCGATGGGCAATCGCAATTACAGTCTTGCCCTCCATCATCTCGTCCAGGCTTTCCTGGATGGCGACCTCTACCTCCGAATCCAGTGCACTGGTTGCCTCGTCAAGCAGCAGGATAGGTGCGTTCTTGAGCATCACCCGGGCGATGGCGATGCGCTGACGTTGCCCACCGGACAGCTTGATACCGCGCTCACCGACCATGGTGTCGTAACCGGTGCGGCCCTGTTGGTCGCTGAGCTGGCTGATGAACCCGTCGGCTTGCGCATCGCGGGCGGCGGCCTGGATTTGCGCGTCGGTGGCGTCCGGCCGTCCATAGGCGATGTTCTCGCGTATGGTGCGATGCAGCAGTGACGTATCCTGTGTCACCATGCCGATGGCGCTGCGCAGGCTGTCCTGGGTGACCTTGGCTACATCCTGGCCATCGATACGGATCTGGCCACTGTCCACGTCGTAAAAGCGCAGCAGCAGGTTGATCAGCGTCGACTTGCCAGCACCGGAGCGGCCGACCAGGCCCACTTTCTCACCCGGCTTGATGTCCAGGCTGAGGTCGGTCAGTACCTGGCGCTCACCGTTGTAGTTGAAACTGACCTTGTCGAATGTCACTGCGCCACCACGGGTCACCAGAGCGGTGGCGTCCGGGGCGTCCTGCACTTTCGGACCGCGCGTCAGGGTGGCCATGCCGTCCTGCAGTGTGCCGATATTTTCGAACAGTGAGGTCATCTGCCACATGATCCAGTGCGACATGCCATTGATGCGCAGGGCCATGGCAGTGATGGCCGCCACAGCGCCGGTGCCCACTTGGCCCTGGTGCCACAGCCACAGCGCATAACCGCCTGCACCAAGGATAAGCCCTACCACCAACGCCTGGTTGACGATCTCGAACTGGCTCACCAGACGCATCTGCCGGAAACCGGTCTGCTTGAAGTCCTCCATGGCCGCTCGGGCGAAATGGGCTTCGCGCTTGGAGTGCGAGAACAACTTGACTGTAGTGATGTTGGTGTAGGCGTCGGAAATGCGCCCGGTCATCGACGACCGCGCGTGGGCCTGCTCTTCGCCTACTGCGCCCAGGCGTGGAACGAAATAAACCATCGCCAGCCCGAATAGCACCAGCCAGGCAATGAACGGCAGCATGAGTTTCAAGGCAAAGCCGCCGGCCAGGGCGATGATGGCGATGAAATAAACGCCAATGCCGGGCAGGATCTCGATGACCGTGAACAGCACCTCGCGCACGGCCAGTGCAGTCTGCATGACCTTGGTGGTGACGCGCCCTGAAAACTCGTCGGAGAAGAACGACAGGCTCTGGCGCAGCATCAGCCGGTGAAAATCCCAGCGCAGTCGCAGCGGCAGGTTGATGGCCAGCACTTGGTGCTGGACCATGGTGCGTAGCGCCACCAGGCCGATGCTGATCACCAGCACGATGCCAATGCCCCACAACACGTGGCTTTCCTGGGCGGCAGCGGTGTCGCCGGCCTGCCAGGCTGACAGCAGGTCCACCACCTGGCCGAGGAAGCTGAACAGCCAGGCTTCGTAGAGGGACACGCTAGCGCTGAGCAGGGCCAGCGCAAGAATGTAGCCGCGCGCCCCACGGGTGCACGCCCACAGGAAAGGCATGAGGCCAACGGGGGGCGGCGGCACCTCATCGGGAGGGAAAGGGTCGAGCCTACGCTCAAAGATACGAAGCATGCAGTGTCTCCGGAAAAACGAATGGCGTGGCTGCCCTGGTACTTCACCAGCAGTGCCCGCCTTTACATAGACACAATGAGTGTCCATCTGATCAAAAACTTCAGCGCCATGGGCCTGCGTGAGGCTTCACATGCTCAAGACCTTTTGCATTGGCTGGTAAATCAGCCCCGCGTGCTCCCCAACTTCACCTGCCTGGCTGAAGCCATAACGCTGATAGGCCGCCACCGATGGCAGCGACGCGCTTACCGTAACCGTCTGGCTGCGGGCATGGCCGAGAGCGGCCTCGATCACGCGTCGGCCGATACCCTGGCGCTGACGAGCGGGGCATACGAAGAGCATTGCCACATGACGGCCTTGCTTGAGTTCGACCAGCCCCGCAAGCCTTCCTTGGACCTCGCACACCAGCATGAGGTTGTCACCTTGCAATCGCTCTGCAAAGGCGTTCACGCTCGCCACTTCGGTGAATGTCGTGATGGCCTGCGCAGGCAAAAGTGGCGCTACCGAATGCATGAACGAAGCCATGCACAGAGCATTGGCCTGATCGAGTTCATGGCGAGAGAGGGTGCGTATTTGCATGCTGACGGTCCGTGTGGGCAAGCGGTGAGCTAATAGTACCAGCGCTTCTTTCTGGCAATTGCAAAGGAGTGTATTCGTGCCTGCTTGAGCGTGCAGCCGGAGAGTTGCTGATCGATTCCATATCACCAGGCGAGTACCCAGTCCTGGACGCTCATCGACTTCCTGCACGGATGGGGCTAGCCTCGTGCCAACCTGCCCAGCCTGGATCGCCTACCCCCTATGCCTGCCGTTTTTTCCGAGTTGCCGTCCCTTGGCGCCCTGCGGGTGTTCGAGGTCGTGGCGCGGCATCTCAATTTTGGCCTGGCCGCCGAAGAGCTGGGTGTCACCCAGCCCGCCGTGGCCCAGCAGATTCGGGGGTTGGAACGCGCCTTGGAGGTACGCCTGTTCGAACGCCTGCCTCGAGGCCTGGCATTGACCGACGCTGGTCGCGGGTATAGCGAGACCGTGCGTACGGCAATGGCCATGCTCGATGAGGCAACGCGCCGGCTGCGCCCTGCGCCTTCCCATATCACCGTCAGCGTGACACCCACTTTCGCCGCCAAGTGGCTGATCCCCAGGCTCGGTGGACTGGCCGAGCGCTACCCGACATTGGATGTGCGAGTACTGGCCACCGATCGTCTGTCGCATTTTCATACCGACGGCGTCGACCTTGCCGTGCGTTACGGGCGGCCACCTTTCGGGCCAGGGCTTGAGCAGGCACTGTTGATGGGTTCGGAGATCATCGCGGTGGCGAGCCCCACCCTGGTAGCGGCGCTTGGCCCGCCTGAAGACTTCGCAACACTGGAGCGCTATGTAGCTCTGTGTGATGCCCACGACTTGTGGCCGTCTTATCGCGCGCAGGTCTATCCCGGTCACCCCGCCGTTGGTGCAAGGTCAGTCCAGTTCAACCAGACATCACTGGCCATAGACGCGGCCATTGGCGGGCAGGGCATTGCGCTGGCAGAACGCGCCTTCGTGGCTCAGGAGATCGACGCAGGGCGCCTGGTCCAGGTTGCCGAATCGCATCTGCGCCCAGACAAGGCGTTCTACCTGGTGTGGCCACGCAAAGCTCGAGACGCGCAGCAGCTGCAGTGGGTCATCGACTGGCTCAGGTCAGACGCAGGCGATAGAAAAACTACTGGCTGACGCGTTGGGAGCTATCTCCCTCGCTTCTCTGCTCCTTGGTAGCCTGGTTCCTGTACCCACTCGATGCCCATCACAGGAGGCAGCATGACAAACGAAAAGGTTGCAATCATTACCGCAGGTGGCAGCGGTATGGGCGCGGCGGCGGCCAGGCGCCTGGCCGCCGATGGCTACAAGGTCGCGATTCTTTCGTCCTCTGGCAAAGGAGAGGCCTTGGCCATGACGCTGGGCGGGCTGGGCGTGACGGGGAGCAACCAGTGCATGGAGGACCTCGAGCGGCTGGTCGAGGCAGTCATGCAGCGGTGGGGCCGCATCGACGTGCTAGTCAACAGTGCTGGCCACGGGCCTCGGGGGCCTGTGCTGGAACTGAGCGACGCCGACTGGCATGCCGGCATGGAGACCTACCTGCTCAACGTCATCCGGCCGACACGCCTGGTCACGCCGGTGATGCAGCGCCAGGGCGGCGGGGTCATCGTGAATATTTCCAGTGCCTGGGCCTTCGAACCCAGTGATCTGTTTCCCACTTCCGCCGTGATGCGTGCCGGGCTCGCTGCGTTCAGCAAACTTTTCGCCGATACGTATGCACGTGACAATGTGCGCATGAACAACGTGCTGCCGGGGTGGATAGACAGCTTGCCGGCCCTTGAGCAGCGTCGCGACAGCGTGCCGCTCAAGCGCTATGGCAGCAGCGACGAAATTGCCGCCACGGTCGCGTTTCTGGCAAGTGACGGCGCCGCCTACATCACCGGGCAGAATATCCGGGTCGACGGTGGCGTGACGCGAAGCGTCTGAGTTGAACGATGCGCTCAAGGCAGGCTCACAACCCCAAAGGGTTTCACAGGAGCAGTGCGATGAGTATCGAACGCAGTATCCCTGAACTCGCGGCCTGGTACGCGCAGTACGACGACATCAGCTACCGCCGTGAGTCACCCGATGCCTACCACCATGAACTGGTGCGTACCGCCGAAGCGTTGCGTGACGATGGCATCATCGATTGGGACGATTGGCTGGCGCTCAAGGCCTTGGCCGACCAGGCGCATGTGCATGCCCTCGAAGATGCCGTGCGCGCCCATGTAATCGACCCTGACACATGAAAGCGCTGAGGATTGCCACATTCAACATCAACGGCATTCGCAGCCGGCTGCCTGCACTGCTGGCCTGGCTCGAACGTGAAAAGCCCGATGTGGTCTGCCTTCAGGAGCTCAAGGCACCCGACCATCAGTTCCCGGGTGAGGCTCTGGAAGCCGCTGGCTACGGGTATCTGCACCTGGGCCAACCTGCCTGGAACGGAGTGGCGATCCTGGCGCGCGGCAGCGAGCCGCTCGAGGTCCGGCGAGGCTTGCCGGGCATGGAGGACGACACCCAGAGCCGCTATCTGGAGGCAGCGGTGCATGGGGTGTTGATAGGGTGTTTGTACCTCCCCAACGGCAACCCGCAACCAGGGCCGAAGTTCGACTACAAGCTGCGTTGGTTCGAATGCCTGATCGAGCATGCCCGGCAGTTGCAGGGCAGTGGTCACCCCACCGTCCTGGCCGGTGACTTCAATGTCGTGCCCACGGACCTGGATATCTACGACTCCAAGTCCTGGCAAAAGGATGCGCTGCTGCAACCCGAATCGCGCGATTGCTTCGAGCGTTTACTGGCCAGCGGCTGGATCGATGCTATCCGGCACCTGCATCCGCAAGAGCAGGTGTTCACGTTCTGGGACTACTTCCGCAACCATTGGGCGCGCAATGCGGGTCTGCGCATCGATCACCTGCTGCTCAGCCGGGACCTGGCGCCGTACCTCAAGCGAGCGGGCGTCGATGCCTGGGTGCGCAATGAGCCCAAGGCCAGTGACCATGCCCCGACCTGGATCGAGTTGGGGAGTCGGCGCAGCCGCAAGTCGGCTGGAGTCAGCTAATAAGGTCGGGAGCTCAAGCGCCTGATTGCACGATCCTATACGCATCTTTCCAGCTGCCCTGTACCCCATCCATCATCTCTTGAGTTCCCCTATGGGAGCGGTCCGATGCCCCGGCAAGGGCGCTCCCACAGGGGGAGCGCTGGCCAGGCGTCAAAGCTGCGCTTACAGCCAGTTACTTGCGCGTACGACTTAATGAACGTCATAAACATGCATGAGTCTACTTGATGCTTTCTCTTAGCGTGACTAATACTAAGGAACGGCCGGTGAGGGATGATCATGCAGATGCGATTCGTTGTGGTTCCAGCTGTACCGCAAACAAAAGAATGGCTGCCACGGCGACTCGGCTTTCCATCATCACTGGGGGAGGGCTACGACCTGTACGACACGCAGGACAAGGTCAGGCTGAGCCTGAACCTGCCTACTCGCGCTCAGGCCGAGTACGAGTGCAGCTGTCACAACGGCTGCGAAGTGGCCGGTGACCTGACCGGAAGCGGCTGAGGGCCTGCCCGGCCCGATCAAGCCAGGTAGTCGTTGAAGTAGTCAAGCGTGGCCAGGTTCTTGTCCTTGGACTCGAACATGATGTCGAACCTGTCGAGAAACTGAAGTGCGTAGCGGTTCGTCCAGCGGTTCCACATGCGAGCGCTGTGGGCGTACAGATCGCGTTTGTTCACCTGTTCCAGCAACTCACCGATCACCAGCTTGCGATCAGGCCCGAACCCCAGCGCCTGCAGGTGCTCCGGGGGCTGAGAGTAGTGCATGGTGGGGCGTACGCCGCGCCAGCTCTCGATCACCCGCTCAACTCGCGTATCGCCCGGGTCGATGTAGTCACCCTCATGAATCCAGCAATGGTGGATATCCAGCACCACCGGCGCCAGGTCAGCCAACGCCAGGCAGTCGTCGAGCCCATAGGTCTTCTCGTCATTCTCGAAGGTGATCACATTGCGGGCCACCTCGGACAGGCGTGGCCATACGGTGCGAATCCCCGCACCGCCCAGCCGGCCGGCAATGTGCACATTGCATTTGAAGTCCTGGAAGACCTGCCCGTAACCCATCATGCGGATCATGTCGGCATGGTATTCGAATTCGGCCAGGCTGTTCTCCACCACCTCGGGGCGGTCCGAGCCCAACACGCAGTACTGTCCAGGGTGAAATGACAGGCGTATCTGCCTGGCGCGCGCGAAAGCACCGATGGCGGCGAAACGTTCGGCCATCAGCGCTTGAAAGTCGGCCTCGCGGTACACGTGGGCCACGCTAGGGTGGCTGTACAGCGGCAGCAGGTCGCTGCTCAGGCGCAGCATGCGCAGCGCCTGGGGCAGCTGGGCCACATAGTCGAGCAAGCGCAGCTGGGCCTGGAGGTTGTGTTCCGCCAGTTCAAGCAACTTGTTCCGAGCCGCCTCGCGGGAGGCGCCCGAAACCCAACGCAGCGTCGTGCTGCGCGGGTTGAACGTACGCTCGATGGTCTCCAGCTCCTTGACCGACAAGCTGCGGTGCGGGTGTCGGTACATGCAGGCGAAACCCAGGCGTGGCATGCGATTACTCCAGAGGGCAGGGCCCGTTTACAGCAGCTTGTCCAAGGTGATCGGGAACTCGCGGACCCGCTTGCCGGTGGCGTGATAAATGGCATTGGCCACGGCCGCAGCGACACCTACCACGCCGATCTCGCCCACGCCCTTGGAGCCCAGCTCGTTGACCACATCATCGTGCTCTTCCACAAAGATCACCTCGATATCATCAATGTCGGCATTCACCGGCACGTGGTACTCGGCCAGGTTGTGGTTGAGGATGCGGCCCAGCGCATGGTCGGTCTGGGTTTCTTCGTGTAGCGCCATGCCGATGCCCCACACCACGCCCCCCAGGATCTGGCTGCGCGCTGTCTTGGGGTTAACGACCCGGCCTGCAGCCACCGCACTGACCACGCGCTTGACGCGCACGGTCCCCAGGTCTTCGTCCACCGATACCTCGACGAAGACCGCCGAATGGGTGGCAGTGGAGTAGGGCTTGCGCTTGTCGTCAGGGCCCGCCTCGACCTGCACCTCGAAGCAGGCCTGCTGGGCACTGGGCAGCAGGTCGGCGAGGGCGAACGAATGCTCACCGGCGCTCACCTGGCCATCTGCGATCAAGAAGTCGGAATCCTCCAGGCTGGCCAGGCTCTGGTGCTGTTGCCTGGCTTGCTCGACAACCTGCTTGCGCAGCTCCAGGCACGCTTTGCGCACGGCAGAACCGACGGAGGACACGGTGAACGACCCACCTTGCAACGGAGCCTTGGGCAAGGAGGAGTCGCCAAGCAGGAACGTGACATCGGCCATGTCGAGGCCCGCGGCATCGGCAGCGATCTGCGTCATGACGGTATAGGTGCCGGTGCCGATGTCCGTGGTGGCGCTGCTGACGGTCAAGTGCCCGTCACAGCCCAGACGCGCCTTGGCGCTGGCTTGCATCTGCATGGCTTCCCATACACCGCCGGCCATGCCCCAGCCTATGCGTTGATTGCCGTCCCGCATCGAGCCGGGCGCAGCCTGGCGCTTGGCCCAACCAAAACGCTCGGCCCCTTGTGCGTAACAGGCTAGCAATTCCTTGCTCGAGTAAGGCTTACCCTCATTGCCATTGTGGCTGGCGAAGTTTCGTCGCCGCAACTCGACCGGGTCCAGCCCTGTTGCGCAGGCCAGTTCGTCCATGGCGCACTCCAGCGCCAGCATGCCCGAACCTGCACCCGGCGCGCGCATGTCCAATGGGGTGTAGACGTCCAGTGGGGCCAAGCGGTAGCTCAACGCGACGTTGTCGCATTGGTACAGCATGCCGCTCCACTCGACGACGTGCTCGGCAAAGTCTTCAAACCGTGACGTCTGGCCGATGGCGTCATGCCCAATGGCAGACAGGCGGCCTTGCTCATCGGCCGCCAGGCGCAGGCGTTGCTGTGTGCGTGGACGGTAGCCAAAGGTGAACATCTGCTGGCGGGTCAAGGTCACGCGCACCGAGCGCATCAGGTGCAGGGCAGCCATGACCGCCAGGGGCAGCTGGTACTGGGGACGCAGGCCGGAACCGAAGGCGCCACCGACGAAGGCTGCCTTGACGCGCAATTTTTCCTTGGGCATGCCGAATACGTTGTGCACGTATTCCTGGCAATTCTGCGTGCCTTGAGTCTTGTCGTGGATGACCAGGCTACCATCGAGCTGGTAGCACACGGTGGAGGCGTGGGGCTCCATCGGGTTGTGGTGTTCGTTGGCCGTCCAGTAGGTGGCGTCCACGCGGGTAGGGGCGCTGGCATACTGGCCTGGGAAGTCACCACGGGGCTCAGGTGTTTCAGCCGGCGCCTCGTGCGCTTGACCCAGTACCTTTTCCAGGTCAGATTCATGCCTTTCCTGGCTGTACTGGATCTCGACCAACGAGCCCGCATGCCGAGCGATTTCCAGCGTCTGTGCGACGACCAGTGCGACGGGCTGACCGCTGTAGAACACGCGGTCATTGAACAACGGCCTGAAGGGTGAGCCCTCGGCTGCATCATCGTCACTGTAGTCATCGTCGTAGCTGGAAATGCGCGGACGGTTGATGTGGTCCAGTACTGCCACCACGCCTGGCACCTGTAGCGCTTTGTCGCTGTTGACCTTGACCACCCGGCCGCGGGCGATGGTGCTGGAAACGACGCTGCCGTGCAGCAGGCCTTCTTCCGGGTAATCGGCGGCATAACGTGCCTGGCCGGTGACCTTCGCTGCGCCGTCGACGCGGTCCGCTGGGGTTCCTACTACCTTGCTCATTGCGCGTCCCCCTCGAGGCTGCCGCCGGCGGCGGCCTCGTTCAATGCCCGAATGATGGCTTGTTGTGCCAGTTGCACCTTGAAGCCGTTCTGGCTCAGGGGTTGTGCCCCTTGCAGCAGGGCAGTGGCCACTTGCGTGAAGAGCTCGGTGCTGGGCGCCTTTGCTTGCAACATCGCTTCGACAGCTTCGTTGCGCCATGGCTTGTGGGCCACGCCACCCAAGGCGATGCGGGCCTCCTGAATAACCCCGCCTTCGATGTGCAGGGCAGCGGCGACCGAGACCAGCGCGAAGGCATAGGAGGCACGATCACGTACTTTCACGTAGCGGAAATGCTCGGCGAAGCCTTGATCAGGCAGCTCGATGGCGGTAATCAGCTCATCAGGCGCCAGGTGGTTGTCCTGCTGCGGCGTATCGCCGGGCAGGCGATGGAACTCGGCGAACGGAATCTGGCGTTTGGCGGCGGGCCCTTGCACATGCACCACGGCCTTCAGGGCAGCCAATGCCACGCACATGTCCGAAGGATGAGTCGCCACGCAAGCCTCGCTGGCGCCGAGAATCGCATGAATGCGATTCAAGCCGCTGCGTGCCGGGCAACCGCTGCCGGGTTCGCGTTTGTTGCAAGGCGTACCGGTGTCGTAGAAGTAGTAGCAGCGCGTACGTTGCAGCAGGTTGCCGCCGGTGCTTGCCATGTTGCGCAACTGAGGCGATGCACCGGCCAGGATCGCTTGCGACAGCAGTGGGTAACGCTGGCGGATGAGCGGGTCCCAGGCCAGGTCCGCGTTGCTGACCAACGCGCCGATCATTACACCGCCCGCGTTGGAGGACTCGATACGGTCAAGTTCCAGTCCTGTGATATCGATCAGTCGCTCGGGCCGTTCGACATTTTCCTTCATCAGGTCGACCAGGTTGGTCCCGCCTGCAATAAAACGCGAGGACGCATTGGTCAAGCGCAGTGCCTCGTCCAGCGAGGCAGGCTTGTGGTAGCTGAAAGGGGTCATGTGCGTGCCCTCTTGATCAGCGGCAGGGCCTGTTCGACGGCGGCCACGATGTTGCTGTAAGCGCCGCAGCGGCAAAGGTTGCCGCTCATCTGCTCGCGGATGTCGGCACGGGTATGGGCGTGACCTTCATTGGCGAGGCCCACGGCCGAGCAGATCTGGCCAGGGGTGCAGTAACCGCACTGGAAGGCGTCCTGACTGATGAATGCCTGCTGCATGGGGTGCAGTTGGTCACCCTCGGCCAGGCCTTCGATGGTGACGAGGTCGGCACCTTCGCACATCACGGCCAGGGTCAGGCAAGCGTTCACCCGGCGGCCGTCGCGCAGCACGGTGCAGGCGCCGCATTGGCCATGGTCGCAACCTTTCTTGGTGCCCACCAGGTCCAGCTGCTCACGCAACAGGTCGAGCAGGGTGGTCCAGGGTTGTACCGTCAGGGCCTGGGGTTGGCCATTGAGGGTGAAGTTCAGGGTCTGCTGTGCAGCGCCCTGTTCAGGGAGTGCAGTCATGGTAGGTCCTCACGGTTCGATTGCGCACAGTAGGCTGTGTCTATGGAGTGCGACTGGTCAGGCGCCCGGAACGTTCATCCCAAGCGCCAGGCCCTTGTCATTTCTTGCCTGGAAGCACCGCGCTCAGCACTTGCTTGGCGGTCTGCACGATCACGCCGGCTTCATCCGGGTCACCCTTGAGCAAGGTGGTCGCAAACTTCCTGGCCTGCTCAAGTTTCAGGTGCGGCGGCAGTGGCGCTACGTTGGGGTCCGTCTTGAACTCGATCAGGACCGGGCGATCGGCCGCCAAGGCACGCTCCCAAGCGGGAGCGACATCTTCTTCACGCTCGACGTAGATACCCTCAAGACCAATCGAGATGGCGAACAAGTGATAAGGCACATCAGGGATCGACTGAGAGGCTTCGAACTTCGGATCGCCCTCCATCACGCGCTGCTCCCAGGTCACCTGGTTGAGGTCTTCGTTGTTGAACACCGCGCAGATCCACGTGGGGCTTTCCCACTGCTGCCAGTATTTGGCCACTGTGATCAGTTCGGCGAGGTTATTCATCTGCATGGCGCCGTCGCCCACCAGGGCGATCACCGGCCGGGTCGGATGGGCGAACTTGGCGGCAATGGCGTAAGGTACGGCCGCGCCCATGCAGGCCAAGCCGCCCGACAAGGAACACTGCATCCCTTCGCGGATCATGAGGTCGCGGGCGTACCAGTTGGCGCACGAACCTGAATCACTGGATATGATCGCTTGGTCCGGCAGGCGCGGGGACAGCTCATGCACCACTCGCTGCGGGTTGATCGGGTCGGCCTTGACCAACGCGCGTTTGGTCAATGTCTTGTCCCAGCTGGCGCGCCACTTCTCGATTTTCTTGCGCCAGCTGTGATCAGGGCGCGGGTGCAGCAAAGGTAGTAATGCCTGCAACGTCTGCGCCGCGTCACCGACCAGGTTCACCTCCATGGGATAACGCAGGCTGAGCATGTCGGGTTGCAGGTCGATTTGCACGCCGCGCGCCTGACCTTCCTTGGGTAGGAATTCGGAATACGGGAAGCCAGAACCAATCATCAGCAGCGTGTCACATTCGGCCATCAACTTGTAACTCGGCTCCGTCCCAAGCAGGCCGATGGCGCCAGTCACCCACGGCAGCTCATCGGGCAGCACGCCCTTGCCCAGCAAGGCCTTGGCAACGCCAGCACCCAGTTGCTCGGCCACTGCGGCTACCTCGTCACTGGCACCCAGCGCGCCGGCCCCGACCAGGATGGCGACCTTGCGTCCGGCGTTGAGCACATCGGCGGCGCGTTGCAGGTCGGCATCGAAGGGGACCACCTTGGGTTTACTGTAACCAACGCCCGAATGAACGGTGCCATGGGCGCGGGGCGGGTCTTCGTAGGGCAGGTCCTGCAGATCGTTGGGCAGAATCACGGCAGTCACACGTCGCTCTCCAACGGCCGTGCGCACGGCGCGGTCTACCAGATGACGTACCTGTTCAGGCGTGGATGCCTGTTGCACGAACGCGCCAGCGACGTCCTTGAACATCGAGACCAGGTCCAGCTCCTGCTGATAGTGACCGCCCAAGGCTGCGCGCGCCTGCTGGCCCACGATGGCCAGCACCGGCTGATGGTCCATGCGCGCGTCGTACAAACCGGTCAGCAGATGCGAAGCACCCGGGCCGGACGTCGCGATGCAGACGCCCAGCTCGCCGGTGAACTTGGCGTGGGCACTGGCCATGAAGGCAGCCATCTCTTCGTGCCGGGCCTGGATGAATTCGATCTTGCCGCCCGCGCGGTTCAGGGCGCCGAACACACCGTTGATCCCGTCGCCTGGGTAACCAAAGATGCGGCGTACGCCCCATTGGTACAGCCGCTCGACCAGAAAATCGCCTACAGTGCCGCTCATTGTCTTCTCCTGCCGCGTCTCGGATAAGTTCTGGACTTGACAGGGAATACTAAAGTTTCAACGGACTTGAAGCGGTTCAGCCGACCGGAATAACCCGTTCGTGCAGATCAACCGTGCTTGCGCAGCGCTTCGATCAACTCGGCCTTGGTCATGGTCGAGCGGCCCTTGATGTCCTTGCTGCGTGCCTCCTTGAGCAGACTTTCCTTGGTCTGCGATTCGAGGGACGCCGAGCTGTTGCGCGCGTGCCCCTCACGGGTCTTGGCAGCTCGTTTGGCAGAGTCCGAACGTGCGCTTTCCTTGTCCGTACTGCTGGTCTTGCTGCCAGAGCCACCTTGCTTGTCGCCCCCACCGGATTGCTTGTTCACCGTAGCCCAGGCGCGCGCCTCGGCTTTGTCCTTGGAGAGCCCTTTGTCCTCGTAACTTTGCTCGATGTGCTCGGCTTTGCGCTTTTGCTCTTGGGTGTACTTGTCCTTGTCGCCGCGTGCCATGGTCGCCGCTCCTCTCTGATGGATATAGGGTTGAAGGCCAGCACGCGCTCAAGTGCCTGTTGGCGGACGGGCGGTGGCCCTTTTAATCGGCGGACTCCACCTGAGAAAGGGGACGGGCAACGTGCTCCAGTGACCGGCGCTCTGCGGCTACGCCGTAAACGGCCTGAACGAATGCCGCTACCAGCATGAGCGCGGCGCCGAGCAGATACCCATACCAGACCTGGGTGCGCTCGCCCGATTCGATCAAGGCACCGAACAACGTCGGCCCCACCATGCCACCGAGCCCTGTGCCGAATGCATAGAACACGGCAATGGCCAGAGCGCGGATCTCCAGCGGGAAGGTTTCTGCGACAGTAAGGTAGGCAGAGCTGGCCGCAGCCGATGCGAAGAAAAAGATCACCATCCAGGCGATCGTTTGCTCGATGGCATCGATCATCCCCTGTTCGAACAGGTAGCCGCTCAGGGTCAGCAGTATGCCCGACAGGGCATACGTGGCGCTGATCATGATGCGCCGCCCCAGCACATCGAACAGCCGCCCGAGCAACAGCGGGCCACAGAAGTTGCCGAGCGCGAACGGCAGGACATACCAGCCAACGCTGGAGGAGGGCACATCGTAGAAATCGGTCAGCACCAGGGCATAGGTGAAGAAGATGGCATTGTAGAAAAACGCCTGCGCCGTGAGCAGCGTCAGGCCTACCATGGCCCGGCGTCTGTGGACCACGAACAGGCTGTGAAATATCTCGGGCAAAGGCGTGTGATGCCTGGTGCGCAATTGCAGGGGCGAAACATCTACCGCAGGCAGTCTCAAGCCTTGAGCGCGGCACTTGCGCTCGATATCGGCCACTATACGCTCAGCAGCTTCGGGCTGATCGTGAATCATCAGCCACCGCGGGCTCTCCGGCACCCACAGCCGCATCAGCATGATCAGCAATCCCAACGCGGCGCCGGTGCCGAAACAGAGGCGCCATCCGAGGTCGCCGTTCGCGATCGACGGGTCCAGAAGCACGATGGCGCCCACTGCACCCAGCGCAGCGCCGAGCCAGAATGTGCCGTTGATGGTCAGATCGACCCAGCCCCTATAGCGCGCTGGGGTGAACTCCTGGATGGTCGAATTGATGGCCGTATATTCCCCACCAATGCCCGCGCCTGTGAGAAAGCGAAATGCCAGAAAGCTCCACAGATTCCAGGAAAATGCCGTGGCTGCAGTGGCCCCGATATAGAGCGCCAGAGTGATGAAGAACAGTTTGCGCCGGCCCAGCCGGTCGGTCAGCCATCCGAAAAAGAGTGCGCCGAGCACCGCCCCTGCGATGTAGATGGCGCCAGCCAGACCAACGTCGCGGTTGCTCATGGCCAGAGCAGGGCTGTCCTTCAGGGCGCCGGCGAGTGACCCGGCAAGGGTGACTTCCAGGCCGTCCAGTAGCCACGTGATGCCAAGCGCCACCACCAGCAACGTGTGAAACCGGGTCCATGGCAGTCGATCAAGGCGGGCAGGAATATCCGTGCTGTAGAGCCGCTGATCGGGGCTGCTGGCATGTGTGCCGTGTCTAGGTTTAGTCGTCACGCCAGCCTCGAGCCTCTATCGCTGCCGTTTACAGGAAGGGCTGCGAAGCAGCCCTTAGATTCCAGGTATCAGGCTCGGTGAGCCTTTGCGATGATCAAGTACCCCTGATGATCAGCTACCACCACCCGAGCCGCCTGCGCCGCCCGTACCGCCACCTGTACCGCCGCTCCCGGTCCCACTGCCCATACCGGTACCCCCGCTGCCGCCCATGTCGCCTCTACCGCCCATGTCGCCGCTCCCGGTACCGCCCATGCCTGAGCCACTCCCGGTGCCGCCGGGACCCGTGTTCGCCCCACTACCGGTACCCGAGCCTGAGGTTGTGCCATCGCCACCCGTGGCGTCCGTACCATTGCTTCCGGTGCCACTGCCGGTACCCATGCCGTCCCCTGGGGTGCCGGAACCGGTAGCGCCGCCGGTGCCATTCATGGTCCCGTGATCACCCGACTGCATGCTGGGGGTGTGCTGATCGTTCATGTTGGTAGCTGCCATGACCATTGGCGCGGACGCACCCAGGCAGAGTGCAAGCAGCAAGGAAGAAGGTTTTAGCATTGTCATGATGAAGCTCCTTTTATGAGGTGTCCTCGTAGTGTTCGTCAGGCTGCACTACCACGCCGTGCCCTGTAGGCGACGAACGGGCCTTTCCCTAGGGCGATGAAGTGCCAACCGACCGCCTGGCAGGGCATGCGGTTTTTTGCGGGTGTTCCGGCGCTTGACCGGGGTCATACAGGAAAACCACGTCACTTCGTGGATGTTTTCAGACAGGAACCAACGATGAACAGCCCGTCCAGCACCGCCGCCAACACAGATCGAACCTTACCCAGCCAGCTTGGGTTTCCGGTGGTGGGCATTGGTGCCTCGGCAGGCGGTATCGCCGCGCTCAAGGTTTTCTTCGAACACATGCCGTCTGAGAGCGGCATGGCATTCGTCATCGTGCTGCACCTCTCGCCCGATCATCAGCGCGTCGCGGACGGGATCATTCGGACCGCGACTTCCATGCCGGTCGTACAGGTAAACAGCTGCGTGCCCATCGAGCCCGATCACGTCTATGTCATTTCACCTGCCTGGCAACTGATCATGGCTGACGGCCACCTCAAGGTCGTTCCCTCTTCGCGGCCTTTGGGAAAGCATGTCGCCATCGATTTGTTCTTCCGTGATCTGGCCGATGTGCACAAGCAGCGAAGTTTCTGTGTAGTGCTTTCCGGTGCAGGCAGTGATGGTGCAGTGGGCTTGTCGCGTATCAAGGAGCAAGGTGGCATCACCTTGGTGCAGAGCCCGGCCGATGCCGAATTCGACGGGATGCCGCTGGCTGCCATTGCCACCGGACTGGTCGATGCGATACTGCCGGTAGCCGACATACCGCAAAAACTGCTCGGTTTCTGGATGGGCATGCGCAGCATCCGTGTCGCCGATGCAGAGGCCGGAATCCAAGCCAACGCTGCGCAAGCGGGAGAGGATAGCGAGCAGGCGCTGCAGGACATTCTCATGACCCTGCGCAACTGTACCGGGTACGATTTCCAGCACTACAAGCGCGCGACGGTCATACGGCGCATCGAACGCCGCTTGCAGATCACTGGCCGGGCCGACCTGCCGAGCTACCTGCGTCATCTTCAGCAGCACCCTGATGAGGCAAAGAACCTGCTCGAAGACCTGCTGATCGGTGTGACGAACTATTTTCGCGACCGGGAAGCCTTCGAGGCGCTCGAGCGCTTGGTATTGAGCGTTGTCTTGAACCCAGGTGGCCCTGAGGACAAGCGTGAAGACGTGCGAATCTGGTCCGCTGGCTGCTCAACGGGAGAAGAGGCCTACAGCCTGGCGATACTGTGTGCCGAACACCGCAAACTTGAGCCTGCTCTGCTCAAGCTGCAGGTATTTGCCACCGACATCGACGAGCGCGCGATTGCCATAGGTCGCGCGGGGATCTACCCGGAGGCGATCATCACCGATGTATCGACCACGCGCCTGCGCCAGTACTTCGCCAAGGAGAACGATCACTACCGGGTAAGGAAGGAAATTCGTGAGAAGGTTCTGTTCGCCAGGCACAGCTTGCTTTGCGACCCGCCTTTCTCACAGGTAGACCTGATCGTGTGTCGCAACGTGCTCATCTATCTGGATCGCGAGATCCAGAAACAAATGCTGCAGATGTTCTATTTCGCGCTACGCCCTGGCGGCTACCTGTTCATGGGCTCCTCGGAGTCTGCCGACCTGTGCCCGGAGCTGTTCAAGGCGGTCGATAAACGCAACCGGATTTTCCGCGCCAATGTCGCCGCCAACATCCCCGTCGAGCAAAATCAAAATCAGGTGATGACGAGCCTGGAGAGCGAGCTGCATCGCACCAAGCTCCACCTGCAGGAAACCATCGAAAAGTCGGAAGTCTCCAGCGAAGAGCTAGAAGCTTCCAACGAAGAAATGCAAGCCATCAACCAAGAGCTGCGCTTGGCTACCGAAGAACTGGAAACCAGCAAGGAAGAGCTTCAGTCGATCAACGAAGAATTGCTCACGGTCAATTTCGAGCTCAAGAGCAAGGTCGAAGAAACCGACAAGATCAACGACTACCTGGCCAACCTGATCGCTTCTACCGACATCGCTACAGTGTTCGTGGATCGCAATATGCATATCCGCTGGTTCACGCCGAGAGCGCAGGACATCTTCAGCATGCGCCAGACGGACACGGGCCGTTCGCTGCTGGATATCACCCATCGGCTCGATTATCCGAAAATGACCGAGGACGCTGCTGCGGTTCATCAATCGCTGACCGTCAGGGAACGAGAGGTCAGTAGCAGTGACCGACGCTGGTACATCGCTCGTCTGTTGCCTTATCGCTCGAGCGAGGACCACATCGACGGTACGGTGCTCACGTTCATCGACATCACCAAACGGCGTGAAGCTGAACAGGACCTGCGCCTGGGACAGGAGCGCATGCGACTGGTAGCGGAAAGCACCCAGGACTTTGCCATCATCATCCTGGACGGCAACGGCGTCATCTGTGAGTGGAATCGCGGTGCGGAGTCTATCTTCGGCCACAGCGCCGAGCAGATTGCCGGTAGCCATTTCGACGTGCTGTTCACGGACCAGGATCGAGCTGCTGGTGTACCTGAAGCCGAATTGCGCAAAGCCCAGGTAAATGGGCGTGCCGAAGACGAGCGCTGGCATTTGCGTCGCGACGGGAGCCGCTTGTACTGCAGCGGGGAAACGGCGCGCTTGCGTGGTGATACCCCGGGGTACGTGAAGATTGCCCGTGATATGACGGGGCAGAAGCACCTGCAGGATGAACAGGGCAAGCGCCTGGCTGAGACACGTACCAGCAGCTTGCTCAAGGATGAGTTCTTCGCCTTCATGTCGCACGAGCTCAAGCATCCGCTGAACCTCATTCAGCTCAATGCCGAGATATTGCGCCGACTGCCTGCCGTGCAGTACACGGCCAAGGGTGGCAAGGCGCTTGCCGTGATCAACGACGCAGTGACCAGCCAGACCCGCATCATCGATGATTTGCTAGACGTCGCTCGCCTGCGGACCGGAAAGCTCATGCTCAAGAAAGAGCTTCTGGATCTGGCCGATATGCTCAAGTCGATACATGCCATGGCCATTGAGGAGTACCCCACGGCCCGGATCCTCCTCGTACTGCCCGAACCGCGCGGTCCGATGGTGGTTTATGGTGATGCGACGCGTCTTGAGCAGATCATCTGGAACCTGATCAACAATGCCCTGAAGTTCAGCGGCCCGCAGGCATGGGTCACGGTCGAGCTCTCGCTTACCGAAAAAAACGTGCGTTTGGCTGTCAGCGACAACGGCCCTGGCCTGTCTGCAGATGATGTGACAGACATCTTCGAGCTGTTTCGGCAGCCCCACCACACCCGTCATCACGGTGACGGCCTGGGCATCGGGTTGTCACTGGTCAAGCAACTGGTGCAGGCCCATGGCGGTACTGTGAGCGCACACTCGGCGGGGCTGGGGCTTGGTTCAACATTCAGTGTCCAGCTACCGCTGTCGCAGCGCACCCTTGGGAAGGGCGCAGCCAACTCAGACGCTGGGCCCAGTGAAGGCAGGCTCAAGGGCGTTCATGTCTTGCTGGTAGACGATTCTGCGGACGTTGTGGACGTCATGCGGATGCTGCTGGAAATGGAAGACGCCCACGTTACTACGTTCCTCAATCCGGTTGAGGCGCTGGAGAATGTGGGAGGGCACCGGTTCGATGTGATACTGACCGATATCGGCATGCCTGAAATGGACGGGCACGCATTCATCACGGCGATTCGTGAACAAGCTCAGTATCAGGCGACGCCTGCAATCGCGTTGAGTGGCTATGGGGTCAGCCCGCCAAGCCGGGAGGGTCGGGTCGCGCACTTCGACCTGCAACTGACCAAGCCCGTGCACTACGACGAGCTGGTAGGCGCCATTGAGTCACTCTGTCGTGCCTCGCAAACGCTTTGAAAGGGAATCGGTGGGCAGTGCGGCTCACCGCAACCGATGACCGGTGCCGAACTGGGCAAGGTCAATGGTGATGAGCCTATGTGAGACGGCAGGGCAGCGGACCGCCGGGTCCGCTGCCACGTTCAAGCGTCACAGGTGACGCTCTCAAGCCCCCCGCATACCCAGGTTGTCTCGCCCTTGCGCATGCACGTTCGCCTCCTGCGGCAGCGCCGTAACCTTGATGGCCCGCACCGGTACGGCGAACTTGGCGCCGATTTTCGAGAACCGCTCAAGCAGCTTGAAGTTGATGGCCTGTTGAATGTCCATGTACAGGTTGTAGCCTGGGTCCTGCACGATATAGACACATTCGAACTCAAGCGCTTCCTTGCCGAAGCCCCGCAGGTGCGCGCGGTCGAAGCGTGCTTGCGTTTGCGCCTTGATCGCTTCCTCTACGATCCCGGGTGCCTTCTTCACCGCCTCGGTAGGCGTGTCATAGGAAAGACCAAATTCGAACACGATGCGTCGTTCTTGCAGGCGCTTGTAGTTCTGGATGGTGCTGCTGATCATGCTGGCATTGGCCATGACGATCTGCTCGCCGCCCAGGCTGCGGATGCGCGTGGTTTTCAGGCCTACATGTTCGACGGTACCGGCCAATGGGCCAATGACGATGAAGTCGCCCACCTCGAACGGCTTGTCCACGGCGATGGACAGCGAGGCGAACAGGTCACCCAGAATGTTCTGCACAGCCAGGGCGACCGCAATACCGCCCACACCCAAGCTGGCGACGAAGGCGGTGATGTTCACGCCCAGGTTCGACAGCATGGCCAGTAGCACGATCGACCACAACAATACCCGCGCACCCCAGGCCGACAACGTGGCAAGGGCACTGCTCTGCTGGGAACCGTCCGGATTGTGGCGGGTGAAGTAGCGGTCCAGGCCCAGACCGATGGCACGGTTGACCCACAGGCCGATCTGCAACGCGGCGACGACGAACCAGAGGCTGCCGACCCGGCTCAACCAACGCTCCGGCAGGTCGAGCATGCTCAACCCCACCAACAGTGAAGCCAGGAACAGTAGCGAGTTGCTGGTGCCTGACAGTACTTTCTCAACCACATGGCTCATGGCACCGGAGTGAGATGACCAGTGCTTGACGCGCCGCTGTACGAAGCTTATGGCGGCCCTGGCCACCAGGAACGTCAGGACGGCCACAGTGACGGCGAGTAACAGGTTCAGAATGGAAATACCGAAGAACGTGGTATCGGTGAAGAGTGTAATGATGCGATCGCTCATGAAGGCTTGCCTCCTCTAGCAAAGATTTCGAGGTGTCAGGCGTCGAGCAAAACAATTGCCCTGCGAGTGGTTATCAGAGGGTGGGTGCACGTCGATCATAAGAAGATGAACAGTGCAGACCGGGTAAGGGGCCGTGCGCCCGTAGGCCATTGATTGGCCCACGATTGACAACAGGTGGGGCCCCGTCCGGCGATGCGCTGAGAGGGCTCCTCATGGATGCGGCACATCGTCTTCAAGCGTTGCGCCGGTACGCGCAGCCAGCGCACGGTATTCCTTGCGCAGCTCGCGCAGGGTCTTGCTGTCCATGGCCTCCAGGTCCAGCACCGAACGTTGCGCCGATTGAGTGGCGCGGATCAGCTCATCGAGCTTGACGTGAATGATGTCGTTGTCCCGGTTCTGGGTGTTTTGGATCAGAAACACCATCAGGAATGTGATGATGGTGGTCGAGGTGTTGATGATCAGTTGCCAGGTATCGTTGTAGTGGAACCATGGGCCGGAAACCGCCCACATGATGATGAGCACGATGGCCATCAGGAATGTGCTGGGGCGGCCAGCCTGGTTGGATAACCACTGACAGAACTGCGCGAACTTCATCGGATCCCTCCTGGTGATTGCAGTGGTTTGCGGCGGCGCAGCGTACGCCGCCAGGTGTGAAACGGTCAGCCGTCAGTTTGTTCTTCAGGTGGCACCTGGCCTTCCGGCCATTCCGGAGCCGGCTCTGTGGGCGCCTGTTCAGGTGTACCAATGGTGTCACCCGGATTGTGGGGTACGTCGTCCACATAAGGGTCTGGATGATTGGGGTCAGTCATGTTGGATTCCTCTGGGATGTGCTGCGTTAGTGCCCAGCCCGTTGCCGGGTGTTCCATCGATCTGCCCAGTGGAACGTCCTGACACTGAAGCGGCTCCATCCTTGAGTGAGTTCAACGGACTACTGAGATGATCTACTTAGGCTGTGCAGGCTGGAGTCTGCCCAAGGAGCATGCCCCGGCTTTTCCCGAGGCAGGCAGCCATCTGGAGCGCTACGCTGCGTGCCTGAGCGCTGTGGAAATCAACAGTTCGTTCTACCGGCCCCATCGGCCGCAAACCTACGCGCGCTGGGCCACATCGACACCTGAGGGCTTTCGCTTCTCGGTCAAGGTACCCAAGGCCATTACCCATGAGATGCGTCTGCAAGGGTGTGAAGCGGCTTTGGACAGCTTTCTGGCCCAATGCGGGGAGTTGGGGGAGAAACTGGGCTGCTTGCTGGTCCAGCTACCACCGTCGCTAAGCTTTGACGAAGCGGTAGCCAGGCGTTTTTTCGAAGCGCTGCGCCGCCGGTCCGACAAGCCGGTCGTCGTCGAACCTAGGCATGCCACATGGTATTCAGCGCAAACGCTGCTGATTGACCTTCAGGTGGGACAGGTGGCGGCAAGTCCGCCTAGATTCGTGCTAGACGGCCAGCCCTCAGGATGGCCAGGCATAGCGTATTGGCGGTTGCACGGCGTACCGGTTTTGTATCACAGCGCTTATTCCGATCCATGCTTACGGCAGCTTGGCGCGCAGGTGACACGTACGCATGTTCAGGGGGCGATCACCTGGTGCATCTTTGACAACACAGCCAGTGGCGCCGCCGTGGGTGATGCGTTGACGGTTCGCAGTCACCTGGGCTAAGCGAAGCGGATCAAACTTTTCCCCAGCGTTGCGCTCTGCTCATAAAGACACCCTGTTGAAGTTGGAGATGCCCATGAAAGACACTCATACCCACACCGGCGACAAAGTCCCGCGTCCGATCTCCTCTGAGGAAGCGCAAAAAGGCGAGCAGTCACCTGATCCGGTGTTGGAACGCCCTGATCCGGCCACTGAGGCCGTAGACAAGGCGATCACCCCGACATCCATCAAGGAACTGGAAGAGCAGACGCGGGCGATCGAGCAGCAGACTGAGAACGTCGAAAAGCGCCTGGATCGCTAAGCGATGGGGTCGTTTTGCTGCATGCGCTGGGCTTTCCCGAAATTGAAGCCAGCGGCTTAGTGCTGCAATGGGCCGCAAAGCGGCCCCACGATTTGAGCTGGGCGCCTGACAGTCAACTTGACACCTTCAGCTACCGGGGCCGGCCCGGCGCTCCGGCAAAGGCACTCACACCTAGATCCACGTCAACCCGGCTCCATCCTCGTATTCTTCTTCCATCCTCGCAGATTCATGACGCACAGCGTGAACTGCAGAATGATCAGCGCCCAGGCCTCGGCATGCCAGCCCCAGGCCGCCCATAACAGATTGCTTGCAATGAAACAGCAGAAGCCGACCTTGCGGCGGGCGGGTCGCCGCGACCCTATGCACCATGCTGCCACTACCGTCAGCACCATGGCCGGCCATTCCAGCCAATCGATCCAATCCTCCATCGCGCTGTCCTCGGTCTTGGTTTGTTCGTGGGACAGGCCAGCTGAGGACGGGTTCAGATCGTTCCTCTACCCGGATACGCATGGCCATGACAGCGCGGGCACACACGTTTTTTTGAACCTCACCCAGCCTTGGCTTGCCCACTTGAGAGGTACTGCTTTGAATCGTGATCAAGAGGAGGGATGTCATGCCCAGTACAGCACGCAAGGTCCGTTATGGTGTAGTGGCCGGGGGCTCGATTTCCCAGGGTGCGTTCATGCCTGGTATCGGGCAGACCGACAACTCGGAAATTACCGTCCTGGTCACCGGGGATGAGGAAAAAGCCCGACAGTTGGGCAAGCGTTATGCCCTTCGCACCTACCATTACGACCAGTATGCTCAGATGCTTGCTGCGCGGGAGGTGGATGCGCTCTACATCGCAACGCCTAATTTTCGTCACCGTGAATTCGTGGTGCCGGCGCTCGAAGCCGGTATTCATGTATTGCTCGAAAAGCCCATGGGCATCAGCGAAGCCGACTGCAAGGCCATGATCGAGGCCTCGAAACGCACTGGGGCGAAGCTGATGGTTGCCTACCGTCTGCACTGCGAGCCTGGCACGCTGGACATGATCGAGCGTGTGCACAAGGGCGATTTCGGTGATCCCAGGTTGTTCACCTCTATCTTCACGCAGCGGGTCAAGCCCAATAACCACCGTGCCCAGAATGGTTTCGAGGCCGGGCCGGTGCCCGACATGGGCCCCTATCCCCTGAACATGGTTCGCCAGTTGTTCAACGCCGAACCCATCGAAGTCTCGGCCATGGGAGTTCGCTCGCCTGGCAGCACCATGGACACCTGGGACACGGTCACTGTGAGCCTGCGCTTCGAAGACGAACGACTGGCCCAGTTCACCGTCAGCTATACCTTGCCGTCTACCGAGCGGTTCCAGTTATTGGGCACCAAGGGCGAGATCGAGGCTTCACCGTGCTTTGGTTATGGGGAAGGGGTGGCGATCAGCTACAGGGCCACCATCGATGGCGAGACGCGTGTGCACGTTAACCCTGTGGTGGATCAATTTGCTGGGGAAACTGCTTATTTCTCCGACTGCATCCTCAACAACGTCGCGCCCGAGCCCGACGGGGAGGAGGGGTGGCGCGATGTACGGGTAGTCGAGGCGATCAAGCGAGCGCTTGAAACCGGTACGCCACAACAGCTGGAACCGCTGCCCGCTCGCCCGTTCGCGCGGCGATCCGAACAACGCAGGGCCTTTGCCCTGGCCCCAGTACCGCCGATGGTCGATGCCGAATCGCCGGCAGAATAGCGGGCGAGCTGCGCGCTCCCTTGAGGGGGCGCGCAGGCTTGATCACGCGGCTCGCTGCTCCGACTTGCCCTTGAGCAGTTTCTTCTGCGCCATCATCGTCTTGCCCATCTCCTCGAGTTGCTGCTTACCCAGCAGCTTGCGTGCCGTAGGGAACAGCTCGCTTTCTTCTTCCTCGATATGATGCTCCAGCAACTCTTTCATCACCTTGACCCGGCCTGCAAACTCGACCGTGCCGGTGTCTGTGCCTTCAAGGTCAGGAAGCACCAGTGAATCGACGGTACGGTGCTCTTCCTTGGCCTCGTAGTACATCTTTTCCTCTTCCTTGCCGCCAGCCTCTTTAATGGCCGGGTACAGGATTTCCTCCTCCAGCGCGGTATGGATAGTGACTTCCTGCTTGATGCGTTCCAGCAGTTCGGCACGCTTTTTCACCGCGCGCTCCGTTGTCGAAGACAACTCTTCGAGCAGTTTCTTGACCAACTGGTGGTCCTGGGTCAGCAATTCGATGGCGTTCATGGATCACCTCTGCAGGTTGTTGTAATCACGGTTGCCATGGGTTGAGTCGAGCGCCAGGCCATCAGTTCCGCTGCGCAGATGACGTGCCTGGCGTGTACCCTCATCTACACGGTGCGCGGCCACCCAGTGCCAACGCTGCGCGCAGCGCCGCCAGGTGCGTGAGGCCTTGCGGCAGGTTGCCCAGGTACTCTCCCGTGCCAGGGTCGACCATCTCCGAATAGATGCCTGCGCCATGGGCAAGGCCTTGCAAGGCAGCTTCATAGGCGTGCTGCGCGCGTTCGTGTTGGCCGAGCAGTACCCAAGCCTCTACCAGCCAGAACGTGCACGCCAGGAAGCAGCCTTCCTCCTCGACCGCACCGCTGTAGCGGTAGTGGAAGGGGCCTGCCGACAAGCTTTGCTGCACAGCCTCCAGGGTGCTTTGCAGCCTCTCAGGCGCCGGATAGCCGAAGTGCACCGCCAGGGCGATACCTGCGTCCAGCCGGTCGCTGCCTGGGTAGAACACATACGCCTGGCGGCCCTCATGCCAGCAATGGGTTTCGATCCACTCGAAAACACGGTCACGCTCGCGCGCCCAGCGCTGCCGGCAGGTTGTGGGTAGATGGCCGCCGTCGGCCAGTTCGATGGCCCGGCTCAGGGCCTGCCAGCAGCTGATCTTCGACAGGGTGTAGTGCCGCGTTTCTGGTAACTCCCAGATACCGGCATCGGGCTGGCGCCACTGGTCTGCGCATTGATCGGCCAGCCGTGACAGCAGCACTGCACTGCTGCCGTCCAGGATGTTGCCGGTGTCGATGAAACAACGGGCAGTTTCGAAAATGTCGCCGAACACGCCGTGCTGCAACTGGTCGCGGGCGTCGTTGCCCACTACGGGCGGGGATTGCTTGTAGCCCGGCAGGTCGATGGTGCGTGTGCAGTCACCGATGGCCCCGTCCAGGGTGTAGAAGACCTGCGCGCCGTGCTCGGCCAGCCTGCGCAGCAACCAGGTAAACGCAGCCTTGGCTTCAGGCTGAGCGCCAATGCCGAGGAAGGCTTCGATGGTATACCCGGCATCGCGTATCCATGCGAACCGATAGTCATAGTTCTTGGTGCCGCCTATGCGCTCTGGCAACGACGTGGTGGCAGCCGCCATGATCGAACCGCTGGGTGATGACAGCAACAACTTGAGCGCCAGCGCGTTGCGTATCACCACCGACTGATAGGGGCCTTTATAGATGAGGCTTTTCGACCACTGCCGCCATTCACGATCAGAGCCGTCGATGCGTTCATCGATCAGGCTCAGTGGCGGCACCACCAAGGGCTCGTCACGCCCCGCGATCAGGGCCACCACGGTGCGTTGCCCCGGCGAGGTGTCGAGTGTGGCGCGCACGCCTATGTCGTCCTTGCGCCGCACGCTGATCTGTTGATCATGCAGGAACATCCCGAGAATATGGCCTGCGTGAAAAACGCAGCCGTTGTCGTTGGGCGTGAGGTACGGGCTAACCGTGTCGGCCTGGGTACCAAAATCGATGGCGATCTCAAGCGTGACCGACCCTTCGATGCCCTCGATACGGCGAGCCAGTTCCGCCCAGGGTAAGCGCCCGGCAGGCCCGCTGTTTAGCGATTCGGTCAATCGCACGCTGCCGGTAGAGGTGATGTACTCGGTTTCCATCACATTGCTGCCGGGGCGATAGCGACGCTTTGCCTGATAGGGCTGGGTTGGGGTGATGGCAAAGTAACCGCCGGTCCTGGGCGAGAGCAGTCGATCGAACAGAGGGGGGGAGTCCATGTGGGGCACGCACCACCAGTCGATGGAACCGTCCAGGCCCACCAGTGCTACCGAGCGCCCATCGCCAAGGGCCGCATACTGCTCCAGCGCCAGCCAGCCACCGGTATCTCGTTGCGGCTCGGCACATTGCCGCGGGCTTTCAGATACGTCTTCCACATTGCAGCTCCTGCACCTTTTGTACAGGTGTGACTGAAGCGAAGCGACAACAGTTCGGCACAAATGGGCAACGGCAAGACGATGACTGTCGGGTCAAAATAAATGGAATTTTTTGTTACGCCTTTGGCTCCATTAGGCTGAGTTTGATGGAGGAGAGTCCAATGGCAGGACAACAACTGTATGTAATCGAGTACGAGCTACACGGAGAATTCAGGACTTTCATCATTCGACTGGAACGCATGGACAACGCCGAGGCCTGGCACTGGGCGAGTTGCGATGCAGGCGTCGGTATCATCCCGCGGTTCGGTCAGCACAAGATCAAGAAAGTCAGCCGACCCATGGCTGAGCGCTATGGGTTGACCAACGTGCGGTGGCGGGTCTCGGGCAAAGGCCCGGAGTTCGTCGCGCCGGCGGTAGACATGACGAAATTCGCAGTTGCCACTGAGAAGTCCTGAATTAGATTGGCGACACGCCGGTGGCACGGGCCCCGGCGTGTTCGTGTCCAGGCGTGTGTGTTCAGCCGTTCAGGGCTACGGGTACAGGAGTGTCGATAGTCGCACGGCGCTGTTGGCGCCGGCCCGTACGTGACCTGTGACCTGACCAAGTGCTTCATGGCGCACGGTGAGGTGCAACGTGGCCAGCCCTGCTTCGTCTGTCGCCACTTCAACGAGCATTGCCTTCCCTTGGGTTTGAATGCGCAGCGGTTGCGGTTGCACGGTTTCGATGCTCGCCTCCTGAAGCATGCTGCCGCCGAGCTGAACCCAAAGCGGCTTGCTCGGCGCTCCCCTTACTTCAATCGAAAGATCGGCAGGGCTTGCGCTGCGACTCAGTCGTTTGTACTGCACCTGCACCTTGCCATCGGCGCTGCTCGCCTGGGTATCGATCAGCCAGGTACTGGCCGGCATTGCGGCCATTACTACACCCAGGGGCAGCAAAAGTGCACACCATTTAATGCGTCCGGCGGGCCAAAAAGGGTGGTGCGCATTGGCGCTTTCGGGCGCTGGATAATGCTTGGAATTCATCGGGTGCTCATTCATCGAGATGTGATCAGGCTCGTTCGCCGCGTAGCCAGCGTTGGTGATAATGCGCAAGTTGCGACAACCCATAGACTGCCCCCTGGCGCATCACTTCTTCACGCTCGGCAAAAAAACGTTGGGTGCCGGTAAAAACGGCAAGCGGCTCACCCGCGAATGCCCAGGCAAAACACAGCGTACCTGGCGGAATTTTGCCTTGCGCGGCAGGCCCCGCTACGCCCGTGGTGGCGATGGCGACGGTAGCGTTGCTGTCTTTCAATGCGCCCAATGCCATTTCCCAGGCCACCGCCTCGCTGGTCAGGCCATAGCGCTCGATGGTCGTGGGGCTGACGCCTAGCAGACGCTGCTTGGCAGCAGGAGAGTAGACGACGTAGCCGCTTTCGAGCACCTCGGCTGTTCCTGGCAGGGCGGCCAGTGCCGCTACCATGGCGCCTGCAGTGCAGGACTCGGCAGTGGTCAGAACAAGGTCATGTTTTTTCAAATACTCGAAAACGGACTCAATCGGCTCAGTGACCATACCTGTAACTCGCGCAGCATTTTGCAGTGGACGCGAGCGCAAGGCTTTTGGTTCAGTGCATGTGCGCCCGCCCGTCCATCGCGCAACAATCGAGCTGAACTTAGCAGGACTTTCATGCTTCCTCTTCAAAGAGGTTGAAAAACCGATCAAACCTGGAGAGCGGTTATGAACGAGCCTGTGACGTACTTCTGGATTGCCGTGGCGGTCCTCATTCTACTGGTGGACTTGTGGGCGATCGTCAGCGTGTTTCGTAGTGACAAGACCGATTCCACAAAGGCGGCCTGGGCGCTATTGCTCCTGGCGCTGCCTGTTGCGGGTCTGGCGATCTGGGGTATTTGGGGGCCGCGTGGCATCAAGCGCGGCACTGGACCTTCTTCCCCTGAACATAGCAAAGGCTGAGGTGTCTTCATGAGCACATCGAATGAGCAGGACGCCAAGCGCGTTGAGCAAGCGCGTACCACAGGCGAAGAAGAGCGAGACAATGACGCTCACCGTCCAGACGGGTCTACGGGCACCGAGCAGGACACTACGGCGCAGAAGACCGCCAGGGATGTGCCTGCGCACAAGCCGTAAAGCAGTGTTCAGCCAGCTTCGCTACACCGCGCGACGTCAACGGCAGCCAAGCGCTGTTGACTAACGCGTGGGCATTGTCCCTGCCCGTGAATACTTTCTAGGAGCCGTACTGTGCCACGTATCATCACCCCAGCCACCCCGGAGCACGAAATCCAGGAGCATAATGCCCGCATGTTCGGCTCGCCCAAGGAGCGGCTGGACTTCTACCGACAGGAAATCCAGTACGAGACCAGCATCCTTGCCAATCGTACGGATGCTTATCTGGCTGCCCAGTCATTTCTGGTGATTGCCTACGCATCTGCCATGGGCAACACCAATCAGAGTTGGGGTGAAATGTTCACGTTGGTGGTGCCGCCGTTTCTGGCGCTGCTTGGCGTGCTCAGTTCACTGAACGCCTGGCCAGGTATTCACGCCGCCTACAAGATCATCGAGCATTGGCAGCTCAAACAGAGCCATCTGCTGCGAAGCGAACCCATGATGGGCCTGGCTTATGACGAGTCGCCCTTGTTCAGCGAGACCGAAACCTCCCAGGCCGGTCATCGCAAGTCCTTGCTGTTCTCGCTGCGTACACCCTGGATTTTCCTCGTGTGCTGGGTCTTGCTGGGGTCATACGCCATCTTTATTCAGTTGGCATAAAGACCAGGCCTTTCAACTCTTGGCCGCGGGGCCCATCATAGGCGCCTTTTGCACAGCGCGACGTGCCCGGTGCCCGTGCTTGCACTCAGGAAGTTCGAGGTCGATCGATGAATCAACGTACCGCTGGTATCGATGCCAGTGGCCAGGATGATGCCGCGTTAACCGCAGAACGGTTGCAGCTTGCGCTGGACGCGGGCGCGATCATCGGCACGTGGGTATGGGATATACCCAATGACAGGGTTACGGCCGATGAGCGTTTTTCGCATTCGTTTGGCTTGCCGCTGTCCAAATGCCTGACAGGGATGCCTCTGGCAGAAGCGTTTGCCTCCATCTATCCCGATGACCGCGAACGCGTCGCGCAAGCCATTCAGGCGGCCACGGCCCTGGGCGGCCCGTTTCGCTGTGAATACCGGGTCCGCCAGGACGATGGCTGTTATCGCTGGGTTGAAGCCAACGGTCGAGTCGAGCTCGATGAGCAGGGCATTGCGGTGCGCTTTCCTGGTGTGCTGATGAACATCGAGTCACGTCGCAAGGCCCAGGCCGAGCGCGACCGCATGTCCACGTTGCTGCGTACCTTCACTGCCGCGGTTCCCGGCGTGGTGTACGCCAAGGACCTGGAGGGGCGCATGCTGGTGGCCAATCATGGCGCCACGCAGCTGATTGGCAAGCCGCCGGAATTCTACCTGGGCAAGACCGACCTTGAGTTCCTCGAGGATAAGGAGCAGGCCAGGCAGGTGATGGAAACCGATCAGCGTGTGATGGCTGGCGGGACGGCCGTGCAGGTCGAAGAGCGGGTGGACATGCCAGACGGGTCGGCCACGTATTGGCTCTCGGTCAAGGCACCGCTGCTCAGTGACGACGGGGAGGTGATCGGCTTGGTAGGATCCTCCATCGACGTCACGGCCCGCAGGCAGGTAGAGGAGCAACTTCTTGAGCTCAACCGAACGCTCGAGGCGCGTGTTGCCCAGGCGGTAGCCGAGCGGGAGGAGGCCGAAGCCGCTTTGCGTCAGGCCCAGAAAATGGAAGCGGTTGGACAATTGACTGGGGGCATTGCCCATGACTTCAACAACTTGTTGGCGGGCATTTCGGGCAGTCTTGACCTGATCAGGTCTCGCCTGGCCCAGGGCCGTCATGAGGACGTTGAACGCTACATGACCGTGGCTTACGGTGCTACACGCAAGGCCGCCGCGCTGACGCACCGACTGTTGGCGTTCGCCAGGCGCCAGACCCTGGTGCCCGTGCAGACGGATGTCCATGCGCTGATCGATGGTATGGCTGAGCTCGTGCGCCGCACGGTAGGCCCTTCCGTGAAGCTGGAGGTCCAGTTGTCCGCTTCGTTGCACACGTGCCTGGTCGATCCCGTCCAGCTTGAGAACGCATTGCTGAACCTTTGCATCAATGCGCGCGATGCCATGGACGGTAACGGCCGGATTTGCATTCGCACGGCAGACAAGCGCATCGATGGGGATGCAGACCCTGAGATCGCTTCGGGCGATTACCTGAGCATCTGCGTCACGGATGAGGGCATTGGTATGGACGCCGCAACCCTCTCGCGGGCGTTCGAGCCATTTTTCACCACCAAGCCGCTAGGTGCAGGTACGGGGCTGGGTCTGTCGATGGTGTACGGTTTTGCCCGCCAGACCGGCGGGCATGTGCACATCGAGTCGGCGCCAGGGCAAGGCACTCGGGTGTTTGTGCAATTACCGAGTCACGGTGGGCCTGCCCGTGTGGTCAGCGACAGCGTTGCCCCTGCAGTGAATCACCGGGCGCGGCCGGGTGAAACGGTATTGGTGGTGGACGATGAAGCGTCGGTGCGCCTGTATGTCAGTGAAACGCTCAGTGGAATGGGCTACGTCGTCATCGAAGCAGCCGACAGCCTGGCGGGTTTGCAATTGCTGCGCTCGGACACGCGTATCGACCTGCTGATCACCGATGTCGGACTGCCTGGCGGGTTGGATGGCAGAAAGATGGTCGACGTTGCAAGGGGGATCAGGCCGCGGCTGCCAGTGCTGTTCATCACTGGCTATGCACCGCCCACCCCTGAGCAGCAGACCTGGCCCACCCATGGCGGGATGGTATTGAGCAAGCCATTCGATCATGACACGTTGGTCAGGGCCTTGAGCACCCTGATGCACGCGTGAAGCCGGGCTCGGCCCGCTAACCACGGGCCAGGCCACAGACAGCGTGGAATGCCCTTAAATCGGTACCTCGGGAGCCAGCGTACCCGCCGCCGCACCAGGCACTAGAATGACCTTGCGGCAGTCATCCTTTTTCTGGTCGAACATCTTGTAGCCCATCGCCGCTTCCTCAAGCGCCAATCGATGCGTCACGATCAATTCAGGTTGCAGCCGGCCAGCCTCGATATGCTCGAGTAATTCTGGCAAGAACTTCTGGACGTGGGTCTGACCCATCTTGAACGTCAGGCCCTTGTCGAACGCGTCGCCGAACAGGAAGCCATGGATGAACCCGGCGTACACACCAGGGACGCTTACCACGCCGCCGCGCCGTACGGCAGCAATGCATTGACGCAGCGCCTTGCCGCTGCTGCCTTCGATCTTCAGGGCTGTCATGACGGTTTCGGTGGTGCTGCCCTTGGCCTCGAAGCCTACTGCATCGATGACGGCATCAACGCCGCGCATGCCCGGGGTTAGCCGAATGATGCTGTCGGCAGGGTCATCGTCCTGCTCGAAATTGATCGGTACTACACCATAAGCGTCGCGGGCAAACGTCAGGCGGTAGTCGTTGTCGTCGACCAGGAAAATGGTGTGAGCGCCCAGCATGCGAGCGCAGGCTGCGCTCAACAAGCCGACGGGCCCCGCACCGTAGATGGCTACTGTCGAACCCTGGCCCACTTGCGCGTTGGTCACTGCCTGCCAAGCGGTGGGCAGAATATCCGACAGGAACAGCACCTTGTCGTCTGACAGCGAAGTGGGCACCTTGAAGGGGCCTACGTTGGCCTTGGGTACCCGTACATAGTCCGCCTGACCGCCCGGGATCCCACCATACAAATGGCTGTAGCCGAACAGCGCTGCACCTGGTGGAATGATTTTCTTGTTGATGATGGCGCCGCGGCCTGTGTTAGTCGTCTCGCATGCGGCAAACAAGTCGTGCTGGCAGAAGAAGCAGCTGCCGCAAGCGATCACGAAGGGAATCACGACGCGGTCACCAACTTGCACATTGGTCACCCCGCGGCCGACATCCTCGACGACGCCCATGAACTCGTGGCCAAAAATATCACCCTGTTCGGTTTGTGGAATCTTGCCGTGATACAGGTGCAGGTCAGACCCACAGATGGCAGTGGCGGTAACCCTCAAAATGATGTCGTCAGCGTCTTGCAGGATAGGGTCCGGAACCGTGTCGACTCTTACATCCTGTGCGCCGTGGTACGTCAATGCTCTCATGGTTCAACTCCTGCGAAGGCGAGTGTGTTATGCAGGTGAAACCACAGGACAAACAAAAGTTCAGGTCAAAAGCTCGGCGGGCATGCGGACACGCGCATACCCGTGCCGCCGTGCTTAGTCTGCCAGTAACGGTAGACGTATCGTGAAGGTGGTACCGAGCGCCGCATCCGAAGCGACGGTGACATCGCCGCCATGGGCCAAAGTGATTTCGCTGACGATGAACAGCCCTAACCCGACAGAGCGCACCGAGTCGGCACGGTCCGTGCCCCGAGTCATGGGTGCAAACAAGGATGTAAGCAAGGTATCAGGAATGCAGGGGCCATGGTTGTGCACGCTGATGACGGCGCCATGCTCATGAAGATCAGTGGTAACGGTGATGGGATGGGTGAGGTCACCATAGGCCACACTGTTGGCAACCAGATTGCCAATCATTTGTTGCACGCGGTCTGGGTCCAGCGCACGTTGACCCTTGCCTTTGCACAGGTGACGAATGCGCGCCTGGGCGAAGGCGACTCTCAATTCGTTGACGCTTTGATCGACCGTCGAGCACAGGTCTATCGGTTGACGGCAGATGGTGATGCCTTGGCCAATCCTGACCGAGGCAAAGTCGAGCAGATCAGCGATCATGCGCCTGGCGCGCTCCGAAGAATGGCTGATACTGCCCAGCAGACGCCGTTCCTTGTCCCTGTGCTCACCGCGTTCGAGCAACTGCGTCGCCATCTTGATCGCAGTCAGCGGGTTTTTCAGGTCATGACTGGCGATGGCGACCATCTGTTCGGCAAAGGCTGCGCGTCGCTGGGCGCTCTGGTAGGCGTCGGCCAGCTCGGCCTTGGCCTGCTGCAACGCAGCCTCGGCCTCAGTGGTCTGCGCCAGCAATTGCTCGGCGCGGCGCCGGGCGGTGAGCAATTCACGCTCGTAGCGATCTCGCTCGATGGTGCCGAACAGCGCCAGCTCGTGGAACACGCCGTGGGCATATTGACGGCGCACGCCATTGAGCAACATGGTGATGACGTGACCGGTGCGGTGCCGTACTTCGAGCTTAACCTCGGCGACCGAACCCTGCATTCTCATCAGCGGCGCCCAATGGGTCTGATGGAAAATTCGTCCCCCCATGGTCAACAGCTCCTGAAACCTGCACTGCGTCAGGTCCTCGGGCACGTAGCCCAACCACTTGCAGAAGGTCTGGTTTGCCCTCACGATCACGCCCGTCTCGGTGGTGACCACCAGGCCGCAGGGTGCCCCTTCGAACAACGCGTCGACAGCCGGTATCTCACCCGCGCCGGTCATGGCCCCGGTGCCCAGGGTTGCAGGAAGGCGTCCATGGCCTGGGAGCAGGCTGTAGGGGCACTCATGTGCGGGCAATGGCCGATGTTGTCGATCAGGCACAGCGTGCTGTTGGGCAGCACGGCATGGAGGTACTGGCCGACGGAAACTGGCGCGATAAGATCGTCGATGGACTGAAGAATCAACACGGGCGTAGGCAGGCCCTGCACATCCAGCCGGTTGTCAGACAGGAACGTGACACGCGCGAACTGCCGAGCGATGTCTGGATCGGTGCGGCAGAAACTGTTGGTCAGCTCCTCGCTCAGCATAGGCTGGCCCGGCGCGCCCATGATCACCGGCGCCATGGTACTCGACCAGCCCAGGTAGTTGCTGTCCAGTGTTTCGAGCAGTTCGTGGATATCCTCCTGCTTGAAACCGCCGATGTAGTCGCCGTCGTCGATATAGCACGGCGATGGGCCGACCATCACATGAGCTGCAATGCGACCAGGTTGCTGTCGATCCGCCAGTGCACCAATCATGGCGCTGACCGAATGACCGACCAGAATCACGGCGCCTTGGCCGTATTCTGTGATTATCTCGTTCAGATCCGCTGCATAACCCGCCAAGGAGTCGTACCGGACGCGATCGTACGCCGATAAGTCCGATTGCCCAGCACCAACCAAGTCGTAGGTCACGATGCGAAAGCGCGCTTGAAAATGCGGCAACAGGTACTTCCACATCGATTGATCGCAGCCAAAACCGTGGGAAAAGATCAACGTGACAGGGCCAGCACCGGTGATGCGCACGTGGTTACGCGTAGATAAGGTCATGGCTTTCCAAGAGGGTGTGCAGCATCCGTGGCAGGGTGGGTGGGGCATGGCTTGGGCAACGTTGGCTGTTGAATCTACCGCTTACAAGCAAGCGTAGGCCGGAGATGACGAATCGACATTGGCCATCGAACAATAGTTTCGTAAGCAGCCGCTATTGGCGGAGCAATTTACCGCTTGGCGTTGTCAAGAAGTGACGAGTTGCACCATTGCCCAACCAGGAGAGTCACGTGACGGAAAAGAAGGCCCGCGTCAGCAATCAGGCGACCGGAGACATATCCAACCTGCCGCACGACATGTTCTTCGCTGCCGTGCAAACGACGCGCATGCCCATGATCGTGACCGATCCCAGCCGCGACGACAATCCTATCATCTTTGCCAACCGCGCGTTTCTGGAAATGACCGGTTATGAATCCGGTGAGATCATGGGGCGAAATTGCCGCTTCCTGCAGGGCCCCGAGACTGAGCGGTCGGTGGTCGACGCTATCCGTGAGGCGATCGAGAAGCGCGTGGATATCGCCACCGAAGTGCTCAATTACCGCAAGGACGGCTCCAGTTTCTGGAATGCGCTGTTCATCTCGCCGATTTTCAACGAGCGTGGCGACCTGATCTACTTCTTCGCCTCGCAGTTGGACGTCAGCCGTCGGCGCGATGCCGAGGATGCATTGCGTCAGGCGCAGAAGATGGAAGCTCTGGGTCAGTTGACGGGCGGCATTGCTCACGACTTCAACAACTTGCTGCAAGTGATGGGCGGTTACATGGGGCTGGTGGCCAGCGAGACCGACAAGGCGCAGCCGGATCTGAGCCGCATTCGCCGAAGCGTCGGGCATGCGCAAACGGCGGTCGATCGTGCCAGTACCCTCACCAAGCAGTTGCTGGCCTTTGCCCGCAAGCAGAAACTGCACGGCCGCGTGCTCAACCTCAATCATCTGCTCGATGACGTGAGCCCTATCATCGAGCGCACCTTCGGCGCCCAGGTGACGGTCGAATACGACTTGGAAGAGCACTTGCGCAACTGTCGCATCGACCCGACCCAGGCCGAAGTGGCACTGCTGAACATCTTCATGAACGCTCGCGACGCTCTGATCGGTCGCAAGCGCCCCCACGTATTCATCGAAACGCGAAACGTGCACGTAAGCGACATCAATCTGTCCTTCGACGGCCTGTTGCCGGGCAGTTACGTGAGCATTTCCATTACCGACAGCGGCATCGGCATGCCTGCCAGCATTCGTGATCGCGTCATGGACCCTTTCTTCACGACCAAGGAGGAGGGCAAGGGCTCGGGGCTGGGTCTGTCCATGGTGTATGGCTTCGCGCGTCAGTCCGGCGGCGCTGCCAGGATCTACACCGAAGAGGGTGAGGGGACCACGCTGCGCTTGTATTTCCCGGTGGACGAAGCCAGCCAGATTCAGGAAAAGCCCGTGAAGCTGGTCGAGCGCAGTTCCGGTACCGAGAGGATTCTTATCGTCGAAGACCGTCCAGACGTTGCGGAGCTGGCCAAGATGGTGCTGGAAAACTATGGCTACGACGCCGACATGGTGCTCAACGCACGCGAAGCGCTGAAGCTTATCGAAGCGGGTGAGCGCTATGACTTGTTGTTCACCGACCTGATCATGCCCGGCGGCATGAATGGGGTGATGCTGGCGCGCGAGGTGCGTCGCCTGCAGCCGCAGATCAAGGTGCTGCTCACCACCGGCTACGCGGAGAACTCGATCGAACGCACCGACATCGGTGGCTCTGAATTCGATGTGATCTCCAAGCCCTGCCAGCCCCATGATCTGGCACGGCGCGTGCGACAGGTACTGGATGGTCATACGGGTATCGTGTGAGGCCGGCTCGCTCGATTACCAACCGGAGTGAACCATCGGTCACTCCTTGGGTTCGATTGAAAAAGCGAGCGCCAGGGAGACCGGCATGACGGCATTCATTGAGCAGCCTTCTACTGACCTGATGTACTTGGAGGCAATCAACCGTTGGTTTTCTACCTTCGATGATCACGTGGCACGCTGCGCCTGCCCCCGTGCCTCCCACCAGGAACTGCTGCGTCAGGCGGACGAGATGAAGCGGCTCGGGCTGATCGCTAGGCAGCAGTGGCGGGACCTTCGACAACTGGCTGACCGGTCGTTGCAGCAGGCACCGGAAGGCGCCCGCTGAAACGGCTCGACCGCAATCGATGCAGACTCACTTCCAAGGATCGGCAGCATGCGGTCGATCCGAACTGGCTGAACCTGGATCAAGCCGCAGGCTGAGCGCGAAGCGACGCTGAACGCGCGAGCTGATCACTGATCACGCCGATGAAATGATCCAGGGTCCAGGGCTTGGGCAGGAATATAGCGCCAGAGGGGAGGGCACAGCTTGACGGGTCGTGATAACCACTCATGACCACGATGCGAGTGTCAGGCTGCGACTGGCCCACCTGGTAGGCCAGCTCCAGTCCGTTCACCGCACCAGGGGTGCGGACATCGGTGAGGAGCATCGAAAATGCCGAGCGCGAGGTTATTTCCAGGCCTTCCTGTGCTGTTTCCACGCTGGTTACCGCTGCGCCCAGGTCCTCAAGGGCAATGGCGATCAGCTCACGGATGATAGGTTCGTCCTCAACCAGCAGAACGGTCGGACAGCTTGGGAATTCGCACGTTTTCATGGCAATACTCTGGCTCTGCGCACGCTGAATAAAGGGAACATCCGATGTAGACTTGCAGCCAGAGGTGCAAGCGATAGCTGTGCGCTACCGTTGTGACCTCGGGCTGTAGCAAAAAATTCCTTTGCGTAGCGTTTGCTGCTTTGCGATGCACAAACCAATGCTCAGGCGCCGGGTTCCTGGGCTAACCGTTTAAGCAATGCCTTGGCAGTTGCTGCTGAGGATGCCGGGTTCTGACCTGTTATCAGATGCCCATCCTCGACCACATGGCTCGCCCAGTCTTCGGCCTTGGCATAGTGTGCGCCATGGCCCCGCAGCATGTCCTCCACCAGAAACGGGACGACGTCGGTCAGACCCACGGCTTGCTCTTCACTGTTGGTGAAGCCCGTGACTTTTTTGCCCTTGACGACAGGGTGACCGTCAGGCGCCTTGACGTTTTTCAACACGCCCGGTGCATGGCATACCGCTGCGATGGGCTTGTTGGCGGCATAAAAGGCCTGCAGCAGAACGATCGAGTCCTGGCTTTCGGCCAGATCCCACAGTGGGCCGTGGCCGCCTGGATAAAAAACGGCGTCGAAATCATAAGGGTCGACTTCGCCAAGGGGGACGGTATCGGCCAGGGCAGCCTGGCCCTCGGTGTCTTTGGCGAAGCGTTGAGTGGCCTCGGTATGTGCATCGTCTTCGTCACTTTTCGGGTCCAGCGGCGGCTGCCCGCCCTTGGGCGAAGCGAGCGTGACGTCGGCGCCGGCATCCACGAATGCGTAATAAGGTGCCGCGAACTCTTCCAGCCAGAACCCGGTTTTCTTACCGGTGTCACCCAGTTGGTCGTGGGACGTCAACACCATCAGGATCTTCTTCATGCAGGTTTGTCCTCCAGCTCAGGTTGTGCAGGGCCGCTGCCCTGATAAGGGTGGGAGTGCGGTAAACGGTGAGTGTTCCATGGACGTGAGCGTAAGGCATTGAAAAAATGCCGCAGCTCAATGGGGCGCAGGGCAGGGCGTGGCGTGGAGAGGGGCGCGGTGCCACGCGGTGGTCACAAAGCTGTAACACAGCTGATGCAAAGTGTGCCGGCCATCACACGGAGCGCTTTCAATGATACGCCTGATGAAGTCTGCTGCACTCGCCGTCGCGGTCTCCCTTTGCGCCACATCGGCTTCGATCGCCGCAGAAAACATTCGCCTGACCGGTTCCGGGGCCAGCTTCCCCGCACCCATCTACCTGACCTGGTTCAAGGACTTCAGCAAGAAGTCCGACGGCGTGACCGTCGATTACCAGTCCAAGGGCAGCGGCGCCGGGGTGCAGGATTTTCTGAACAGGACCGTGGACTTTGCCGCCAGCGACTCGGCCATGAGCGAAGCTGACATGGCCAAGGTGGGCGAGGGCGTACAACTGCTGCCCATGACCGCCGGCGAGATCGTGCTGGCCTACAACCTGCCTGGCAACCCGAAAGGGCTCAAGCTGCCGCGCGAGGTGTACTCCAATATTTTCCTTGGCAACATCACCCGCTGGAACGACCCGCAGATCGCGGCCGCCAACCCGGAGCTCAAGCTGCCCGATACCCCCATCACCGTCGTTGTGCGTGCCGACTCCAGTGGCACGACAGCGGTGTTCACCAAGCACCTCTCGGCTATCAATGCCGACTTCAAGCAAAAGCTGGGTGAGGGCAACACGGTCAACTGGCCGGCTACCGACAAGTTCATCAAGTCACCTAAAAACGATGGTGTAACCGCCACCGTACGCCAGACCCCAGGCGCCATTGGCTACATTGAGTACGGTTTTGCCAAGTTGGCCAAGGTGGACTTCGCCCAACTGCAAAACAAGGCCGGGCAGTACGTGGTGCCCAATGCCGAAAGTGGCGCCGAGGCCCTGGCCGCCGTGAACATGCCGGAAAACCTGGTGGCCTGGCTGCCTGATCCGGACGGCGCCAAGTCCTATCCCATTACCTCCTACACCTGGATGATCTTCCGCAAGGACAATGGCAACCCCGCCAAGGCCAAGGCCATGCGCGACATGGTCGAGTACAGCCTGACCGAAGGGCAGAAGATCGCCGACTCGATGGGCTACATCCCGCTGCCGCCTTCGGTGGTCGAGCAAGTGCGCAAAGCCTCCGCCAACATCAAGTGATACCGGCGTCCCCGGCGTGCGCCTGATACGCCGGGGGTGTCAGCACCCTGTCTCGGAACCTGCCAATGAACACACCCTTCGACCTACCGGATAACCCCGACTCCGCCTGCCGGCCGCCGTCTGCCAGGGACGTGCTGGTGGACCGCACCTTCCGTGCGCTGGCCCGCATTGGGGTTGTGCTGGTCCTGGCACTGGTCTTCGCACTGGTTTACGAGGTAGGCCGCAAGGCTTTGCCCGGCATCGAGAAGCATGGCTTCGACCTGCTGCTGGGCAGTGTCTGGGACGTCAACCAAGGCCAGTACGGCATTCTTCCTGCCATCTGGGGCACGCTGTACAGCGCATTCATCGCCTTGCTGATCGCCGGTTTCTTCGGCGTCAGCATGGCCATCTTCCTGACCCAGGATTTTCTGCCGGCCAGACTCGCGGCGGTGTTTCGCACCATCGTCGAGCTGCTGGCCGCCATCCCCAGCGTGGTGTACGGGCTGTGGGGCATCTATGTGGTGATTCCGGCCATACGGCCACTGACCACCTGGCTCAACAGCGAGCTGGGCTGGATCCCGTTCTTCGGCACGTCCCTGAGCGGGCCGGGGTTGCTGCCAGCAGCCTTGGTGCTGGCGATCATGATTCTGCCGACCATCGCCGCGGTCTCCCAGGACGCGTTGACCAGTGTGCCGATGAAAACCAAGCAAGCCGCCTATGGCATGGGCACGACGCACTGGGAGGCGATTCTCAAAGTCATGGTGCCCTCGGCTGCGACCGGCATCTTTGGCTCGCTGGTGCTGGGCCTGGGCCGCGCCCTGGGCGAGACCATGGCACTGGCCATGCTGGTGGGCAACGCCAACACCCTCTCTGTGTCACTGTTCGCGCCGGCCAATACCCTGGCAGCGTTGCTGGCCCTGAACTTCCCCGAAGCCGGACCAAACGAGGTGGAAGTGCTGATGTACGCCGCCTTGGTGCTGATGTTCATCACGCTGCTGGTGAACGTGCTGGGCTCGATGATCATGCTCTACGCGCAACGAGGTAACCGCTGATGACCGATCTCTCTACACCAGTGGCCGCGCTGCCAAGCCTGCAGCGCAAGCTCGAGGGCCGGGCGCTGCGCAGCGTACTGCTGACCACACTGGCCTGGCTCGCCGCCCTGGTGGCCAGCGTGCCGCTGATTTCGGTGCTGTACATGCTCATCACCCGTGGTGGCGCACGGCTGAACCTGGAAGTGTTCACCGAGCTGCCGCCAACCGGCTTCGAAATGGGCGGCGGCTTCGGCAACGCCATGGTCGGTACCCTGGTCATGGTCGGCATTGCAGCGGCCATCGCTGTGCCGGTGGGCATCCTGGCGGCCGTGTTTTTGGCCGAGCTCGGGCCTGACAGCAAGCTGGCCAACGCCGCACGCTTCGCCGCCAGGATGCTGACCGGCTTGCCATCCATCCTGGCTGGCGTGTTTGCCTATGCGCTGGTGGTGATGACCACTGGGACCTACTCGGCGCCGGCGGGCGGCGTGGCGCTGGCCGTTTTGATGCTACCAATCGTGGTCCTGACCGCCGAGGAAGCCATGAAGATGGTGCCCAAGATCATGAAGGACGCCGCCTACGGCATGGGCTGCACCCAGGCCCAGGTGATCTGGAAGATCGTGCTGCCCACCGGCCTGCCCGCCATCCTGACCGGCGTCATGCTGGCCGTGGCCCGGGCGGCGGGTGAAACGGCGCCGCTGCTGTTCACCGCGTTGTTCAGCAACTACTGGATCTACCACGATGGCAGCCTGGCGGTGATGAACCCCACCGCTTCGCTGGCGGTGCTGATCTACAACTTCTCCGGCATGCCGTTCGACAACCAGTTGGAGCTCGCCTGGGCGGCGTCGCTGGTTCTGGTAATGATCGTGCTGGTCATCAACATCCTGAGCCGTGTATTCGGCAAGCCCAAGTACTGATAAGGGAGCATTCGACGTGAACGTATCCACCGCCCAAAGAGTCGCTCCCCTGGCCAGCGAAACCCCCATCGTCATGGATTGCAAGCTGGACAAGATCTTCTACGGCAACTTCATGGCCGTGCGCGACAGCCACGTGCCGATCCGCAAGAACGAGATCACCGGTTTCATCGGCCCGTCCGGTTGTGGCAAAAGCACCGTGCTGCGCAGCCTCAACCGCATGAACGACCTGGTCAAGGGCTTTCGCTTCGAAGGGCATGTGCACTTTCTGGGGCAGGACGTCTACGGCAAGGGGGTCGATCCAGTCGTGGTGCGCCGCTACATCGGCATGGTGTTCCAGCAGCCCAACCCGTTCTCGATGAGCATTTTCGACAACGTGGCCTTCGGTCTTCGGCTGAACCGCTACAAGGGCGATATCGGTGACCGGGTCAAGCATGCCTTGCAAGGCGCTGCGTTGTGGGATGAAGTGAAAGACAAGCTCAAGGTCAGTGGCCTGTCCCTGTCCGGTGGCCAGCAACAGCGCTTGTGTATTGCCCGGGCCATCGCCACCGAACCCGAGGTGCTGTTGCTCGATGAACCCTGTTCGGCGCTGGACCCGATTGCGACCCGGCGGGTGGAGGAGCTGATGGTGGAGTTGAAAAAGGACTACACCATTGCGCTGGTGACCCACAACATGCAGCAGGCCATTCGCGTGGCTGACACCACGGCGTTCTTTTCGGTCGACATTTCCCAAGGCACGCGCACGGGCTACCTGGTAGAGATGGGGCCCACCACCCAGATATTCCAGGACCCTCGTGAGCAGCTGACTGCCGACTACATCAGTGGCAAGTTCAGCTGAGCCTCGCTTGAGAACGCCCGCGCGCCAGTGCCAGGACGGCCAAGGCCCGCAGTGGTCTTTACCCCAATACCGCAATCAGGGATAACCGATGCCAGCGACGCCCCGCCTGGATCTCAACGCCGTCGAGCACGCCCTGCGCCAAGTGCAGGCGCATTTCGCCGAGCTCAGCCGCCACTTCACCGAACCTCGCGACCCGTTCACCGACGAGGTGCTGTGCAACGTGCTGGAGGGCTACGCGTTGGTCGATCACTACGTGGCGCGCGGTATCGACCTGTTTCACCTGCAGCAGGTGAACCTGATGCTGGAAATCAACGCCACGGTGCTCTGTGGCACCGACGCCGCCCGCCGCCAGGAGTTCGCTGCGCACCTGGCGGCTACCGAAACCCATTTTTTCAACAACGTCGAAGGCGGCATCAAGGACTTGTACAACTGGTACTGCGGTTATGGCAGCGATTCGATATGGAAGCGCGCAGCTGGCGTGTACGTGCGCATCCTCAGCAAGCCGCAGCTGTTCATCGAAGGCAACAACCGTACCGGCTCGCTGATCGTCAGTTATCTGCTGATGCGCGCAGGCTTGCCGCCATTCGTGCTGTCGCTCGAGAACGCCGAAGGCTACTTCAATCCCTCGTCAGTCATCCGCAACTCGGCCAAGCATGGCGTCAAGGCGCTGTACGAGCTGCCCAAGATCAAGAAAAAGTACGCCGCCTTCCTGGAAGCCCATGCCCCGGCGCCCGAGACGTTTTTCCTGCCAACCCCCCTGCGCGAGAGGAGCCTTCGATGAGTCGCGGATTAGCCTGGCAGCGCTGCCGAGCGGTGCTCGAAAGCACTGTACGTCAAGCGCGAGTGCGCATCTCGTTCGACATCGACGATACCTTGGCCTGCCTGCCCGAGCACGCCGAAGCCGAGCCGGACCGGCTGCCGAGCTTCGTCCACCGCTGGTTGGGCGAGCCACTGCGCAGCGGTACCCGCGAATTGATCAGCGACCTGCGCCGCCAGGGTTGCAGCGTGTGGATCTACACATCGTCCGGACGCACGCCGGCCTACATCCGCCGATGGTTGCTGCTGTACGGTATCCGCGTCGATGGCGTGGTCAACAGCGACCGCCACCAACACATGCTGGGCCAGCGGGGGCTGGTCAACTCGCCCTCCAAGCTGCCCTCGGCGTTTGACATCGACCTGCATGTGGACGACTCCGAAGGTGTACGGCTCGAGGGGCTCGAGCATGGTTTTCGCGTGGTAGTGGTCTGCCCCAAAGACGACCAATGGACGCAGAAGGTCAAGCAGGCGGCTACCGATGTTCAGGCCACGCTGGCCTGGCAGCAACCTCATCGCTTTACCACAGCACGTGCGCAGCGGGGATCGATGCTCGCTTCCTGACCCGCCAGAGGCCAGGCAGGCCCTGTCTGGTCAGCTGTCCCGTTCATACGCTCGGCCACTTTCGTGCCGATCTTCGGTGTCCATCATTGATGCGTAAGCCCTAGGTCGCACGACCCGGCCTAGCCCGTAGTGGTCCCAAACCACCGGGCCTTGCACGCCCTTCGCAAGCAGGCTCGATGCTGCGCCAAAGCAGCGTTTCTGACCGCTACCCACCTTTCGATAATCGCCTCCGACCCTCTGTCCCCCGTTTGGAGCGCGCCATGCACAACAATAAAAACAAGTCTCTGCGGCCTCGTTACCTGGCAGTTGCCATCGCCAGCCTTGCGGCTGTCAGCCTGAGTTCCCTGGCGCAAGCCGAGATCATGCTGTACGACCAGAACCAGACCACCTTTTCCACCGACGGCTATATCAACGCGTTCTACGTCAACAGCAAGGTCGACCGTGAAGGTGAGCAGTTCGACCGCCGCCAGTCTCGGGTGAAGATGGGCTTTCTGCCCAATTACCTGGGGTTCAACATGGGCAAGCAGGTCAATGACCTGAAGCTCGGTGCCCGTGCCTCGTTCTGGGTCACCATCAACGACAGCGAAAGCACGGGTACCGACACGGCCATCGATGTCCGGCAGTTCTACGGTACTGTGGCCAACCCTGAATGGGGCGAGGTGCTCATCGGCAAGGATTTCGGGCTGTTCGCCCGCTCGAACATCCTGCTCGACGAGCTGCTCGCCGGTTACGGCCAGGTCAGTGACACGCTGGGCCTTGTCGATGGCGGGGGTGTGTCGTTCGGCAACATCGGCAGCGGCTACCCGTATCCGTTCCCGACTTCGCAAATCACCTACCGTACCCCGGTCATGGAGGGGCTGCGTATCGCCGTGGGGATCATGGACCCGGTCGACACCAATGACAGCAGCCCCACGGGCAAGGCCTACCAGAAGAACCCCCGCACCGAGTCCGAGATCACGTACCAGTTCGACCTGGCAGGCGCACACATCTACAGCTGGCTAAACGGCAGCTACCAGACCTCCGACAACACTGACGACGCGGTGCGGTCTGTCACCTCAAAAGGGCTTGGCTATGGCGTGCAGGCCAAGCTGGGCGGGCTGTCCCTGACCGGGTCCGGCTTCCAGGCCAAGGGCATCAACCCGTTCTTCACCAACAATGCCGGCGAACCGGTGTTGCGCAACGTGGACAGCGACGGCTACCTGCTGCAAGCCTCTTACAAGGTCGGCAAGAACCGGGTTGCGCTTTCCTACGGCAAGACCAAGGACGACGGCAACGGCGCGGTAGGCAGCGGTGCCGATTATCAAACCCGCGGGGTGGCGCTGTTCCATGACATCAACGACAACCTCAAGCTGGTGGCCGAGTACAACCAGTTTTCCATTGAGGGCCATGAGACTCGCGAGCAGAACGAAGACACCGATACGTTTGCCGTGGGTGCGGTGCTGACGTGGTAGCGATGTGGCGCAGGCCCCGTGTTCAACGGGGCTTGCGCGGTATTCGAAACCTTCAGGTCAGGCCCCTGACAGCGGGGCAGCGCCGCCGCCGAATGATGCTTGCACGCACAACGATGTGACGCTCACTTGCCTGCCGGACGTTTCCCAGTCGTCAGGACAGCATCAAATTCCTCCGGCAAGCTAATAAAGCCAGCAGTTTAGTGCCGATTTTTTTAGACCCATGCAGTTAGTCAGCATTTTTTTACCGGTTATTGACCCGTACGCGACGGTGCGCTATACGCTGATGCAATGCTTGCCGATAACCAAGCGCGTCAACACTGGCTGATCAAGTTCGCGCGCAATAAAGGGAGTGAGCGCGATAACGATATCCTGCGCACCGAGTTCCATTACTACAACGCGGTGGCGGCCCTGGGACTTGATACGGTTCCCACTGAGGGCTTGATGCTCGAGGAGGCAGTCAAGCCCAGCCTGTGGATGCCGCGCTTTGATCGCCGAGTCGTGAATGGCGTAGTGGAGCGGGTGCCACTGGAGTCGGTGTATTCAATCTGCGGCATTACCGGTTATGGGCAGGTGATGGCCCATGCTGAAGTCGTTCACCGATTGGTGGAGCTGTGGACCCACAACGGCCAGCAGGATGAGATAGAGGACTTGGTGTTCGAGTACGTACGGCGCGATCTGCTCAATCGCATTCTGGGCAATACCGATAACCACGGACGAAACATCTCCATCATCCGTGAAAATGGAAAGTTTCGTTTGGCCCCGATCTATGACCTTGCGCCAATGATCCTTGACGAAGAGGGCGTCACACGGACGACGAAGTGGGTGGCCGAGCGCAAGGGTTCCTCCAACTGGAGGGACAATTGCGCTGAACTGGCCGGTTACACCGATCCCGATGTGCTGCTGCAACGGTTGATGAATGCGGCTGATGGCTTCAGGGCGTTGCCCGATCTGCTGACGGGTGTCCCCGAGTCGGTACGCAATGCAGCCTCTTTGCCGGTCAATGACCTGGACAAGCGACTCGCACAGTGGGGGTTGAGATGAAAAAATTACAGCCCGAACAGCGTGCTCAGCTTGTGGAGGAGATCGCCCAGCGCAACGCCTTGGGGCTTGATTCGATCGGAGCATCCATCCGCCGCTTGCGGCTCGAAGTCACCGGTCTGGATCAGGAGACCTTTGCAACGATGTGCAAGATGTCCACGAAAAGCTTGTATGAACTCGAAAGTGGGAAATCCAACCCCAAACTCGGCACCCTGGAGGCTGTGCTGCGTCTTTTTGGGCTGCGGATGGGTATTGTGCTCAATCCCCGGGGGGGAATTAACCCGGTGTCGTTGACCGATACACCCGCACAGGCTGAACCGAAACGAGGAAGAAGCCCTGCGGCAGCTAAGGCAAAACGGGGAGGATCCAAGCAGGAAACGCCCAAATTGCCGTCACGCGACGACGGACAGTGAAAGGGCGGTAGCTGAGCGTGCGAGAGGCGCTCTGACGACCGCCTGGATGATCTTGCGATGGTGCGGGGATCGTTTCGCCAGTGCATGGAGGCTCGGGCAGTGCTGCTACCGGACGTTCTGGGCCACCCAGGGCATTCGCCTCCTCCAGCAATAGCGTGCGTCAGTAGCTCACCACTACGCCCATCGACGCGTGCACCCGCTACGCAAGTAGCATTCGAACCCTGGCCCATGCTTCGTACACTCACCGCTCAGCCAGCCCTTGCCGGAGACCCCGATGCAGCAGGCACATAACGAGGGCGTGGTCAGCGCCATGTCCCAGGCCAGCGATGCACGCGTGGCGGCTCAGGAACTGGCGCGGCAACTGCTGCATCCGCACTTGGGCTTCGTGCTGTTCTTCTGCACCGCCGAGTACGACCTGCAGGCCTTGGGCCAGGCCCTTGAACAAGGCTTTGGCGGCATCCCGCTGGTCGGGTGCACCAGTGCGGGGGAAATCACGCCGCTGGGTTATGGGCGCAGTTGCGTGACGGCCGTAGGTTTTGATCACCGGCATTTTTCCATCGCCACCGAACTGATCGACGAAATGGAGCGTTTCAGCCTGATCGACGCCCAGCAGATGGTCGAGCGGTTGGTCGGCAGCTGTCGCGGCAACGCCTTGGCCCAGATCAAAGGACACAGCTTCGCCTTGACCTTGCTCGATGGCTTGTCCAGCCGTGAAGAGACGGTGCTGGCGGCCCTGAGCGCAGCGTTGGGCGATATCCCGCATTTTGGCGGCTCGGCCGGGGACGACAACTACCTGACACGGACCCACGTCTTCTATGGCGGGGCGTTTCACCACGGTGCTGCCGTGGTGGTGCTGGTCAATACCTGGCTGGACTTCGAAGTGTTCACCACCCACCACCTTGAGCCACGGCAGGAAAAACTGGTGGTCACCGGCGCCGACAGCGCCCAGCGACGGGTGTATGAGCTCAATGCCGAGCCTGCGGCCGAAGAATATGCACGCCATATCGGGGTGCCCGTCAGCGCCCTGGACCACAGGCTGTTTGCCGCACACCCGCTGGCCGTGCGCATGCACAACCGGTACTACGTGCGGGCCATCCAGCAGGTGCATGCCGATCTGAGCCTGAGCTTCTACTGTGCGGTAGAGAACGGCATTGTGCTCACGCCCATGACACCCGGCCCGTTGCTGCCGAACCTGCAGCAGCTGTTCGATGGCCTGCAGCAACGCCTGGGTCCGCTGATGCTCACCATCGGCTGCGACTGTTTTTTGCGCCGCTTGGAGCTGGAGACCCAGCAAGGCCTGGCGGCGGTGGGTGATTTTCTGCGCGAGCAGCGGGTGATGGGCTTCAACACCTATGGAGAACAGTTCAATGGTATGCACATCAACCAGACCTTCACCGGGGTTGCCATTGCCCGCAACCGAGCCCGCCCCGGGCAATGACGTGCAGGCCGAACTGGCGCAGCTTCGCTATGAAAACCGCAAGCTGCAACGGATCAACGCCGCGCTGATCGAGCGCATCGAGTCGGGTGTCACGCGCGGCAGCGATCCCTATGCGGCGTTCCAGCATTCGGTGGTGCTGGCCGAGCAGGTGCGCGAGCGCACTGATGCGTTGAACCAGGCCATGGCCGAACTCAAGGCGGGCAACCAACTGCTCAGCGAAGCACGTCTGCGCGCTGAAACCGCGCACCAGCACCTGATCGATGCCATCGAAAGCATTTCCGACGCGTTCATCCTGTTCGACCGAAACCTGCGCATGGTGCTGTGCAACAGCCGCTTCAAGGCTTTCTGGGAGAACCGCCGCGTGCGCATCATTCCCGGCATGCGCCTGGTCGACGTGCGCAGGCTGATGACCAGCAGCGGCCTGTTCAGCGAGGATCCGCGCGGCCCTGCCGACGAACATCTGTTGTACCGACAGCACAATGGCCGCTGGCTGCAGGTCAACGAGCGCCCCACCTGCGAGGGTGGCCGGGTGATCCTGTTCACCGACATCACCGAGGTCAAACTCAGCGAAACCCTGCGCAGGGAACAGGCGGTGGCGCAGAAATCGCACCTGTTGCAGCGGGCGGTGGACAACCTGTCCCAAGGCGTGGCCATGGTCAACGCGGACGGTGTCCTGGAGTTGTGGAACCGCCGGTTCCTGGAGCTGAGCGGGCTGGCCCCGGTCGCTGCGCACCGTCCCTTCGCCGACGTGATTGCCGACAGCGAGCTGCGTTTGCTCACGCCCGAAAGCCGCGACGACAACGGGCGTATCGTGCACGAGTGCGAGCAACGCCTGTTCGACGGGCGCATGCTGGAGATCCGCACGCATCCACTGCCCACTGGCGGATTCGTCAACACGTTTACCGATATCACCGAACGCTACCTGCATGCCGAGGCCCTCAGCGAAAGCGAGCGCTGGATCCGGCTGATCACTGACCATGTGCCGGCACTTATCGCCTACCTCAACGCCGACCTGGTGTATGAGTTCACCAACAAGGTCTATGAGCAATGGTATTGCTGGCCCAGAGGGCTGATGCTGGGCCAGAGCCTGCGCCAGGCCCATAGCGAGCAGCATTATCAGCGCCTTGAAGCCTATGTGGCGCGGGCGCTGGCAGGGGAGAGCGTCACGTTCGAATTTCCGGAAACCAACATCAACGGCCAGGAGCGCCACATGCTGCGCTCCTATGTGCCCAATCGGCTGGCCTCTGGCGAGGTGGTCGGTATCTTCGTGTTGATCCGTGACATCACCGAACGGCGCAACACCGCCCAGGCGCTGCACCAGGCTTATCAGCACCTGGAGCTGCGGGTCCGTGAGCGTACGGCCGAGTTGACCAGCCTCAACGAACAGTTGTTACGGGAGATCGAAGAACGGCGACGTGCCGAGGCGCGTTTGCGCGAGGCCAAGCACGAGGCTGACCAGGCCAACCTGTCCAAGACCAAGTTCCTTGCCGCGGTCAGCCATGACCTGCTGCAGCCACTGAACGCGGCGCGCTTGTTCACCAGCGCCTTGCTCGAGCGCCGCGATCCGCTGGCCAGTGCACAGCTGGTGCGTAATGTCAGCAACTCCCTGGAAGACGTCGAGAACCTGCTGGGAACGCTGGTGGACATCTCCAAGCTCGATGCCGGCGTCATCACAGCCGACGTGGCACCCTTCGCCCTGGCGGAACTGATGGACAACCTGGCGGCAGAGTATGCCCACGTCGCCCGCAGCGAGGGGCTGGCCCTGCACTTCGTAAGCTGCTCGGTCGTGGTGCGCAGCGATATTCAGCTGCTGGCGCGGATCCTGCGCAACTTGCTCAGCAACGCCATCCGCTATACCCCCAGCGGGCGCGTGGCGCTGGGCTGTCGCCGCCAGGCAGGTTGCGTGCGCATCGAGGTGTGGGATACCGGTATCGGCATTGCCGAGGAGCATCTGGAGGAAATGTTCCAGGAATTCAAGCGTGGCGCCGTGCAGCGGCCGGATCAGGATCGCGGCCTGGGCCTGGGGCTTGCCATCGTCGAGAAGATTGCCGGCATCCTCGGCCACCGTATTGCCGTGCGCTCCTGGCCCGGCAAGGGGTCAGTATTCGCCGTGGAAGTGCCGATGAGCACCGCCGTCCCGATTGCACGGCCCGAGCATGCCGTATGCCAGCCGATGCTCGAGTGCCTGCGTGGGGCCCGGGTGTGGGTGCTGGACAACGACGCTGCCATCTGTGCCGGCATGCGCACACTGCTCGAAGGCTGGGGCTGTTGCGTGATCACGGCACTGTCGGAGCAGGACCTGGCCCGTCAGGTGGAGAACTACCACGCCGATGCCGACCTGCTGATTGCCGACTATCACCTCGATGACGACTGCACTGGCGTCGACGCCGTGGCACGTATCAATGCCCGCCGTGCCCGGCCGCTGCCTGCGCTGATGATCACCGCCAACTACAGCAATGAACTCAAGCAACAGATCCGTGAGCGAGGCCATACGCTGATGCACAAGCCCGTACGGCCCATGAAACTCAAGACCGCCATGAGCCACTTGCTGGCCTCCCGGGCCCCTTGGGGGTCAGCGCCGTAGATAGTCAGCGAAGTCGATGTCGCCGGCGCTGAGGATGGCCTGCACCCGGTTGTGCACGTTCAGCTTGCGCAGGATGGCCGAGACGTGGGCCTTGACGGTGGTTTCGGCGATGTCCAAGGCATAAGCGATCTGTTTGTTCGATTCGCCCTTGGTCATGCGTTCGAGCACCAGCAACTGCTTGCGCGTCAGGGCCTGGAGCATTTCCGGCGGGAAGCTTGGGGCATCGCTCAGGCGGCGGCTGCTGCTTTTCTGCGCGCGGATGATATCCGGCGGCAGGTACACGTTGCCGTTGAGGATCTGCTCGATCGCCTCGATCATCTGCGCGCGCGGCGAGGACTTGGTGATGAAGCCCACCGCACCGTAGGTGATGGCTTGCAGCACCACCTGCTTCTCCTGCTCGGCCGAGACGATCACCACCGGGGTGGTAGGTGCCTCGTTGCGCAAGGTGATCAGCCCGTTCAGGCCATGCATGCCCGGCATGTTCAGGTCGAGCAGGATCAGGTCGAGGTCGTCATGGTCCTGGGTCAGCGTCAGCGCACTGTCCAGGTCGGCGGTTTCCATGATTTCACTGCCCTGAAACCCGTCACTGATGACGTTGTGGATCGCTTCGCGAAACAGCGGGTGATCGTCGGCAATCAAGATTTTGTACATGGCCTTTTCACCTTGTTCTTGTTTGAATAATTAAGCGCGCAGGGGCAAGCAAGCTGTCAGGGAAACGCTGCTGGCTGGGCCGTCTGCACGGGCAGGTCGGCCTGCTGCCAGGCGTCTAGCCCGTCGCGGTACCAGTAGAGGTTGGTGTAGCCCAGGTGTGCTGCGCGTTTTACCGCGTTCCAGCTCAACCAGCAATCGGACCGACAATAGAAGACGACAGGGTAATGAGGCTGCCCCCCTGTGGCCTGACGCAGGTGATGCTCGAAGTAACCTTGCCAGGCAGGGCTGAGCACGCCGTCGCCGGTGTTGGGCAGCCACAGGCTGCCAGGCAGGTTGGCGTGGGGCTCGTCTTCGATGAAGCGTTCATGCAGCCACTGGCGGCGGTAGACGTCGATCAGGACAGGGGCCGGATGCCCCCGCATCATCGATTGCAGCGCGGCAGTGTCTATCACCTTGCCACCTTCGACCTGCGGCGGGGTCGGGCTGCGGTACAGCGTGGCGCGGTAGCCATCTGGCGTGAACGTCGGTGGGGCGGCGGCCTGGGCATGGCCCAGCAGAAGGCTCAGCGAGGCGGCGGCCAGCAAGCACAGGGGCAGCCTTTGGAGGGCACGTGGCATGGTCTGTTCCTTCTTGTTATAAGCGCATTACATGCCAGTGCCACGGCTTTGTGAATGCGACCATAGACACCCTGGGCAGTACCAAAGTAGTAGAGGCGAGCCTCCCCTGCAGCGCACGGTCCACCGGGGCACCTCACCGTGGTTTGCGCAGGGCGGCGTGCTGCGGGTTGAAGGTGACGATAGCCAGCAGCGTGAACAGCATGCTCAGCGTCAGGCATACCGCCAGCGCCAGAAGGCTCAGCCGCTCGTAGAGCGCAAAGCGCACCAGCTCGACGGCGTGGGTGAACGGGTTGACCGCACACAGCCAGTAAAGCCACTGGCTGGCCTCCTGCATTTTCCAAAGCGGATAGAGCGCCGACGACAGAAAGAACAAGGGGAAGATCACGAAATTCATCACTCCGGCAAAATTCTCCAGTTGGCGGATGGCATTGGACAGCAACAGCCCCAGTGCGCTGAGCATGAACCCCACGAGCAGTACCGCGGGCAGGGCCAGCCCCAGGCCGCCGACCGGGGGCTGAATGCCGTAAAGCCAAGCGATGGCGATGAAGATGTACACCTGTAGCACAGAGATAAGCGACGTCGCCAAAAGCTTGCTGCACAACAGAAAGGCCCTGGGCAGCGGGCTGGTCAGCAGCACCCGCATGCTGCCCATCTCCCGGTCGTAGACCATCGATAGCGAACCTTGCATGCCATTGAACAGCAGGATCATGCAGGCCAGGCCCGGCACGATGTAGACCTCGTAGGGAATGTAGCTGTCGTATGGCTCGATGATGGCGATGCCCAGTGCAGCACGAAACCCGGCAGCGAACACCACCAGCCACAACAAGGGGCGCACCAGTGCGCTGATCAGACGCGTGCGTTGGCGCACGAACCGCAGGGCTTCACGCATGAGGATGCCGCTAAAGCAGTACCAATAGGCGTTCATCAGGCGGGCGCTCCAGCCGTGTTACACGTGTGATAGGCGAACGTACGGCCCAGATCGCCGCCGTGGGGCTGCATCATGGCCTCGGCAGGCCCATTTGCCACCACCCGACCCTGGTGCAGGATGACCAGGTCATCGGTCGCCTGCACTTCATCGAGCAGGTGAGTGGTCCACAGCACGCTCAAGCGCCGATCGCTGTGGCACAAGCTACGCACGTGCTGGTTGAGTGCTTGCCGGCTGGGCGGATCCAGGCCAACGCTGGCTTCGTCGAGTAGCAAAAGGCGGGGCCCGTGCAGCAGTGCCCGGGCGATTTCGACGCGGCGCCTGTGCCCAACATTGAGTTCGCGCACGGGGTCACGGCGCCGCTCTCCCAGCCCTTGGCGGGCCAGTTCGGCGTCCACGCGGCGCTGGGCCTCCCGCCGGGGCATCCCATGCAGCGCTGCGTGATAGCGCAGGTTCTGTTCCACGCTAAGGTCCAGGTCCAGCGTGCTCTGCTGAAACACGACGCCCAGCTGCCCTAGCGCTGCCCGAGGCTGACGGCGCAGCGAATAACCCAAGACCTGGATATCGCCGTGCTGCACGTCATACAGGCAGGTCATCAAGGCAATCAAGGTCGACTTGCCGGCGCCGTTGGGCCCCAGCAAGGCGGTGAAGTGGCCGGGCGTCAGGCTGAAGGTCACGTCCCTGAGTGCCGCGCGCTGACCATAGGCGAAACTGACCCCATCAATGTGCAGCGCGTTCATGGCGTGACCACCACACCCCATGGATAGCGGCCGACCTTGATCGATTTGAGCACCTTGAGGCTGGCCACGTCGATCACCGACACGTCGCCGCTCACGCCATTGGTGGCCAGCAGTTGCTGCTGGTCAGGGGTGAAGGCCAGCTGCCAGACGCGACGCCCCACCAGCAGGTAGTCCAGCACTTCGAATGTCCTGGCATCGACCACCGCCACATGATTGGCCGGGCCCAGTGCCACGAACGCGTACTTGCCATCGGCGCTGAGCTTGATGCCCACTGGCTGGACTTTGTCAGGGTGCACGCCCTTGATGGCGAAGTTCAGGGTCTTGAGCACCTGGCGCGAAGCCACGTCCAGGATGGTGACCGTGCCGCCGATTTCTGCCGACGCCCACAGGTGCTTGCCATCCTGGCTGAATTCCACGAAACGGGGGCGCTGGTCCACCGGGGTGCTGTCGGCCAAGGTCTGGGTCTGGGTGTCGATCCAGTGCAGCATGTTGGTGGTTTCGCTGGTGTTGACCGCCCATTTGCCATCCGGGCTCACGGCCATGCCCTCAGGTTCGATGCCCACATCCACCTGGGCCAGCACCGTGTCGCTAACGGTGTCGATGACCGTGACCAGGGCATCGTCTTCGTTTGACACGTACAACCAACGGTCGTTGGGATGCAGGGCGAATTGCTCGGGGTCTTTGCCTGACGGGAGTTCCTTGACGAGGATACGGCTGGCCACGTCCATCACCTGCACCCGATCCGAATCGCTGGCGCAGATGTACAGCAGCTTGTTGTCGTGCGACAGCAGCAGGCCGCGCGGGCGTTGGCCGACGGGCAGGGTGTCGGTCACCGTCAAGGTCTGCAGGTCGATCAGGCTCAGGGTGTTGTCCTTCTCGTTGGACACCCAGGCGGTGGCGGCCAGAGCAGGCTCGCCGGCCAGGGCCAGCACGACCGGCAGAAGACGGGCGCACAGCAGGCAGCGTGATGAGGGGCGGCGGCGCATGACAGGTTCCTTGTTATTGTGTGGGCGTGTCAGGGGTAAGTGCAGGTCACATCGGCCTTGTCGAATCCCAGGCTGTCCATCTCGTTGGAAGGGTGCAGGAAGCCTTCCTGCGGTGAGGTGCTGACCAGGGCTCTGGGCTGCACCAGGGGGATGGGTTGGCGCAGCTCGCCATTCCAGGGCCTGTAGCTGAGCTTGCGCCCCTTGAAACCGTCGAGTGGCAGTTGTTCGCTCACAAGCAGTTGCTGCAAGGCCCTGGGCTTGGCCTCGCGCAGCTTGCTGACGGCCGTGGCGATGCTGCGCACGGCCATCCACGCTGCGAAATCGCGGTCGTTCATCCAACGGCCGGCCTGCGCTTCGAAGCGTTTTTGCAATTGCGCGGCGCCAAACGTTTCTACGGTCTTGTGCCAGCCGGTGGGCGTCAGGCCCTGAGTGCCGGCGACCGGGCGTGGCAACCAGGTCTGGTAGGGCACGTATTCGCCGAAGTCGCCCCGTTCATCAGCCACCAGCACCACGTCGTATTCGCGCGCCTGAGTGAACAGCGGCATGTCGGCCTGGGCGCTGCGGCGCTGGTCGTTGTCGAACGTCCAGCGCTTCTCGGCCACCAGTTGCAGGCCAAAGCGCTTGGCCGCGCGGCGCAGCGCGGCGGCGTAGGCTTCATCGTCCGGGGTCTGCCCGACGATCAGCAACCCGCGCTGCCATTTGCGCAGCACCAGAAACTGCACCAGCGCATCGGCCAGCATCGCCCGCCCAGGCAGGGCGTGGAGCACATTGCCCAGGCACTGCACGCTGCGTATGGCGTCATCCGGGCTGCCGGCATTGAACAGCAGGCTGTCAGGCAGGGCCGCAGACAAGGCCCGCAGGCTGGCGACCGGCGCGTTGATGACGAACAACCGCACGCCATCCCCATGCTGGGCCTGGGCGGCATGCAGCAGTTGCTCGGCGGAGTCGGCACGTGCGCTGACCAGCGCGAACTGCTGCTTGAGAAACCGCCCGGTGGTATTGCTGTCGGCAACGGCTAACTGTGCCCCTTGCAGGCCGGCATCGTTCGGTTCAGGCCAGATAGTGGACAACAGCGGGCCGCTGTCAGGGCGATAGCTCAGGTAGCCGATACGGATCTGCAAGGGGCTCACGGCCTGTGTGTCGGCCCTTTCGTTCTGAGCCCAGGCCGTCGGCGCAAGCAAGGTCAGCAGGCAAGTCAGGACAAGGTGGGCAGGCTGGCGCATATCGCACTCCACGGCAGATGGCGCCAGCATAGAAAGCCTACCGGGGCCGGGGAATATGCAGAAAGTAGCGCCCAGCCGCTACCAAGGTAGTAGCGGGTGCGCTGGCGTGGCGCCCTAGGATGGCAGCAGTTGCCCTGGAGCCCGGTCATGCATGCTGTCAATCTGTCTGCCCTCTGGCGTATCAACCTGTGGGTCGCTGGCTGTTTCGCGGTGTTGACCCTGGCCTGCGCGGGGGTCGTGCTGCACCAGGCATCAGCCGATGTGAAGCGGGAGTTGCAGTCGGCCGAAGCGGTGATGGCGTACATGGCCCAAGCCGCCAGCCACGACCCGGCGAGCCTGCAACCTGTGCTGACCGAGCACCTGCGCCACGTGCGCGTGCATTGGCTGAACCCTGGCGAGCCTGAAAAAACGGCGGTGCCGTCCGAGGCCGGGCTCGATGGCTGGTTGGGCACGGTGCTGGCAGGCGAGCATTACGACAGCACCCGTATGCTGGTACTCGATGATGGCCGCCGCGTCGCGTTGAGCGTGGACGCACGCGATGAGGTCGATGAAGTCTGGGACTCGCTGCAACAGCTGCTGGCGGTATGTGCTGTCGCGTTGGCCATGAGCCTGCTGTCCATCAGTTGGGCCGTGCAGCGCGGGCTGCGCCTGCTGGCTGCGCTGCTGCGTGCATTGCGCCAGGTGTCGCAAGGGCAGTTGGACGTGCGTCTGCAAGTGACCGGTGGCCCGCAAGCGCGCCAATTGGCCGGGCACTTCAACCAGATGGCCGCGGCGATCGAGCAGGCCCAGGCCGACAACCAGCAACTGACTGGCGCTTTGCTGGCGGTCCAGGAGCAGGAACGCACGCGGCTGGCTCAGGCGCTGCACGACGACCTGGGCCAGTACGTGGCCGGCATCCGCGCCCAGGTGTGTCTGTTGCAATTGTGTGCCCACCAACCTGAGCAGGTGCGACAAACCACCCAGACGCTGGAGCGCAACTGTGCAGGCTTGCAGTTCGGTTTCCGAGCCTTGATACGGGACTTGTACCCGGTTGCGCTGCAGCACCTGCCCATGGCCGAAGCCCTCGACCAGTTGGTGAGCCAATGGCGTGCCAGCCAGGCCATCGAGTGTCATTTGCGGGTCGGGGCCCAGTTGCCGGCGCTGTCATCTACCCAACGCACGCATCTGTACCGGTTGTTGCAGGAAGCGCTGACCAACGTCGCTCGCCATGCCCACGCCCGTCAGGTGCGGATACGCCTGCAACGGGGCGCCAACGGGCTGCGCCTTCTGGTTCGCGACGACGGCTGCGGCGCCAGCCAGCCTGGGCGGCCCGGGGTAGGTTTGCATTCAATGGCCGAGCGCGCCCGCAGCCTGGGCGGTGAACTGCTCATTCTCACCCGTCCCGGTGCCGGGTGGGCACTGGCCCTGACGATTCCCCTGGAGGTGTCATGAATATCGTGCTGGTCGACGACCACGCCGTGGTTCGCCAAGGCTACGCCAGTCTGCTGCGCGCCGTGTTGCCATCGATGCAGGTGCGTGAGGCTGCCAGCGGTGAAGAAGCCCTGGCTCGCGTGCAGGAGCAGGTACCGAATCTGGTGATCATGGACTTCGGCCTGCCCGGCATCAGTGGGCTGGAAACCACCCGACGCCTGCGCCAGCGCCTGCCGCAGTTGCGGGTGCTGTTCTTCAGCATGCATGACGAGCTGCCACTGGTACGCCAGGCGCTGGACGCCGGCGCGGCCGGCTATCTGACCAAGAGCTCGGCCCCGCAGGTTCTGGTCGAGGCCGTACAGCGCGTGCTTGCCGGATACGCGTACATCGAGCAGGGGCTGGCTACCCAACTGGCCTGCAGCTCGACGCACGATGCTTGTGATCCCAGGCTGCAACGCCTGACCCAGCGGGAGCTGGAAATCTTCGTGATGCTGGTTCGCGGCACACCGGCCCGGTCGATCGCCGAGCAGCTGTGTATCAGTGCAAAGACCGTCTCCAATCACCTGACCATGCTCAAGAGCAAACTGCAGGTCGGCTCCCATGCTGAACTGGTGCACGTGGGCATCGACCTGGGTCTGGTACGTGTAGCGGGTTAGCCGAGTGCTCGAAGTCAATGTTCCCAGGTGGCTGGGCAGCCGCTGCAGCCTTGCATGTTGGCGTCCTGGAAGTTGCCGTAGTGAAGGCGCGCGCCTTCCAGCTTGGCTTGTTCGAGGTTGCTCTGCCCAAGCTTGGCTTCTTGGAGATTGGCATCGTTCAGATGCGCGCCGCGCAAGTCGGTCTTGTTCAGCCAGGCCATTTCCAGGTCCGCAGCCTGCAAGTTGGCCTGCTGCATCCTGGCGCCCGAGAGCCGGGCGAATTGCAGGTAGGCAGCGCTCAGGTCGGCGTTGGTGAACTGGGCGCCTTGGGCAAACAGCCCCCAGCCCTGGATGGCCATCAGCCGTGCACTGCTCAGGTCGGCCAGGCGCAGGTTGCTTTGCTGCAGGCTGGCGCGGGTCAGGTTGGCGCCCTGCAACCGGGCTTTTTCGAGATTGGCCAGGTCCAGCCGGGCGTGGCGCAGGTCGGCATCGCGCAGGTCGGCGCCGGCCAGGTTCATCTTGCGCAGGTCCTGATTGGCCAGCTTGGCGCCCCGCAGGTTGGCGCCGGGGCATTGGCTGGCTTCGGCGATCACGCAGCCGTTGATGCTCAACGGCGTGTCGCCGTCATCGCTATCAGTGGCCAGCGCCAACGCGGGAGTGATGGCCAGCAACAAGGCCAGTGGTAGAAAGGTCATGATCGAGTTCCCTGGACAGGCGCAAAAGGGCGGGGCGCAGCCGGAGCGCGCCCCGCTGTCGGTCAACGTTGAGCAGTCGTGGTGTCCCAACTCGGTATCTTGAACACCCAGAACGAACCGCCCTGGGCCACTGGCTTGGTCAGTTCGGCCATGTCGCCGCCCCACAGCGGCACCGCCCCGCCATAGCCGACAGTGACACCGATGTATTGCTCCCCGTCCTGCTCCCAGGTAATGGGCGGGGAAACGATGCCGCTGCCCGTCTGGAATTTCCAAAGCTCTTTGCCGGTCTTGGCGTCGAAAGCCTTGAAGAAACCGTCACCGGTTCCGGTGAACACCAGGTTGCCCTTGGTCGCCAGCACCCCGGCCCACAGCGGCAGGTGCTCCTTGTGTTCCCACACCAGCTTGCCGGTGGTCGGGTCCATGGCGCGCAGGGTGCCTACGTGGTCGTCGTACATGCGCTTGATGCGAAAGCCCATGCCCAGGTAAGCGGAGCCTTTCTTGTAGTTCACTTCCTCGGTCCAGTATTCCTCTTTCCACTGGTTGCCCGGGATGTAGAAAAGACCGGTGTCCTGGCTGTAGGCCATGGGGTTCCAGTTCTTGCCGCCCAGGAAGGGTGGCGACACTTCCACCGGCTTGCCCTTGGTTTCTCCCGGCAGCGGCTTGGCAGGCCGTTGCCCTGGATTTTCCACGGGACGGCCGGTCTTGAGGTCGATGTGACTGGCCCAGGTGATGTTGTCGACGAAGGGGAAGGCGTTCTGCAGCTTGCCGTCGTTGCGATCGACCACGTAGAAGAAACCGTTGCGGTCGGCATGCCCCGTGGCCTTGATCACCTTGCCTTGCTTGTCCTTGTAGTCGAACAGCACCAGCTCGTTGTTGCCAGAGAAGTCCCAGGCGTCGTTGGGGGTGTGCTGGTAGAACCATTTGACCTCGCCAGTGCTGGGGTCCACGCCCACCTGGCCGGAGGTATAGAGGCTGTCGTAATCGTGCGGGTTGCCGTCCTTGGCGGTGCGTGCCCAGGTGTTCCAGGGGCCTGGGTTGCCTGCACCAACGATGATGGTATTGCTTTGGGCATCGAAGCTTGCACTCTGCCAGGGTGCGCCGCCGCCGTGGCTCCAGGCCTCCACCTTGCCGGTTTCGGTGGTCGGGTCATCCGGCCAGGACGGTGCCTTGACGTTGCCAGTAGGGGTGCTGTCCTTGCCATTGAGGCGGCCCATGTGGCCCTCGACGAAGGGGCGCATCCACACTTCCTCGCCGGTTTCCGGGTCACGGGCGAACAGCTGGCCCACCACGCCGAATTCGTCGCCGGAGCTGCCGTGGATCAGCAGCACCTTGCCGCTGGTCTTGTCCTTGACCAGCACAGGCGCCCCGGTCATGGTGTAGCCGGCGCTGTGGTCGCCGAATTTCTTGTTCCACACCACCTTGCCGGTGTGTTTGTTCAGCGCGATGACCCGGGCGTCCAGCGTGCCAAAGTAGACCTTGTCGCCGTAAATGGCAGCGCCACGGTTTACCACGTCGCAGCACGGGCGAATGTTGTCCGGCAGGCGGTGATTGTAGGTCCACAGGCGTTTGCCGGTCTTGGCATCGAGGGCGAATACCCGCGAGTAGGAGCCGGTGACGTACACCACGCCGTCGCTGACAATAGCCTGAGACTCCTGGCCACGTTGCTTTTCGTCACCAAAGGAGTAAGACCAGGCCGGGGTCAGCTTGAACACGTTCTTGTCGTTGACCTGGGCCAGCGGGCTCCAGCGCTGGGCGTTGGTGCCCATGCCGTATTGCAGGACGTCCCCAGTCGTGAGGTGGTCGTTGGCGATGTCTTCCCAGGTCACGTTCTTGCTGGCAGGTGCCGGGCTTGTGGTTGCCGCCGTGGCCACTGTCCCGGTGGCCAGGCTTGCGGCCAGCAGCAGGGCCTTCACGCTCAGGGCCAGGGGAGACGGGGCGGGTAGCGATCTTGTTGTCATGGTTGCAATTCCCTGTGGAGTTTGGCCCGCACAGCGTGGTCCGTCCGGACGCTGCGCAACAGGGAGAAAATCCCGCCGAGGCCGGGAAAACTTCCCACCGCCAACCTCTTTTCGCACGTCGTCGCAAGCCCTACTACCAAGGAACGAGCACCCGACCACCAAAGCAGCATACGGCCCCGGCGCCGCGGTTTCTAAGATGGCGGCACGGCCTCTGTGGTTGAGGCCTTGCGTGCAACCGTGAGGGCATAACAATGACAATCAAACGCAACGTCGTGCTGGCTGCCGGCCTGTTGGCCGGTGCCGTGTTGACCGGGTCGGCCTGGGCCCATGGCAACGTGGTGCCGCAGGCGGTGGAGACCCAGGGGCTGACCCCGATCAAGGAGGCCGGCGTGAGCCTGGATGCCGATGGCTGGGCGGCGGTCAACCCTTACCGCGAGTCACCCGAGCACGACAAGGCGGTCGAAATCGGGGCGTCGGCGTACAACCAGAACTGCGCGGCGTGTCATGGTCTTGAAGCCAAGTCCGGCGGCATCGCGCCTGACCTGCGCATGCTCGACGTCGGTGAAGCGGGTGATGAGTGGTTCGTCGAACGTGTGCGTCACGGTGCCGTACGCGATGGCCGCGTATACATGCCCAAGATGGCGGACTACCTGAGCCAGGAAGCGCTCTGGGCAGTGCGCACTTACCTGGACAGCGTGCACGTGGAGGAATGAACGTCGTGCGCCACTGGGCGGCCATGTTCTGCGTCATTGCCGGCCTGCTGCTAGGGGATGCACCGGTGCAGGCGCAGCTGCGCAACTACGATTCGATCATCGCCGCAGGCGAGCTCAAGGTGGCGGTCTACAAGGACTTTGCCCCCTACAGTTTCCAGGACCATGGCCAGGCCCGTGGGGTGGACGTGGAGCTGGCGCAGGCGCTGGCCGACGGGTTGGGCGTACGCCTGCAACTGATCTGGGCACCGCCTGGCGAGAAGCTCGACGACGACCTGCGCGATTACATCTGGCGAGCAAGCCCCCTGCGTCACCAGCAGCTGGCCGATGTGATGATGCGCGTGCCCTACGACCAGGCCTATACCCAGAAGCGCAACGAATTGGGCGAGCTGGAAAACGGCCAGGTGGTGATGTTCGGCCCTTACCAGCAGGAGCGCTGGCAGGTGGCGTTCGATCGCAGGCGCCTGCCTGCGGTCAGTAGTATCGCGGCGCTAGAGGGTCACCCGGTCGGGGTCGAGGTGGACAGCGTGCCTTCGTTCTACCTGACATCGGTGTTCGACGGGCTACTGCGTGCCAGCGCGCGCCACTACCCCAGCATGCAGCGAGCGTTCGCGGCCATGGGCAAGGGCGAGGTGGATGCGGTGATGGCCATGCGCGGTGAAGTGGATTGGCAACTGCACCAGGCCCGCGATCGGCACCTGCAGGTGGCTGAAAACGCCTACCCCAGCCTGGGCAAGCAGGTTTGGGAAATCGGAATGGCGGTGCACGAAAGCAACCGGCAGCTGGCCTATGCCCTGGAAGAAACCCTGGAAACGATGATCCGCGAGGGGCGCATGCAGGCGCTCTACGCGCACTACGGGCTGCGCTACGAAGTCCCGGAGATGTACCAATAGGAGCGGACGATGAACTGGCGAGCGGGATTGGGGCTGGTGTGCATCCTGAGCGGGTCGGCTCATGGGCTGGGCGGTACACCTGCCAGCAATGCCGACCCTGTCCCTTCGGTGATGTGGGCGTTCTACCACAAGCAGATCTTGAACCAGGCGCCGTTCGTCTTCGATGATCGGGTCAAGGTGCTGGCGCCGCCTTTTGCCGAGGATGCTCGCCTGGTCCCGCTGGAGATCGATGCTCGGGCCTTGCCTGACGTGGTGCGGATTCTGGCCTGGGCCGAGCTCAATCCGTTGCCGCGCATCGTCGACTTCGAACCTGGGGAACAGGTCATGCCCTGGTTGTCGGTGCGCATCCGGGTCGAGCAGGCTACGCCGTTACGCGCAGCGGCGCTGACCCGCGACGGCACCTGGCATGTGGGATCGGCCCTGGTCGACGCAGCGGGTGGGGGGTGCACCGCACCCAGCGTGGTGCGCACCCAGCCTGGATGGGAGGAGCACTTGGGTGAAGTGCTCGGGGGGCGCTATCGGCGCCAGGATGGCAGCCGCTTGCGCCTGCAGATCGCTCACCCCATGGACAATGGCCTGGTCAGCGGGATTCCCGAGTTCTTCATCAACCAAGCTGAGTTGCTGGATGAACACGGGCAGCAGATCGCGACCTTGGTGCTTTATCCGGCGGTCAGTGAAAACCCAAGCCTTGGGTTCGATGTACGCGCACCGGGGCCTATCCGCCTGGTGCTTCAGGACAACAGCGGCAATCGGTTCGAAGCCGCCGTGCCTTGAACGTGGCCGGCGTGGTTTCATGCCCATGGGAGGTACCTGATGCGATGGATGATGCTCTTGCTGCTGGGCGTGGGCCTGCCGGCGCTGGCCGACTTCGACTACCGGCTGGCGCCGCGACAGATCGCCCAGGGCACCTGGGTACTTGAAGGCAGTACCGACAATTTCCAGAAGGCCAACGGCGGTAATGTCGTGAACACGGCGTTCATCGTGACCGACGCCGGTGTGGTGGTGATCGATAGTGGGCCGTCCAAGCGCTATGGGGAGGCCATGCGCCAGGCAATCGCCGGGGTCACGGACAAGCCCGTCATCGAAGTCCTGTTGACCCATCACCACCCGGATCATGTGCTGGGTAACCAGGCATTCGCCGAGGTGCCGATCGCTGCGCTGGCCGGTACGACCGAGCTGTTGCGCCAGCAGGGCGATGCCATGGCCGAGAACATGTACCGTCTGGTCGGTGACTGGATGCGAGGCACCGAAGTGGTCTTGCCGACCGAGGTGGTACAACCCGGCAGGCGTGAAGTGGGCGGGCATCGACTGCGCCTGTTGGGCTTGGCAGGGCATACCGGCGCTGACCTGGCCATTTTCGATGAAACGACCGGCGTGCTGTTCGCGGGCGACCTGGTGTTCTACGAGCGTGCCCTGACCACGCCCAACAGCCCGGGGCTGGACGTCTGGCAACGTGACCTGGACACGTTGCAGGCCTTGCCCTGGCAGCAACTGGTACCGGGCCATGGCCCTGTCGCAAGCGATAGCAGGCCCTTTGCCCAGATGCACGATTACCTGCGTTGGCTGGATGGCCTGATGCGCGAAGGCGCCGAGCAGGGCGCCGACATGGTCGAGATGATCCGCAGCCCTGTGCCCGAGCGGTTTGCCGCGATCAGCCTGACGCGCTATGAGCTGATTCGAAGTGTCAGTCACCTGTACCTACGCTATGAAAAGCAGGTGATGCAACGGGTGGATGTGAGGCCCTGATAACGGCCAGGCCCTGTTCCCTTGTACCAAGGAACTAGGGTTTTGCGCATTGCGGTCAATTGCTGGCAGCCAGGGCGGGAACAAGAATTCCCGCCACACCGGGAAAATTTCCCGGCATAACAAAAAGCCAAAGGTAGCTGCCATGACCCGTACTCCATGCCGTCCCGTGTTTGCCTTGAGCCTTGTGTTCAGCGCCTTGCTGCTTGCCGGCGCAGCCCACGCCGGCGTCACCGATGCCGAGATCCTGCAAGACCCCAAGAACCCCCAGCAGATCGTGACCAACGGGCTGGGTGTGCAGGGCCAGCGCTACAGTCCGCTGGACATGCTCAACACCCGCAACGTCAAGGAGTTGCGGCCGGTTTGGGCATTCTCGTTTGGCGGCGAGAAGCAGCGCGGCCAGCAGGCGCAGCCGTTGATCAAGGATGGGGTCATGTACCTCACAGGTTCCTACTCACGGGTATTCGCCGTCGACGCACGCACCGGCAAGAAGCTGTGGCAGTACGATGCCCGCTTGCCCGACGATATCCGCCCTTGCTGCGATGTCATCAACCGAGGGGTTGCGCTGTACGGCAACCTGGTCTTCTTCGGCACCCTGGATGCCAAACTGGTGGCCCTGAACAAGGACACCGGCAAAGTGGTCTGGAGCAAAAAAGTGGCCGACCACAAGGAAGGCTACTCCATCAGCGCGGCGCCCATGATCGTTAACGGCAAGCTCATCACCGGCGTTGCCGGGGGCGAGTTCGGGGTGGTGGGCAAGATCCAGGCCTACAACCCGGAGAATGGCGAGTTGCTCTGGATGCGGCCCACGGTCGAGGGCCACATGGGCTATGTCTACAAGGACGGCAAAGCCATCGAGAACGGCATCTCGGGCGGTGAAGCCGGCAAGACCTGGCCGGGCGATCTGTGGAAGACCGGCGGCGCGGCTCCCTGGCTGGGCGGCTACTATGACCCGGAAACCAATCTGATCCTGTTCGGCACCGGTAACCCCGCCCCCTGGAACTCGCACCTGCGTCCCGGCGACAACCTGTATTCGTCCTCGCGCCTGGCACTGAACCCGGACGATGGAACGATCAAGTGGCACTTCCAAAGCACGCCCCACGACGGCTGGGACTTCGACGGCGTCAACGAGCTGATAGCGTTCAACTACAAGGACGGGGGCAAGGAGGTGAAGGCCGCCGCCACGGCTGACCGCAACGGCTTTTTCTACGTGCTAGACCGCACCAACGGCACGTTCATCCGCGGCTTCCCCTTCGTCGACAAGATCACCTGGGCCACGGGCCTGGACAAGGACGGTCGCCCGCTCTACAACGACGCCAGTCGCCCGGGCGCACCGGGCAGCGAGGCCAAGGGCAGCTCGGTGTTCGTCGCGCCGGCCTTCCTGGGCGCCAAGAACTGGATGCCCATGGCCTACAACCGTGACACCGGGCTGTTCTACGTGCCTTCGAACGAATGGGGCATGGACATCTGGAACGAGGGCATCGCTTACAAGAAAGGCGCAGCGTTTCTGGGCGCAGGCTTCACCATCAAGCCCCTGAACGAAGACTACATCGGCGTACTGCGTGCCATCGACCCGGTCAGCGGCAAGGAAGTCTGGCGCCACAAGAACTACGCCCCGCTGTGGGGTGGGGTGCTGACCACCAAGGGCAACCTGGTCTTCACCGGCACCCCCGAGGGGTTCCTCCAGGCCTTCGATGCCAAGACCGGCGAGAAGGTGTGGGAGTTCCAGACCGGCTCCGGTGTCCTTGGCTCACCGGTGACCTGGGAAATGGATGGCGAGCAGTACGTGTCGGTGGTCTCCGGCTGGGGCGGGGCTGTACCGCTGTGGGGCGGGGAGGTGGCCAAGCGGGTCAAGGACTTCAACCAGGGCGGCATGCTCTGGACCTTCAAGCTGCCCAAGCAATTGCAGGGCGCCAGCGCAACCGCGCAGCGCTGAACCCTACTACCAAATGACGAGCGCCCCGCTGCCAACGATGCATTCGCCTGGCAAGCGGGGCTTTTTACCATCGTCGTATCGCCTGTCGCAGGCAGGCATCGACCCGCAGAGGCTCAGCATGATCTACGCACAACCCGGAACCCCAGGCGCCGTCGTGTCCTTCAAGCCACGCTATGGCAACTTCATCAACGGCCAGTTCGTACCGCCAGTGGCGGGGCAATATTTCACCAACAGCTCGCCGGTCAACGGCCAGCCGATCGCCGAATTTCCGCGGTCCACCGCCCAGGATGTGGACAAGGCCCTGGACGCCGCCCACGCCGCGGCCGATGCCTGGGGCAGAACCTCGGTGCAGGACCGCGCGCTGATGCTGCTGCGCATCGCCGATCGCATCGAGCAGAACCTGGAGGTGCTGGCGATCACCGAAACCTGGGACAACGGCAAGGCCGTTCGTGAAACGCTCAATGCCGACGTGCCGCTGGCGGCGGATCATTTCCGCTATTTCGCCGGCTGCATCCGAGCCCAGGAGGGCGGCGCCGCCGAGATCAACGAGGGCACCGTCGCGTACCATTTCCATGAACCGCTGGGTGTGGTGGGGCAGATCATCCCTTGGAACTTCCCTTTACTGATGGCCGCCTGGAAGCTTGCCCCGGCACTGGCCGCTGGCAACTGCGTGGTGCTCAAGCCCGCCGAGCAGACGCCGCTGTCGATTACCGTGTTTGCCGAACTCATCGCCGACCTGCTGCCCGCTGGCGTGCTCAATATCGTCCAGGGCTTTGGCCGTGAAGCCGGAGAGGCCCTGGCCACCAGCAAGCGCATTGCCAAGATCGCCTTTACAGGCTCCACGCCGGTGGGCGCGCACATCATGAAATGCGCTGCGGACAACATCATCCCCTCGACGGTAGAGCTGGGCGGTAAATCGCCGAACGTGTTCTTCGAGGACATCATGCAGGCCGAGCCCGCCTTCATCGAGAAGGCGGCAGAAGGGCTGGTCCTGGCCTTCTTCAACCAGGGCGAGGTGTGCACCTGCCCGTCGCGGGCGCTGATCCAGGAATCGATCTACGAGCCGTTCATGGCCGAGGTGATGAAGAAGATCGCCAAGATCAGCCGTGGCAACCCGCTCGATACCGACACCATGGTCGGCGCGCAAGCCTCCGAGCAGCAGTACGACAAGATCCTGTCCTACCTGCAGATCGCCCAGGACGAAGGCGCGCAATTGCTGGCCGGCGGCGCTGCCGAGCGCCTGCAGGGCGACCTTGCCAGCGGCTATTACATCCAGCCCACGCTGCTCAAGGGCGACAACAAGATGCGCGTGTTTCAGGAGGAAATCTTCGGGCCCGTGGTGGGTGTGACCACCTTCAAGGACGAAGCCGAGGCGCTGGCCATCGCTAACGACAGTGAATTCGGCCTGGGCGCTGGCGTGTGGACCCGCGATATCAACCGTGCCTACCGCATGGGCCGCGGCATCAAGGCCGGGCGCGTCTGGACCAACTGCTACCACTTGTACCCGGCGCATGCTGCGTTCGGGGGCTACAAGAAGTCGGGCGTGGGCCGCGAAACCCACAAGATGATGCTCGACCACTACCAGCAGACCAAGAACCTGCTGGTGAGTTATGACATCAATCCACTGGGCTTCTTCTAAGGCTCAGGCACCCTCGTCCATGGGCGCCGTGAGTTCGTTCCAAAGTAGCATTTGGCCCCGCGGCTGCCCGTGCATTAATGGCTGTACCGGAATCGTCCGGCCCAAGAAGAGGACACGCCATGTGGACCAAACCCACCTTCACCGACTTGCGCATTGGCTTTGAAGTGACGATGTACTTCGCTAACCGTTGATCCGCACGCCGGCCACCCTCGCGGTGGCCGGCGTCTTTCTACCCGCCAGGAACATGTTGAGCCGTGGAGCCGATCAGCCGTCAGCAGGCCTTGCAAGTGCACCGGCGGGCACGCTTGCGCTGGGAGCCGAGTACCGGCATGCATGTGCTCCAATGCCCGGGCATGGTCATCGAACTGACCGGCAGTGCCGGTTGGGTGCTGGAACTGCTGGACGGGCAGCGCAGCGTGGCCGTTGTGATCGAGCACTTGCGTCAGCGCTATGGGGACGTGCGAGGCCTTGAGGAGGATGTGCTGGGCTTTCTCGAGCTCGCCAGGGTCAGGGCCTGGGTCGAGTGAGCGACGATGCCACCTAGGTCTGGTTGCTTTCGTGGATGGATGCATTACGCTGGCACTCACCTTCCAGAACAATAAGATCAGGCTTGCCCATGAGCCAGAGTTTCAGCCCGCTACGCAAATTCGTTTCGCCTGAAATCATCTTCGGTGCCGGCTGCCGGCATAACGTGGCCAACTACGCCAAGACCTTCGGGGCCCGCAAGGTGCTGGTGGTCAGCGACCCCGGGGTGATCGCTGCCGGGTGGGTGGCCGACGTCGAGGCCAGCCTGCAAGCCCAGGGCATCGACTATTGCCTCTACAGCGCAGTGTCGCCCAACCCCCGGGTCGAGGAGGTGATGCTCGGCGCCGAGATCTACCGGCAAAACCATTGCGATGTCATCGTCGCAGTCGGCGGGGGCAGCCCGATGGACTGCGGCAAGGCCATCGGCATCGTGGTGGCGCACGGACGCAGCATCCTCGAATTCGAGGGTGTGGACATGATCCGCGTGCCCAGCCCCCCGCTGATCCTGATTCCGACCACGGCCGGCACCTCGGCGGATGTGTCGCAGTTCGTGATCATCTCCAACCAACAGGAACGCATGAAGTTCTCCATCGTCAGCAAGGCGGTGGTGCCCGACGTGTCGTTGATCGATCCGCAGACCACCCTGAGCATGGACCCGTTTCTGTCGGCCTGTACCGGGATCGATGCCCTGGTGCATGCGATCGAGGCGTTCGTCTCCACCGGCCACGGCCCCTTGACCGACCCCCATGCCCTTGAAGCCATGCGGCTGATCAACGGCAACCTGGTGCAGATGATCGCCAATCCGACCGACATCGGCCTGCGCGAAAAAGTCATGCTGGGCAGCATGCAGGCGGGGCTTGCCTTTTCCAATGCCATCCTCGGCGCCGTGCACGCGATGTCCCACAGCCTGGGCGGCTTCCTGGATCTGCCCCACGGGCTGTGCAACGCGGTGCTGGTCGAGCATGTGGTGGCGTTCAACTACAGCTCGGCGCCAGAGCGTTTCAAGGTGATTGCCGAGGTGATGGGCATCGATTGCCGGGGCCTGAACCACCGGCAGATCTGCGCGCGTCTGGTCGACCACCTGATCGCCTTGAAATACGCCATGGGCTTCCATGAAACACTCGGGCTGCACGGTGTGCGCACCAGCGATATTCCATTCCTGTCGCAGCACGCAATGGACGATCCGTGCATCCTGACCAACCCACGTGCCTCCAGTCAGCGAGACGTCGAGGTCGTTTATGGCGAAGCCCTCTGAAGCGCAGCAGCGAGCACTGGCCGGGCTGCTCGGGCTGGGCGACCAGTCCGCGCGCAAGAGTCATTACCCGGAGCTGGCCGCGCGGCTGGAGGAACTGGAAGCTGAGCGCAACCGCTACAAGTGGTTGTTCGAAAATGCCGTTCACGGCATCTTCCAGGCCAGCCTGCAGGACGGCATGCGTGCTGCCAACCCGGCCCTGGCGCGGATGCTGGGCTACGACGACCCTCAGGCCGTACTGTTCTCGTTGACCGACCTTGGCGCCAACCTCTTCGTCGGGGGTGCTCAGGAACTGCACGCCATCACCACGACCTTGGCGCGCGAGCATAGCCTGCACGGTTACGAAACCCGCCTGCGGCGCCGTGATGGCAGCCACATCGACGTGCTCATGAACCTGTTGCGCAAACCCGGGCATGAGGGCTTGGTGGAAGGGTTCGTGGCCGATATTACCGAGCGCAAGCTGGCGCAGCAGCACTTGCAGCAACTCAACGATGAGCTTGAGCAGCGGGTGGCCGACCGGACCGACCAACTGCTCGAAGCCAATCGCAACCTGCACCAGCAGATCACCGAACGCAAGCAGATCGCCCGGGCCCTGCGCGACGCCCGGGACGCCGCACAACTGGCCAATCGCAGCAAAGACAAGTACCTGGCGGCGGCCAGCCATGACCTGCTGCAGCCGCTCAATGCCGCCCGCTTGCTGATCGCGACCCTGCGCGAGCGGCCGCTTGCGCAGGCCGAACAACTGCTGGTGGAACGCACTCACCAGGCCTTGGAAGGGGCCGAAGACCTGCTGACTGACCTGTTGGACATCTCGCGACTTGATCAGGCCGCCGTGAAGCCGGACATGGGCGTGTACCACCTGAGCACCGTGTTCGCGCCGCTGGTGTCTGAGTTCGAGCCAGTGGCCGACGCCGCAGGGCTCAAGCTCAGGGCGCGCATTCCCGACGTTGCCGTGGGCACCGATCTGCGGCTGATGACCCGTATCCTGCGCAATTTTCTCAGCAATGCCTGCCGCTACACGTCAACGGGCGGCGTGCTGTTGGCGGCGCAGCGGCGTGGCCATTACCTGGCGCTGCAGGTATGGGATACCGGGCGCGGTATCCCGGAAGATCGCCTGGAGTCGATCTTCCTCGAGTTCAACCAGTTGGATGTGGGCCGTGCAGCCGAGCGCAAGGGGGTTGGCCTGGGCCTGGCGATCGTCGAGCGCATCGCCAAGATACTCGAGCATCCGGTACGGGTGCGGTCGCGGCCCGGACGAGGGTCGGTGTTCACGATTGAGGTGCCAATGGCAAGCTGCCTGCCGGCTGCTACCCCAGTGGTCCTCCTGCAGCCGAGCATGGGGGACCCACTGCCGGGGCGGCGGCTGCTGGTGCTGGATAACGAGTCGAGTATCTTGCACAGCATGGGCGCCTTGTTGAGCCAATGGGGGTGCGAGGTCGTCACGGCTTTGGATCAGCACGCGGCCTGTATCGCGCTGCAGGGTCGGCCGCCAGAATTGATTTTGGCCGACTATCACCTGGATCATGGCGTTTTGGGGTGCGACGTGGTTGAGCGGTTGCGTGAGCAATTCGGGTGCACGATCCCTGCGGTCATCATTACCGCCGACCGCAGCGACGAAGGCAGGCGGGCGTTCCAGGCGCTGGGCATGCCGGTACTGAACAAGCCGGTAAAACCCGGGAAACTGCGCGCGGTGCTCAGTCAACTGCTGACCTGACCGACAATCGGGCAGCGTATTTCACGGAATTTAAGCGTTGGCACGGATATCTCATGGAAGTTGGCCATGCCCGGGTCGGGTGGGTCATGCGACCACGCGTTGGTGAACAAGAACAACAAGGGGGCTTACATGAGCTGTCTGATATGCGCAGGACAAGCAGAGTCCGTCGAATGTGCCGGCGGGTGGGAGCAGCGCCAGTGCGCCCAGTGTGGGTGTTACCGAATGTCCCAGGCATTGATTCTGACGATGATGGAAGAAGGCCAGATATTCGACACTGCTCGCATGCGCCAGTGGCTCATGGTGAGCAGGGACAGCATGCCGGTGCCTTGCATTGACCACGCTCAGGCGATTCTGATGCCGTGAGGTGGTGGAGGGCTCTGCGGGTGCAGAGCCCTGCGTCTGTCAGAGAATGGGCTTGCCGCCTGTCACTGCATAGCGCGAGCCGCTGATGTAGCTCGCTTCATCCGAACCCAGCAGCACGTAGATCGGGGCTACTTCCACCGGTTGGCCCGGGCGGCCCATGGGGTAGCTGGAGCCGAAATTCTTGACTGCTTCGTCGGGCATGGTCGCGGGGATCAACGGCGTCCAGATCGGGCCTGGCGCTACGCTGTTGACGCGTACCCCTTTTTTGGCCAGCAGTTGCGCAAGCCCTGCGGAGAAGTTGGCGATGGCGCCTTTGGTCGCCGCATAGGCCAACAGCGAGGAAGACGGATCATCGGAGTTGACCGAGCTTGTGTTGATGATCGAGCTGCCTTTGGGCATGGACGGCAAGGCGGCCTTGCAGATGCGGAAGATCGCCGTGATGTTGGTGTCGAAGGTTTTCACCCATTCGTCGTCTTCGATTTCCTCGAACGTTTCGTGGGCCATCTGGAAGGCGGCGTTGTTGACCAGGATGTCGATGCGGCCGAATTCGGACACGGTTTTTTCCACGATCGCATGGCATTGCTGCTTCTGCGCCAGATCGCCTGGCAGCAGTAGGCACTTGCGCCCGGCTGCCTCGACCCAGCGCGCGGTCTCCTTGGCGTCTTCGTGTTCGTCCAGGTAGGAGATAGCGACATCGGCGCCTTCACGGGCATAGGCGATGGCCACTGCGCGGCCAATGCCGCTGTCGCCGCCAGTAATCAGCGCTTTCTTGCCCTCGAGCCGGCCATGGCCGACGTAGGTCTGCTCGCCGCAGTCCGGTACCGGGTCCATTTTCGGCTGGGAGCCGGGCACTGTCTGGGGTTGGGAGGGGAAGGGCGGGGTAGGGTAGTCGCGCATGGTAAAAGCTCCTGCAGTTGAGAATGCTCGTACCTGTTCGAAAGGTCCCGTTGCCCTGGGTTGACTCGGATCGATGATTGGGACGACGAGCGGCCGTTGGCAAGCCTTAAGCGTGTTTCCCCATGCGCGTGAGCATGGGGAAACAGCGTCGGCGCTACCTGTGTTTACCGCGCACGCGCCACGCGCCCCATGCCAGGCCCAGCGTGGCCGCAACCACCGAGCCTGCCAGCACGCCCAACTTGGCCGCACCCAGCGCCGCTGGGCTGGCGAACGCCAGGTTGGCGATAAAGATGGACATGGTGAAGCCAATGCCGGCCAGCAGCCCGATCAAGGTGATGCCGCTCCAGTTGACCCCTGGCGGCAGCGAGCACACGCCCAGGCGCACCATCAGCCAGCTGATGCCGACGATGCCCACTGGTTTGCCGATGACCAGCGCCGCCATCACCGACTCCATCACCCAGCGCGGCGTCTCGCTGTCCAGGTTGACGCCCGACAGGCTCACCCCGGCATTCGCCAAGGCAAACAGCGGCATGATCCCGAATGCCACCCAAGGGTGCAGCGCGCTTTGCACACGCACCACCGGCGGCAGCACTTCACGTTGGGCCACGCGCAGCTGCTTGAGGGGCGTCAGCAGTTCGCTTGCGTCTTGGGCCGCGGCTTTGGCGCGGCCGACCACCTCATCGCTCAGGCGCGACACGGCTTCTACGGGGCGCTCCCACATGGGTCGGCTGGTGACAGGGGTCATCAGGCCGAGTACGACGCCTGCCAGGGTAGGGTGGGCGCCGGTCATCAGCACACCCACCCATGTGATCGCGCCTGGGATGACGTAGGCGAAGGCCGAGCCGACGCCAATGCGCTGCATGAGCAGGACCAGCAGCACGCCCACTGCCGCGACAGCGAAGCCTAGGTAGTCCAGGCCACCGGAATAGAACACGGCGATGATCAGCACGGCGATGATGTCGTCGATGATCGCCAGGGCCAGCAGAAAGACGCGAATATTCGACGGGATCGACTTGCCCAGCAACGCCAATACGCCGACCGCAAAGGCGATATCGGTGGCTGTCGGCACGGCCCAGCCTTGCTGTTCGCTGGGCGCATGGCCGAAGCCCAGGTAGACCATGGCAGGCACGGCGACGCCGCCCATGGCTGCCACCATGGGCAAGGACGCCTGGCGCAGGCTGGAAAGGGCGCCTTCATGAATCTCGCGGCGAATCTCCATGCCGACCACGAGGAAGAAGATCGTCATCAGGCCGTCGTTGATCCAGAAATGCAGGGACTGGGAATAGACCAGCGAGCCGATGCCCAGCGTGATTGGCGTATGCCAGAGGGCGTCGTAACTGGCGGCGGCCGGGGAGTTGGCCCAGATCAGGGCGGCGATGGCGGCGATCAGCAGTACCACACCACTGACGGCTTCGATGTGCAGGAAACGTTCGAGGCTGGCCAGCGCGCGCTCGGCCAGTTGCTGTGCTTTGGGGACTATCGTGTTTTGCATAGGCGCAATAACTCCCGCATGGCGGCCCGACCTGCGTAGCTTGTTTAACCTGCTTCACTGCCCCAAGCAGCTAGCACCCGGGCGCGATTGTAGCGCAACTGGCCACGTGTGGGGAGACTGAGGTCGGTGACGCCGGGCTATGCACCGCGCTGCATGTGGGTGGCGTTAGACAACTACCTCAAAGACAGGTCTCGAAGCTGGCTGAGTGACGCTTTTGCGACTCACAGGTGCTTCATGACAAACTCGCCGTTTTCCGATGATTCCGTGGATGCATTCATCGCCGACCGACTGCCACCCTGGATGACTGATGCCACGGTCGAGCAGCTCCAAGTCCTGCATCAGGCGCTGCTTGACCAGCAACGGGCGCGTGAGCAGGTTCAGGCCGTTTTCGCCCAAGTGCAGCCTCTGGACGACTTCGCCAGCACATTACTTGAGGCGGCATTGCAAAGGCTCTTGCACCGGCCGGTGGACGTCCGAGCTGCCAGGCTTCATCGCGTGGTGCATGTACGTTACCCGTCCGGTGTAACCGCCATTCCTGATCGCGTGGTTCCCAAGACGCTGGAGCAACCCTTGCTGGCCTGTGCGTTGCACAATTTTGATCGGCGAGAGACCGCCGAGGTAGCCTGGTTGCCACAGTCGAACGTGCTGGATGCGGATGGGACGGTGCTCCCCTTGCGTCCGCGGGCTTTCGCGGGGGTCTGTCGGTCCTTGGACCTGGGCGCTGCTTACCAGCAGCACCTCAAGCAGGTGCTGTTTGCCGACGACAAGCGCCGACGCGAAGTCAACGCGGACCTTGAAGAGGGGTGGCGCCGCAGCCTACTGGCCGCTGTAGAGCTCGCGCGGCTACAGGGCGTCGTGAAGGGTGCGAAGCTTGATCGCCTGGTCAGTGCTGTAGCCGGCGCTGTCGAGCCACTGGCAGGCGCGTTCAGCGAAATTCGGCTGTTTGGCCGAGTGGTGACCGGTGTTACGGTGTTCGAACCTGCGTCTGAGCACGGCTCATCCGCGCCACAGAACCTGATCGTGTGGATACCTGACGATCCCCATGGCGCCATTGGCGCTTACCCTTCGTGGTCGCAGTTGTTTCGCAGCCTTGGCACGCGTTTGCGCGACCCTGCGTACCGGCAGTTCTTCCAGCGCTTCATCAAGGAGCATGATCGCCTGCATTTCAGCCAGCGCTTCCAGCATGCGCTGGGCAGCGCAGCGGCTGAGGACCCCATCGAACTGGACGGTCGCCACCAAGTCATCCACGGTGCACTGATCGCGCACCTGCGCAGCGTCCAGGTCGATACCCTGCTCGAGGACGCGCAGTCCCTGGCTGTGCCCAGCACGGCGGTGGACAGTCAAGCGCGCGACCGGCGTAACCACTTACTCAAGGGTCTCGGGCTGGACCTGCTGGGCTTGGCCAGTTTCTTCGTACCCGAGCTCGGGTTGCCCTTGCTCGCACTGGCGGCGCGCCAGGTTACCGATGACGTGATCGATGGCTACCACGAGTGGGCGCTTGGCGATCGAGAGGCAGCGCTCGGTCATCTGATGTCGGTGGCGCAAAACGTCGTCATGATTGGGGTAGGCGCCGCTGTCGGTGCAGCCACGGGCCGGATGCTGGCGCGAGAGGGCGTCATCGATGAACTGGCACCTGTGCTGACGCCTGCGGGCGAGCAGCGCCTGGCCCGGGTCGAACTGCCAGGTTATGCGGTTCCCGACTCGGACCTGATGGCCGGGCAGCGGGGTTTGCTCAATGGGCGTTTACACGTGGCCGTAGAGGGCAGTGCCTACAGGTTGGGGCCTAGTGAGTATCGCGCGACGATTGAGCATCCGCAGCGTGTCCAAGCCCCTGCAGTTAGCCTGGAAGACAATGAGGCGGGCGGGATGCGCCATGCACTGGAGCGCCCTCAGGAGTGGTCCGACGTCGGCATGCTGGTGGCGCGTCTGGGCTCGAACCTGAGTTCGGTTAGCCCAGCAGCGGTGCGCGCGGTGCTGCGCAGTGTAGGGCTGGACGAAGCCGCGTTGCGTCGCTTGCATCTTGAAAACGCACCTGCACCTGCGCGCTTGTGTGATGCCGTGCACAGATACGAGCTGCATCGAGCGTTCCCCCGCCTGCGTGGACAAGCCTTCGAAGCGCATTGGCATGAGGCAGAGGAAGTGCCCGCGCTGGCGGCCGAGCCGCTGCACCGCGATTTTCCAGCACTTTCCACGCGCGCTGGCCGGGAGTTGCTCACGGCCGCGGGCGATACCGAGCTCAGGCAGTTGCTGGAGCAACGCAAAGTGCCGCTCGCGCTGGCCGAGCGGGCACGATGGGCGTTGCATGACGCACGCCTGGATCGTGCGTGTGCCGGTTTCGAGCAGGCCAACGCCGTTAACAGGGATACCGAGCGGTTGGCTTTGGCATTGCTGCACCGCGACTGGCCTTGGGCTGCGGCAGTCAAGATAGAAGTGCACGAGGCGCAATTCGGGGGCGATATGCGAGCCAGCGTAGGCGCTGACACGGCACCCGAGACCCGCTGCCTGATTCATAAGGCACAGGGGTACCTGATAACCGATCATGCAGGACGTCCCCTGCACGGTGCTGTGGCCAGTGATGATTTTTTCCAGGCATTGCTGCGCACCCTTGACCCCGAGCAGCGCGTTGCCATGGGGGCGGCCTCGGGGGCCCCGGCCGATCTTGCCAGCGCGCTGGCAGACCGTGCCTTTGCTGACCGGACACAGGCTGCGCGGCTCTTGGGCATGGTGCCGGTGGGCAAGCCAAGGCCTGCGATGCGCCTTGGCGATGGACGTATCGGCTATAGGCTGAGTGGCCGTCCGGAAGGGTCGCGGCAAGCCATGCTTCGGGGCTACCAGCAGATCTTCCCGACGCTGAACGAGATGGAAATCGAAGTGTATCTTGAGCGGGTGCGGTTGCAGGGCGAGCAACCGTGGGATCACCTGCGCCAATTGCAGCAGTGCCTTGTCGATCTGGGTGAAAACCTGGCAGCCTGGCGCCGAGAAGCAACCACTGCGCCTTTGCCTGAGCGCCGTCGACAGATTGCTCGTCGCATCCGCCAATGCTGGCGGCGTAAGCGACCCGATGCCGATGGCGAGTACCGCCTGGTCATCGACAGCGAGCGCATCGAAAGTCTTCCGCTGTTGCCTGAGCAAGCGTCGTTCGATCACGTCACCCACCTGACAATTCGCCGCGCCTACTTGTCGGGCATCACCGAGGGGTTTCTCCAGCGATTCCCCAATGTACGCACCCTGGACTTGAGCCACAACTTGCTAAGCAGTGTTCCAGAAGGCTTGCAGGCACTGACCCAGCTCACCGAGCTGCGCCTGACGCGCAACCAGATCGTGATCGACGACGCAGGCCTGGCCAGGCTCAGTGCATTGACCAGGTTGCGCATCCTTGACCTGTCGCATAACCCTATCGGTCGGCTGCCACCGCTGGGACGGTTGCTGGATCTACAACGGCTGCACTTGCGTGGCACGGGCTTGAACGAGTTGCCGATAGAGGTATACATGCACCCCGCGTTGGAAGACATCGACCTTCGCGACAACCATATCGCGGGCATGAGCCCGACCCTTGCTCACTCCCACCGGCGTCTGGCTGGGCTAAGCCTGCACGATAACCCTGTGCCCGAACCCACGCAGACCGCGCTGCGCAGCACGCTGGGCGAAGTCGGGGCAACGGCCTTGCCTGTGCGCCGTCATGGCCCTGGCGGGCAAGAATCCCTTGAGCGCTGGTTGGCGGACTCCAGCCCTGAGGAGCGTGGGATTCGCTCCGAGCATTGGGCGGCGCTGACCGACGAGCCTGGCAGCGATGACCTGATGCGGTTCTTCAACGACCTTGGGCGCTCGAACGACTATGATTTTCAAGGCATCGATCTGCGCAGGCGCATCTGGGCGTTGATCGAGGTGTGTGTCGAGCATTCGCTGGTCCGTGAAGCTGTCTTCCAGCAGGCAGCGGGCCCGCGCACCTGTGCTGATCAGATGCTGCTGATGCTTAGCCTGTTCGAGGTGCGTGCCTTGGTCGCGACCCGCACCGCAGGGCTTGCCGCCGCAGACACGGCGCCTGCTCTCGTGCGCATTGGCCGCGAGCTGTATCGCCTGGACGAGGTGGATCGTGTCGCAGCCCAACACATTGCCAGCGAGCGGGCCAGCAACCCCTACGGCCTGATCGATGAAGTGGAGATACACCTGGCATATCGGGCAGGGTTGGTCCGGCCGTTGGGACTGCCGGCTCAATAACGCTACATGTATCACCGGGTATTTTCCGACGTCGACGATGTGCGTCTGCGTGAAGCCGCACGCAGTATTCTGCTGGCTGAAAGCAACGCGCGGATTGCCGATTCGCTACTGCAGCGCACGTTTTGGATGGATTTTGTGCGCACTTCGTATGCAAACGAATACGAGACATTGAACCAGCCCTACCACGTCCAGCTCGAGGCACTTTTGCAGGGCCAGGAAGGTATGACCGAGCAGCAGATCATCGAGGCCGTGGGTAAACTTGCCGATGAGCGCAGCGCGGCCGAGCGCCAGCTGACCCTGTCATTGACCTTGCGGCTGCTGCTGGAGCATCCCTGGGAGGGAGAACTGGCGTAACTACCGGGCCCGTCATTGATGGGCCCGCTTATCCGCTGGCGGGTGTGGGCCTCAGAAGTTGTAGCGCAGCGTTGTCATGACGTTGCGTGGGGCGCCGTAGATGCCACCCGCCGTGGTCGTCAGGTAGTGCCTGTCGAACAGGTTACTGACGTTCACACTGGCTGAAAGCTGTGGAGTGACCTGGTAGCGAGTCATCAGGTTGACCAGCGCATAACTGCTCTGGGTGGTGGCGTAGCTCAAGGCGTAGCCCGTTTCACTTTGCCAGTTGAACCCGCCGCCGACAGTCCATTTATCCAGCTCACCCGGCAGGCGGTAAGTGGTGAACAGCTTCACGCTGTTGCGCGGAATCTCGGTGACGATGCGCTCGTCGTTGGTATCGAAGCTGACGTTATAGGAATAGCCCGCCATGACCTGCCAGCCTTCAGCCAGCTCACCGTTGACCTCAAGCTCCACACCTTCGCTCGTGGTGCCGCTCTCGGCGCGATACGCCTGAAACCCGTTGGGCTGGAGCAGGCGCCCATCGGCGATTGCCAGGTTGTCCTGCTCTACTCGGAACAGGGCCAGGCTCGCGGTCAGGCGTTCGTCGAGCAGGTCGGCTTTCAATCCTACTTCGTAGCCTGTGCCTTCCTGTGGGTCGAGGGGCGAGCCCTTGACGTCGCGGATCTGGTTACCTTGCGGGTTGAAGATTTGGGTATAGCTGGCGTAGGCAGCCCAGGTATCGTTCAGGTCATAGACCAGCCCAGCATAGGGGATGACCACACCATTTTCGGTGCGCTCGGTGCGTTGACGCGAGCCACTATAGAGCGCGCTCTTGTTCACCCTGTTCCAGTCGACCACGCGCGCCCCGAGGATCAGCCTGGCGGCGTCGCTCAGGTGCAGCCGCGAGGTCAAGTAGCCGGCGTACTGGGTTTCGGTCATGTCGGTGGTACCGATTTGGGTGAACACTGGCTTGGGGGACGACCCGTTCCAGTTGAAGATGTTGTCGATGGTGTCGTCGTAGCCTGTTCGAGCGCTCTGCCAGCCGCCGAAGTTGGAGGTGCCTCTTTCCTCGGTCCGCGACAGGGTCACGCCACCGATCAATTCGTGCTCGCGCCCCAGGGCGTCGAAGGTGCCGGTGAGATAGGCGTCCAGGCTGTCCTGGGTGGGCGCTGCCTTCCAGCGTGTCGGGTTGATCGTTGCACCGGCACCGGTTGCTGGGTCGATTTCGCCATCGACGTAGGCGATCACGGTGTCGTAGTCGTTGCGCGCGTGGGTGTACTCCACCTTGCCGCTCCACCCGTTGGCGAACTGATGTTCAAGCGAGGTGAAGAGGGTACTTTGCTGCCGATCATAGTAGCTCCAGTTTGGCGCGGTATTGAACGAGCGGGAGAAATGTGTGCGTGCCCCGTCCGTGGTGAACAGCGGGAAGCCGGTGCGAATGGGGGCGGTACTGTGGGTGACCTGATGGCTGAGGCCCAACGTCAGCAGGGTCGTGTCGCTCAGGTCCAGTTCGGTGATGCCATATAGGGTCGAGATTGCTTGGCTAAAGCGGTCGATCCAGGCGTGCTGGTCCTTGTGATCGGCCACCAGGCGGCCGCGCAGCCTGCCGCTTTCATCGAGCGCGCCGCTCACATCAACACCCAGGCCATAGCGATCCCAGCTACCAGCCTCGGCGCTCAGTTGCACGTGAGGATCAACGGTGGGGCGTTTGCGAATCAGGTTGATGGTGGCCGATGGGTTGCCCATGCCACTGATCAGGCCCGTGGCGCCGCGCACGATTTCCACGCGGTCGTACATGGCCGTGTTCTGGGTGTAGTTGTCCATGTTCGCCGACGTGGGGACGCCGTCGATCTCGAAGTTGCGGATGGCAAAGCCCCGTGACAGGTACGCCGTACTGTCGGCGCCCAGACTTTCGCGAATGACGGTGATGCCGGTGGTTGCGTCCAGTGCGTCGGTGAGGGTATCGAGCTTCTGGTCGTCCAGGCGCTGGCGCGTCAGGACCGTGATCGATTGTGGGGTTTGCTTGAGTGACAGGTTCAGGCGCGTGGAGCTGCTGGACGATTCGGTCGTGTAGGCGCCTGAACCTTCGGTGAGTGCGCCGGGGGCCTTGCCGGAAATGCTCAGGGCGGTCAGTTCAATCGCCCCGCTGTTGCTCGGGGCGGGGGGGAGCACTAGGTAGCCACCATTGGTGTCGCGACTAAGGCGCAGGCCAGTGCCTTGCAACAGGTGATTAAGCCCCTCCCATGCGCCGTAGCGTCCTTGCAGGCCGCTCGAGCGCAGGTCGGCGAGGGCGTTACGATCGAACGACACCGAAAGGGCGGCGCGCTGGGCGTATTCGTTCAGTACGCTGTCGAGGGGGCCTGCGGCGATATCGTGGCTGATGGTCTTCACCTGATCAGCTGCCAGGGCGGGTAGGTGGTCAAGCGGTGAGAGGGCAACGGCTAGCAAGGTTAGGCGCAATATCTGGGTACGTGAAAGTGATTGGGTGCGAAGTGTCATGGCGTGTCCGTTCGTCCTAGGCGTGATCGCGGGTTATTCCGCCGCTTTTTTATATGAACGAACGAGCACGATGATTCACCAGGGTTGTTGGGGATGAGCCTTGGCTAGGGTGATATTCTATGGCCCTACAAGACTAATTTCAGTTGCAATACATCTTGCAGGGCGCGCGGCTTGCAGTTGCAGTTGCAGTTGCAGTTGCAGTTGCAGTTGCAGTTGCAGTTGCAGTTGCAGTTGCAGTTGCTTTTGCTCTTGCTTCTAAGCGCGCGGTAGCCCAGGCGCCGCAGATCGCGACTTCAGGAGGCCGAGCGCAGGGCTTGCGGAGGGAGGTGACAGGCATGGATGCCTGTCAAGCGCTGGGCCCCAGGATGGGGCCTGCAGCGCGGTCCTCCCGGGAGCAAGCCCGGAGCGAGGGGACCCCGGAGCGTAGCGTAGGGGCCGGATGATAGGAGCAGGCGGTTTTTGCTTACTTTTTGACAAGACAAAAAGTGAGCCGCCGTAAGGGCGGAAGGGTGACTGTGCGCCACCCGCGCCAATGAATACCAACTTGCTGTATGCGCCCACGCTTTGAAGTTTGAAGTTTGAAGTTTGAAGTTTGAAGTTTGAAGTTTGAAGTTTGAAGTTTGAAGTTTGAAGTTTGAAGTTCGATTGGGTTGGTGTGGGTATTGATAGAGCGCATAGTCCATTTGCGATGGCGACGCTTAATCACCTTTTCGCCCTTACGGCGAGTTACTTTTTGTCAAACGCCACAAAAAGTAACCAAAAAAGGCTGCGCTCCATTCATACGGCCCCTACGCTGCGCTTCGGGGTTCCCTCACTCCGGTCTTGCTCCCGGGAGGACCGCGCTGTAGGCCCCATCCTGGGGCCCAGCGCTTGACAGGCATCCATGCCTGTCACCTCCCTCCGCAAGACCTGCGTTCGGCCTTCTGAAGTCGCGAAGATCAAGATCAAGATCAAGATCAAGATCAAGATCAAGATCAAGATCCACAGCAACAGCGGTGACGACGATGACAACTATGTTGGAAGTAGTTTGTAAGCGTGTCCATATCGAATAACTAAGAATTGAATATCGCCCCTAGGTACCCTTATCCCCCATGTGGGAGCGGTCTCGTGCCGCGATGGGCCGCACAGCGGCCCCTGGCGTTATCGGATCGATCTCAGAAAAGACCAATTTGCAGCGACCCCTTTGAGAAGACGCTCCCACCCCACGCCCACTCAGCCAGCAAACACCATGCTCGCTTGAACTTCCCTCTCCCATCCCACCTCGAAATATTCAGACATAACTACAGCGAGGCGGCCATGTCGCTCATCCACCCTCAAGCGCGATACAAGCCCTATAAAGATGCAGCAGGCGGTTGGGGGTCGGCGCGCTCTGTCATGACCATACTCTGGCGGGAACAGGCCATTACAACAGCACCCATGGCGCTGGTCAGGCAAAACAAACCCAAAGGCTTCGCCTGCGTCAGCTGTGCCTGGGCCAAGCCAGGCAACCCACACGCGCTGGAGTTCTGCGAGAACGGCGCCAAGGCCACCGCCTGGGAACTTACCCGCCACCGCACCGGCCCGGATTTTTTTGCCACCCATACCCTCTCAGCGCTGCGCACATGGACCGATTACGCCTTGGAGCAGCAAGGCCGGCTGACCCACCCCATGCGCTACGACCCGGCTAGCGACCGTTACCAAGTTACCACCTGGGCAGAGGCGTACCAGCAGATCGGCCAACAGTTGCAAGCCCTGAGCCCGGACGAAACGGTGTTCTATGCCTCGGGCAGGGCATCGCTGGAAGCCTCGTTCATGTACCAGCTGTTCGCCCGCGCCTACGGCACGAACAACCTCCCGGACAGCTCGAACATGTGTCATGAGAGCACGTCGGTCGGACTGCAGGAGAGTATTGGTGTACCCGTCGGCACCGTCACGCTGGAAGATTTTGAACACACCGACTGCATTTTCTTCTTCGGCCAGAACGTAGGCAGCAACAGCCCGCGAATGCTTCACCCGCTGCAGGAAGCGCGCAAGCGCAATGTGCCCATCATCACCTTCAATCCACTGCGCGAGCGAGGGCTTGAGCGCTTCGTCAACCCTCAATCCCCCAGTGAAATGCTGGGGCCTGAATCGACTGTGATCAGTACCCAGTATCATCAGGTCAAGGTAGGGGGCGACCTGGCAGCAGTGATGGGGATCATCAAGGCCCTGCTTGCGATGGAACAACAGGCAAGTGACGAGGGCAAGCCGGCTGTGCTCGACCATGCGTTCATCCAGGCACACACCGATGGGTTGAACGCGCTGCGAGAAGAAGTTCAGCGCCATGAGTGGGCGACCCTGGAGCGTCAGTCCGGCCTCGGGCGTGCTGCGATGGAAGCTGCAGCTACCGTCTATGCCCGTAGCAGCAAGGTCATGATCATCTACGGGATGGGCATGACCCAGCACCGACGCGGTGTCGACAACGTGCAGATGCTGGTCAACCTGCTGCTATTGCGCGGCAACATCGGCAAGCCCGGCGCAGGCATCTGTCCCGTGCGCGGGCACTCCAATGTGCAAGGCCAGCGCACGGTCGGTATCACGGAGGACCCGGCCAAGGTTCCGGGTCAAAAACTGCAAGCACTGTTTGGCGTGCAGGTTCCACCGAACAAGGGCATGGCCACGGTGGACTGCTGCCAAGCGCTCGTCGAGGGCAAGGTCAAGGCTTTCATCGGCCTGGGTGGCAACTTCCTGCGGGCGATTCCCGACACCCAGTGCATGGAGGCGGCCTGGCAGACGCTTACGCTGAACGTCCAGGTGGCGACCAAGCTTAATCGCACGCATCTGTTCCCGGGGCGACATGGCTGGTTGTTGCCCTGTCTTGGGCACATAGAAGCTGATCGTCAGGAGGGTGTAGAGCAGGTCTATACCACCGAGGACAGTACCGGCTGCATCCGCGCCTGGCAGGGCCGCAATGAGCCAGCCAGTGAACACCTGCGCTCCGAAGTGGCGATTATTGCCGGGTTGGCCGAAGCGACCCTGGATCAGCGAACGACTGTCGACTGGGATGCTTGGCGCCACGACTATGCATTGATCCGCGAAGCGATCAGCCAGGTCTACCCCGAGATATTTCACAACATGGAAACACGCATGTGGGAGCACGGCGGTTTCCATAGGCCCCTGCCGGCGGCTAAACGGGAGTGGCAGACCCCGTCTGGCAAAGCCCAGTTCGTGGCGCCCCAGGGGCTTGATGAGGACGACGACTTGCAGCCCGCTGTCTCGGCGCATGATGTGCTGCAATTGATGACGCTGCGCAGCAATGACCAGTTCAACACCACTGTCTATGGCTACGACGACCGTTTTCGTGGGGTAAAAGGCACCCGTAGCGTCGTGTTCCTCAATCGCAGCGATGTGGTTCGGTTGGGTTTGGCTGCAGGCGACTGGGTGCTGCTACGCACTGCTGTCGAGCCCCAGGTCGTGCGAGAAGTCGGTCCTTTGCAGATCATCGCCTATGACATTCCCGAAGGCTGTGCGGGCGCCTATTACCCTGAGTGCAATCCGCTGATCCCGCTGTGGCACCACGCTGAACGCAGCAAGGTGCCTGCCGCCAAGTGCGTGCCGGTGACGCTGCACAAGGTCGATCCCCGTGCAAGCGACCTCAGCAAGGCAGTGCCTGCGCACGATCAGATCAATTGAGCGTGAGGGGTGCTGGACCATGCAGAATCGTGAAGGCTGTGTGCTGGTAACCATCCCATTGTTCGTCTCGAGACGACAGGAGCGTAGTAATGAATAAGCTGCCCGATGCCCCCGCCTTGGTAGTGCCATTACCTTTTGAGCCTGGGTTTGAACAGATTCCCGAAGATGAAGCACAGACCAGCCAGGCGTTGCAGGATACGCTGCGCGAAATCATGGAGACCACCTTCAAGGACAATGGCCATGCCAACCGCAGCGTTCATGCAAAAGCACATGGATTGTTGCGCGGCACACTGAAAGTGGCGCCAGGGTTGCCGGCGCAGCTCGCTCAGGGGGCGTTCGCCACACCGGGTGAGTTCGATGCTTACCTGCGGTTTTCCACCAACCCGGGTGACATCCTCGATGACAAGGTTTCCACCCCACGGGGGCTGGCGCTCAAGATCGTTGGCGTACAAGGCCCGCGGTTGCCAGGCAGTGAAGGGCAAGTCACGCAGGACTTTGTCATGCAAAATGCCAAAGCCTTCACCGCGCCAGACCCCAAGGCGTTTCTCAAGACGTTGAAGTTGCTTGCCAAAACCACTGACAAAGCGCCGGGTACGAAAAAGGTAGTGTCGGCCGTGCTGCGCGGTGCAGAAAAAGTGGTCGAAGCGTTTGGCGGTGAGAGCGGCACGCTCAAAAGCCTTGGTGGGCACCCTCAAACCCACATTCTTGGCGAAAGCTTCAGCACCGTCGTACCTGTACTCTATGGCCCTTACTACGCAAAGCTTGCGGTAGTGCCCGTGTCGGCGGCCTTGACTGCGCTGACCGATCAGGTTGTTGACCTCAAAGACGATCCAGACGGGCTACGTCACGCCATGGAAGCGTTTTTTGCAAGCGAGGGCGGCGTCTGGGAGCTTCAGGTCCAGTTGGCCACCGACCTTGATCAAATGCCAATCGAAGATGCATCCAGTCAGTGGCCCGAGACGCTCAGCCCCTATGTGGCCGTGGCCACGTTGGAGGTCAAGCCTCAAGCGGCATGGAGTGAAGAGAATGTGCGCCGTATCGACGACGGCATGGCGTTCAGCCCCTGGCACGGTCTGGCGGCGCACAGGCCCTTGGGTGGCGTGATGCGGGTGCGCAAGCCGGCCTATGAAATGTCGGCCAATTTTCGTGGGCAGCACAATGGGTGCCCAATCCATGAGCCCGGTCCTAAAGGGCCGAGCCTGTAAGTCGAGGAGAGTACGCCATGCAACCAGAAACCGCGGGCACTGAAGAGAAAGGCCCAAGCGATGTGCCTTATATCAACGATCCGTTAAAACCGACTTCCCCTGCGCTCAATGACGCGGATGCCACGGAGGCGGCGGAGGCTGAGATGGACATCGAGGACGACGGCGAATCGCTCTAGGTTCGCTGGCGCCGTCGCCCGAGCAGCGGCGGCGCCAGGTATGAAGTCTGAGTCTACCGGTCGTTTGAATAAACCTTCCACGTGGTAAAGCCATCACCGCCTGATTTTTAGTGTTGTGGTTTGACTTGGCGCCGGCTTCGCCGGCTCCATGGCACGCTTGTGAGCCGTGGACGGCAACCGAGCGCCAAGCGGCTTCTACTTGGCAGCCAGCGTTCCTGCGGCCTGCGCCTGTTCAAGCTGGCGCTTGCGGCCAATGACCAGCACCATGACCCCAGCCAGCGTGCACAACGCCGCCAGTGGCATCAGTGCCAGTGCGTAGCTGCCGGTGGCGTCATGGATGGCGCCGTACACGTTGACCATCAAGCCACCCCCGATCAGGTTGGCCATGGCGCCAACCGCAGCCAGCCCAGCTGCTGCAGTGGAGGAGGACAACCAGCCCGACACCAATGCCCAGAACGGGCCTTTCATGGAGTAGGCCCCCACCAGCACCATGGTCAGCATCACCACCGTGGCCGGCAGTGACGAGGTGAACAGGGTCATCAGCAGGCCGGCCGCAATCAGCAACATGGTCATTGCGGTGTGCCAGCGACGTTCACCGGTGCGGTCGGAACTGCGGCCCCAGATGACCATCAGGATCGAGGCAACGCCATAAGGAATCGCGTTCACCAGCCCGATCTCCATGGAGCTCAGGCCGAAGGTCTTGAGCAGTTGTGGCGCCCAGACGCTCATGGTGCTGCCAGCCGCCGAGGCGCCCGAGTAAATCAGCGCGAGCACCCAGATGTCCTTGTGGCGCAGCAGTTTCCACAGCGAGATATGACCGATGGTGGTTTTCTGTGCTCGTTCCTCGGCCAACCGCCCGGTGAGCCAGCCGCGTTGATCGTCATTCAGCCATTTGGCCTGCTCAGGCCGATCGGTCAGTACGAACAGGCAGGCGATCCCCAGCAGCACCGCCGGGATGCCTTCGAGGATGAACAGCCAATGCCACCCACGCATGCCCAACCAGCCGTCCAGGCTCAACAGCAGCCCTGAAATCGGCGAGCCGATGAAGTTAGCGGCGGGAATGGCGACCATGAATAGCGCCACCATGCGCGCGCGATACGCCGACGGCAGCCAGTAGGTGAGGTACAGCAACACCCCTGGGAAGAACCCGGCCTCGGCAGCGCCCAGCAGAAAGCGCATCACATACAGTGAGTTGGCCCCTTGCACGAAGGCGGTACCGGCGGAGATCAGCCCCCAGGTGATCATGATGCGCGCGATCCAGATGCGCGCACCGTAACGCTGCATGGCCAGGTTGCTGGGGACTTCCACCAGGAAGTAGGCGAAGAAGAACAAGCTGCTGGCGAAACCGAAGACCTTGGCTGACAACTCCAGGTCCTGGTTCATCTGCAACGATGCCATGCCGATGTTGCCGCGATCGATGATCGCGATCAGGTAGCAGATGATCAGAAAGGGCAGTAGACGCCAGGCAACACGGCGCATGGTGGCGCGTTCGAGCTCGCTGGGCGGGGTTGAGGCTGCTTTCATGGTGCTCTCCAATTGTTTTTTTTCTGGAGTTACGCAGGGGTCTGTGCGGCCGGACAAGCCGGCGCAAGGGCAATCAGTTATCGATCAGGTGACGGTTCACCACACAGCGCGGGTCCAGCGCCTTGCCGTCCCAGGCATCGAGGATTTGCTGCAGGGCAACCAGGCCTACGCGGTCCCGGGCTTCGCTGGTGTTGGCCCCGATGTGAGGTGTGGCGACCAGGGTTGGCAGGCCCCACAGCGGGCTGTCGGCCGGAGGCGGTTCGGGGTGGAAAGTGTCCAGGCCGGCACCCCCGATGCGCCGCTCGCTCAACGCAAGCACCAAGGCCTCGGTATCGACCAGCTCGCCACGTGCGGTGTTGATCAAGATGGCACCTGAACGCATGCGCTCAAGCTGCTGGGCGCCGATGAGGTTGCGATTGGTGTCTGTGAGGGGGCAATGCAGGCTGATGATATCGCTATCGGCCAGCAAACGATCGAAATCCTCTTCGCGCTCGAGGTGATCACGCACGGGTAACTGCTGCAAGTAAGGGTCGTAAACCTTGACCTTCATGCGCAGCGGCGCCACCAGGTCCATCAGGATCGCGCCGATCGAGCCAAGGCCGACCAGGCCCAGTGTCTTGCCCGCCAACTCCATGCCGTTGGCAGTGGCCTTGTCCCAGTGGCCTTCGCGCATGCGCGCATCGAGCAAGGCGGTTTGGCGCGCAACGCTGAACATCAACGCAAAGGCGTGCTCGGCCACTGACTGGGCGTTGGCCCCAACGGCGACGGAGACAGGAATACCCCGGTCGGCGGCGGCCTGGATGTCGATGGTGTTGTAGCCGACCCCATGCTTGGCGACCACCTTCAACGCGTTGGATGCGTCGATCATCGCGCGGGTCAGGCTGCCTTGTCGCACGATGATGGCATCGGGTTGCTCTGCGCGGATGATCGCTTCGAGCTCATTCTCGGACAGATAGGGCGTGGTGGGGATGACGCGGATGGCGTGTTGATCGGCCAGGCGCATCGCGTCGTCGGCCAGCGCCGGACCTGTCAGCAGAAGGGTACGGGACATCGTCGATACCTTGTTTTTGTTGAAGACGGTAGGACTGCACTGAGTGCTTTCACCAATAACCTATCATAATGAAATGGCGTTGCAACAATAGATTTTTAGTCAGCCAAATTGCCGAATAACTGAGATTTCAAACCCTTGAAATCTGTTTAATGGAATGACATTCTGAAATGGCGTTCTGATTCGACGTTGAGCGCGCCCAATAAATCCAAGAAGAGGTAGGTCACATGAGCATTGGTTTCCAGGTGCTTGAGCGCACGCGAAAAATCGGTGATGAGTGGGTATCGCGCTACCGCGAGGTGCCGGTCGCCAACGTCAGCGACTCGATGAATCGCATGACGGCGGGTGGTGCGCGTTTGCGCCCCATGCACCGGGAAGGTGTGCTGTGCGGCGCGGCTCTGACGGTCAAGGCCCGTCCTGGTGACAACCTGATGCTGCACTACGCCATCGACAGCGCCGAGCCAGGTGATGTGATCGTGGTCGATGCCGGCGGCGACCTGACCAATGCTCTGATCGGCGAGATGATGGTGGCGTACGCCGTGAAGCGCGGTGTAGCGGGCATCGTCATCCATGGTGCAATCCGCGATGCTGGCAGCATCAAGGCCGGTGACTTCCCCCTGTTCGCTGCCGGTGTTTCCCATCGCGGCCCTTACAAGGACGGGCCGGGTGAGATCAACGTGCCCATCGCCATCGATGGCATGGTGATCGAACCCGGGGACCTGATCATCGGTGACGATGACGGCTTGCTGTGCGTACCCTATGCCCATGTCGCAGAGGTCTACCAACGCGCCACGGCCAAGCACGCTGCCGAAACGGCGCAAATGCAACATATCGCTCAAGGTACCAATGACCGCACCTGGGTCCTGGAGTCCTTGAAAAAGAAAGGCTGCCTGCTGCCAGGCTGAGGATCGACCCGCACGTGGTCCGAGCAAGATCCTTCAATGGCGGCTGCTTCTCACCTGAGGACTCGCTCACTTGTCTGACCTGACGCCGCCCCCTCGTACCCGTTGGCCTTCTGCTGTACGCGCATTGGGCCACCATCATTTCCAGGTTTATTTTGCCGGCCAAGGCGTTTCGACCTTGGGCAAGTGGGTTCAGCAAGTCGCGCTGTCCTGGTTGGCCTATCACCTGACCGGGTCAGCTGTATTGCTGGGCCTGATCACCTTTCTTTTTCTCGCCCCGCAGTTGATCGTCGGTCCGTTCGCAGGCGCCTGGATCGATCGCCACGACAAGCGTCGACTGCTGATCGTGGTCCAGTCGATGCTGGTGGCGCAATCGGCCGCGCTTGCGCTAGTGACCTGGGCTGGTTGGGTAGATGGCCCCTTCATTGCCGCAATGGCACTGCTGCTGGGCTTGCTCAATGCCGTCGAAACACCCCTGCGTCAGGCCCTGATCGGCTCTTTCGTGGAAGATCCAGCTGACCTGCCCAACGCGCTGGTCCTCAACGCGATGCTTATCAACGCCGCCCGCTTCGTGGGCCCGCCACTGGCCGGCGGGCTGATAGCCGTGGCGGGGGAGGCGGCTTGCTTCGCCTTGACCGCCGTCGCCTTCACCGCGCTGCTGGCAGGGTTGCTGAAGGTGCAAGCCACAGCCAGCCCTCGGGCGACAGGTTCCACTGCCCAGGTCTTTCGTGAGGGCCTCGCTTATCTATGGCGGGAACAGGGCGTCAGGCAACTGCTGTTCAATGTCATCATGGTCAACCTCCTGGCGTCCTGCTATGCAGCGCTTCTGCCGATCCTGGCCAAGCGCGTGTACGCCGGTGACGCACGGGTGCTGGGCTGGCTCTGGGGCGCGGCAGGCGCTGGCGCGTTCGTGGCCACGTTAGTGCTGGCGGTGGGCGGAGCCTTGCCTCGCCTTCGGCAGTTCATCGAAGTGGGCGCAGGGCTTTGCGCCCTGGCACTGCTGGGTGTGTGCTGGGCAGGGCAGTGGCAGCTGGCATTGCTGGCGCTTCTGGTGCTGGGGTTCGGCATCACGCTGAGCAACGTGAGCACCAACATGCAGTTGCAGAGCCAAGCGCCGGGCCATCTGCGCGGACGTGTCATTGCGTTCTACATCGCCATGCGCTTCGGGTTCGAGGCGTTGGGTGGCATGGCCGCCGGGCTGCTGGCTGCTCGTGTGGGCGCCCCGGCCACCTTGGGTGCAGCCGGGGCAGTGTTGCTGTTGGGTGTCGCGGGGACTTGTGCATGGCGCAACCGTCGGGCTGCATGAGCGCGCCGGTCCGACCTGCTGGTGGCAGGCCAGCCCGGATGGGAAGACAGTCATAACCCGAGCATGTTGTAGTGCACGTAGTACATGATCCACAGCGACAACCCCACCAACAGCGTGATGATCACCACCGTGAACACCAGCGCGATCAAGTTCCAACGCTGCTCTCGCGCTGTGGTCAGGTGCAGGAAAAACACCATGTGCACCACGATCTGGACCAGGGCGCACACCAGCACGGTCATGAAGGTCAGGTGACGCGGCAGGCTGGGGTACATGGCCAGCCCGAAGGGCAGCAGGGTGAGCAGGGCTGCCAGCACGAACCCTGTGTTATACGAACGGTGGCTGCTCTGGCTAGCGCCGGCACTGCTAGGTACATGGCTTTGACGACTCATCAGATCACCCCGAACAGATAAACGACGGTAAACACACAGACCCACACGATGTCCAGGAAATGCCAGAACAGGCTCAGGCAGCTCAAGCGCGTAGCATTGACACAGGTCAGGCCGCGCTGGTGAACCTGCATCATCAACAGGGCCATCCAGATCAGCCCCACCAGCACGTGCAGGCCGTGAGTGCCCACCAACGTGAAGAACGCCGTCAGAAACGCACTGCGTTGGGGGCCTGCGCCCTCGCTGATCAGATGATGGAATTCATTGATCTCCATGGCGATGAAGCCCAGGCCGAGCAGGAACGTGACGCCCAGCCAGCGCAGCACCCAGCGCTTGTCCTGGCGGTGGTTGGCGAGCATCGCATAGCCGTAGGTGATGCTGCTCAAGAGCAACAGGAACGTCTCCACCAGCACATAAGGCAGTTCGAAGATGTCCGCCGCGCTGGGCCCACCTGCCACAGACTGTCCCAGCACCGCATAGGTAGCAAACAGGGTGGCGAACAGAATGCAGTCGGTCATCAGGTAGACCCAGAAGCCGAACAGGCTCAGGGAGCCTGCGTCTTCGTGGCCATGCTCTTGCTCGCGGGCCGTTTCGTTGTGCACGACATGGGACATGATTCAGGCCTCCGCCAACCGTTGGCGACGCTCGGTTTCCATCCGTTCGACCGCTTCGGCCGGGATGCAGTAGTCGGTATTGGGGTCGTAACTGCGCACGATCAGGGTGGCGATGACTGCCAGTGAACTGGCGATGACCAACCACCAGATGTGCCAGATCAACGCAAAGCCCAGCACCGTGGACAGAACGCCTAGCCCCAGGCCCAGGCTGGTGTTGCGAGGCATGTGGATCTTGCGAAAATCCATCTCGGCCAGGGTTTTCACGCCTTTCTCCTTCATGCCCCAGTACGCGTCGATGCCGCCCACGACAGGTTGCTCGGCGAAGTTGTAGAACGGGGGCGGCGAAGCGGTCGCCCATTCCAGCGTGCGCCCGTCCCAGGGGTCGCCCGTCGTGTCGCGGTTCTCATGACGTTTGCGGATACTCACCACCAGTTGCATGACCTGACAGGCCACGCCACACAGGATGATCAATACACCGACCATTTCCAGCAGCAGGAAGGGCCGCCACTCGGGTACGTCGAAGTGATTCAGGCGCCGGGTCATGCCCATGAACCCCAGGAAATAGGACGGCATGAAGGCAAAGTAAAATCCAGCCAACCAGCACCAGAAGGCAGCACGCCCCAGTGGGTCATGGAGTTTGAAGCCGAAGGCCTTGGGGAACCAGTACGTCAGGCCGCAGAGGTAGCCGAAGACCGCGCCGCCGATGATCACGTTGTGGAAATGGGCAATCAGGAACAGGCTGTTATGCAACAGGAAGTCCGCACCGGGCACCGCCAGCAGGACCCCGGTCATGCCCCCGATGCTGAAGGTGACGATGAAGCCAACCGTCCACAGCATCGGCGTCTCGAAACGCACCCGACCCCGGTACATGGTGAACAGCCAGGTGAAGATCTTCACCCCGGTGGGGACGGCGATGATCATGGTCATGATGCCGAAGAACGCGTTCACGTTGGGTCCTGCGCCCATGGTGAAGAAATGGTGCACCCAAACGATGAAGGACAGCACCGTAATGACGATGGTCGCCCACACCAGGGAGTAGTAGCCGAACAGCTTCTTGCGCGAGAACGTCGAGGCCACCTCCGAGAAGATACCGAACGCTGGGAGTATGAGGATGTACACCTCGGGGTGGCCCCAAGCCCAGATGAGGTTCACGTACATCATGGGGTTGCCGCCCAGTTCATTGGTGAAGAAGTGCATGCCCAAATAGCGGTCCAGCGTGAGCATGAACAAGGTGGCGGTGAGGATGGGAAAGGCAGCCAGGATCAGGATCGAGGTGCACAACACTGTCCAGGTGAACACCGGCATGCGAAACAGCGTCATGCCGGTGGTACGCATCTTCAGAATGGTGACGAAGAAGTTCAGCCCGGTGAGCAGGGTGCCTACCCCGGAAATCTGCAACGCCCAGATGTAGTAGTCCACTCCCACCCCGGGGCTGTATCCGATACCGGACAACGGGGGGTAGGCCACCCAGCCGGTGCGTGCGAACTCGCCAATGCCCAGGGAAAGGTTCACCAGCACGGCGCCGGAAACAAACAGCCAGAAGCTGACGGCATTCAAAAATGGATAGGCCACGTCGCGGGCGCCGATCTGCAAAGGTACCACCACGTTCATCAGCCCGACCACGAACGGCATGGCCATGAAGAAGATCATGATCACCCCATGGGCGGTGAAGATCTGGTCGTAGTGCTCAGGCGGCAGGTAGCCAGGCGAGCCGTCCGAGGCCATGGCCTGCTGGGTGCGCATCATCAACGCGTCGGCGAACCCGCGCAGCAGCATCACCAGGGCGACGACGATGTACATCACGCCGATGCGCTTGTGGTCCACGCTAGTGAACCACTCCTGCCACAGGTATTTCCATTTGCCCATGTAGGTGATGGCCCCTACGACCGCCAGGCCCAGCAGCCCGACGACGGCCAGCGTGTACATGATGATCGGCTCGTGGAGGGGGATGGCGTCCCAGGTCAGTTTTCCGAACATGCGCTTACTCCTTGCTGCCTTGGGGGCTCTGGCCCTGGGAATCGCTGAGGCGGCGTTCGACCTCCCGTGAGCGGTTGACGCCCTGGTACTTGTCGATCAACGACTGGAACAGGTGCGGGTCGACTTTGCCGTAATGTTCTACCGGGTGGGCAATACTGGGCTTGGCCAGCTGCGTGTAGGCAGCCCCATCGAGCTGGCGCCCGGCGGCGCGGGTGCGTTCGACCCAATCATCGAAGCCCGCCGGGTCGAGGGCCAGCGCCTTGAAGTGCATGTCGGAGAACCCCGGGCCGTTGTAGTTGGCGGCGATCCCGGTGTAGTCGCCTGCGTGGTTGGCGATCAGGTGCAGCCGTGTCTGCATCCCGGCCATGGCGTAGATCTGGCCGCCCAGGGCCGGAATGAAGAACGAAGTGATGGCGCCGTCGGAAGTCACCCTAAAGTCAACGGGCGTGTCTACAGGCATCGCCATTTCGTTGACCGAAGCAATGCCGAGTTCGGGATAGACGAACAGCCACTTCCAGTCCATGGCGATGACCTGGACCTTGAGCGCAGGGGTGTCGGATGCCAGCGGCCGGTACGGGTCCAGCGCATGGGTCGAACGCCAGGTGACAACCCCCAGCACGATGATGATGGCCAGCGGCACGCCCCATACCACCGCTTCAATCAGCCGCGAGTGGCTCCAGTCGGGGGTATAGCGGGCCTTTTCGTTCGAGGCCCGATAGCGCACCGAAAACACCAGCGCCATGATCATCACCGGTACCACTACGATCAGCATGAGCAAGGTGGCGAGGATGATCAGGTTGCGCTGCTCGAGCCCCACCTGCCCCTTGGGGTTGAATAACACCATGTCGCAGCCCGAGAGCTGGAGTGCTACGGTGCCCAGCGCCATCATCCAAAGCAGTCGCCTTGCCGTTTTCGGTTCCCTGGCCATGTGAGCATCCCGTATGTGTTGTCAGATGTTTCGGCTATCACATCTGAGAGGAACCCAATGCTCCCAAGGTTGTTTGCAATGCGCGATTGGTCGACGAATGGCAGCCCAGGTCAGGGAACTTATGCCCATGGGTGGCTGGCAGCTGGCGCGCCACCTGGGCAGGGCACTGAACCTTGCGCGCAGGGGGGCAGTCACAGCGCCATTGACCAGACGATTGGAGCGCCATGATGGCCAGCGACGCAACCGCCTCACTCAAACGCGTGATCACCCTGCCGTTGTTGGTGTTCTTCATCCTCGGGGACGTATTGGGCGCCGGGGTATACGCACTGGCAGGCGCCATCGCCGACCGGGCCGGTGGCGCCATCTGGGCGCCTCTGGCCCTGGCACTGTTCTTCGCCCTGTTGACTGCGGCGTCCTACGCCGAGCTTGTCAGCAAATACCCCCGGGCTGGCGGTGCGGCGGTGTTCGCACGGCGGGCGTTCGGCTCGCCGTTGCTGGCTTTTTTGGTGGGGTTCGCCATGTTGGCGGCAGGCATCACCAGTGCCGCAGGGTTGGCGCTGGCGTTTGCTGGGGAATATCTGCGCGTGTTTATCGACTGGCCTTCGGCGGTGCTGGCGCCCCTGTTTCTAGTATTGATGGCAATGCTCAACGCCCGGGGTATCAAGGAGTCGCTCAGTGCCAACCTGGTCATGACCCTGATCGAACTCAGCGGCTTGGTGCTGGTGATCGTCGCTGTGGCGGTGTTGAGCGGCCAAGGGCAGGCCGAGCCTACCCGTTTGCTGGATTTCGGCGAACAGGGCCCGGCTAGTGCGGTACTGGGCGGCGCTTTGCTGGCATTTTATTCGTACGTGGGGTTCGAGACGTCCGCCAACCTGGCCGAGGAAATCAAGGACGTACGCCGGACGTACCCACGCGCGCTGTTCGGGGCCTTGCTGGTGGCCGGCCTGGTTTACCTGGCAGTCGGCGCCGGCGCCGCGTTGGTCATGCCAGTGCAGGCACTGATCGACGCCAAGACGCCCTTGATGGACATCGTGCACAACGCTGACCTGGGGCTGCCCCACGGTGTATTCGCCATCATCGCTTTGGTGGCGGTGGCCAACGGCGCCATGTTGACCATGATCATGGCCAGCCGCCTTGCCTGGGGCATGGCCCGCGATGGCATGCTGCCGCGCGTTCTGGGCCAAGTGCTACCCAACCGCGGCACACCCGGTTATGCGATAGCCGCGACCACGCTGCTGGCCATCCTGCTGACCTTTACTGGCTCGCTGGAAGTGCTGGCCGAAACCGTCGTGCTGTTGCTGTTGTTCGTATTTTTGAGCACGAACGTAGCGGTGTTGGTGCTCAAGAAGGAAAAGGTCGATGCCGAGCATTTCTCGGTTCATCCGGTGGTCCCTGTGTTGGGTATCCTGTCGTGCCTGCTGGTGCTGAGTCAGCAACCTTTCGAGAACTGGCTGAGGGCAGGGGCATTGCTGGGCTTGGGGGCGGTGTTGCACTGGCTGGCGGGCAAGGGCATTGGTCGGACCATTAGCGAGGGTGATGCGGGACAGTGACGGGGGCAAGCGATCATGTGCGAGCTTTGAATGTCCCATACTTCACTAGCCAACCGCGCCCCTGCGCAGACTTGCGCTGCTACTCATCAGGAACCGTTCAATGGCCAAAGAGATTGAAAACCCTTGCGTGTCGAGCTGCAAGCTCAAGCATGAAGTGTGCACCGGCTGCGGGCGCAGCAAGGAGGAGATACGCGGCTGGCGAAACATGAAGCGTTCCGAGAAGAAGGCGACGGTCGAGAAAGCGGCTGCGCGCTTGAAGAAGATCAAAAAGAAGGGCAAGGGGTGAGTGGTGTGCAGGGTTTGTTGACAGCCCGGAACGGTTGGTAGGCGCAATTTATCGGCGTGCGGCCTAAGCATGGGCATCAATCACCTTGGTCCTTGCCGCATGGCTCCAGGATTCCCAGCTGGCGTTCTAACTGACACGAGCGGCCAACATCCCCTCGACCTGGGGAGCGACATCGAGGTCGAACATGGAAATGAAGCTGTCCATCAACGGTGATTCGTTGTGGGTGCTCCAGCTCATGTACAGGCCGATGGCCGGGTTGGGGGAGGCGGTCACGGGGTGGATACGGCGGAACACGACCCTGTCGCGCATGATCGAGTTGGCAATCGACTCAGGCACCAAAGCAACGCCGAAACCGCAGGCCACCAAGCCTATCAAGGTATGGATCTGCGCGGCCTCCTGCACCACCTTGGGGTAAAAACCGGCGGCTTCACACAAGGCGGTCAGCTGGCTGTGATAGCCGGTGCCCAGCGCTTCGGCGGTGAAGACGAAGTCTTCCCCGGCGAAGTCCCTCAAGTCGATCTGACCTTCCTTTGCCTTCGGGTGATGGGCGGGCAGGGCCATCACGATCTCTTCGTCCAGTAACAGGCGCGACTCGACGTTTTCCGCCGAGATCGGCAATTTGCGCATGAAGGCAATGTCCGCTTCTCCCGACAAAATGGCCTTGGCTTGGCTAGACGAGGACATCTCCTTGATGATCAGCTGGACTTTGGGGTAAGTCTCGCGGAACTGGCGCAGGGTACTGAGCAGTGACTCGTAATAGGCGATGGACACCGCCGTTACCGTGAGTTTGCCAGCAATGCCCTCGGACATGCCCAGCTCAAGCGCCTTCAACGTGCTGTAGGCCGCACTCAGGAATGCACTGCCGGCGGGGGGCAGTTTGACCCCGCGCTTATTGCGCGTGAACAGACTGAACCCCAGTTTGTCTTCCAGCCGATGGATGGCTTGGCTCAACGGGGGCTGGGCCATGTGCAGGCGAATAGCTGCCTTGTGAAAGTGCAGCTCTTCAGCCACGGCGATGAATTGGCGCAGCAGGCGGGTTTCGATCATTTCTTCTGTTCCTTCATCTGAATTGATCTGAGGACGGGGGTGCGGCAAGGTTACCGGTTAACAGGCCCCCGACTAAATACTAAACAAAAAGTAGAGCTAAGTTAATCATTGGATCCAATACCCGCAAGCGGTCTCGAACAGGTCCGAGTTCGGTGGCGTGGCTTACGAATGGGCCTCAGAAGAGTAATCATCAAGAAATTATTCGGATTTACCAGCAACTTGATAGGCACCAGGTATCAACCTGCGCTGCCGTTAGTATTAAACAACGTGAACATTCATTGTTAAGGTAGGGCGGTACTCAAGCGGAAACAGACCATGAACTTTACAGGAAAGACCGCCCTTGTAACGGGTGCTGGCCGAGGACTCGGTTTCAGTTATGCGCACGCTTTGGCGACACTGGGCGCCAATGTGGTAATTAGTGATATCGGCGCAGATAAGCTGGGCGCCGGGGGCGATGGCTCCATTGCCATGGAGGCTGCGAAAGCGCTCCGGGGCAAAGGTTTCAACGTGTTGGGGCATCATGGGGACTTGTCCGGTGAGCAGGGTTGCGAGCAACTGGTGGCAATGGCCATCAAGGCATTTGGTCAACTCGATATCGTGATTCATAACGCCGGTTGGGTCGGTTATCAAGCGATTGAAGACGCTGAGGCGACATTCATTGGCCGCGCCGTGGATATCAATATCTATACCCCCGTGTGGTTATGCAAACATGCATGGAAACACCTCAAACAGTCTGCTGCCGCACGGGTCGTGCTGACCTCATCCGACCGCGCGATGTACCAGCAATATGCCCAACCGGGCCTGGTGGCGTATGCCGCCGGCAAGATGGCACAACTGGGCATCATGAATGCGCTAAGCATGGAAGGCACCGAAGCCGGCATTCTCGTCAATGCTGTATCTCCAGTGGCCAAGACCCGTATGTGGGGCGTGACGGGTGAACCGGAGAATCTCAAGCCTGAATGGGTGACGCCCGGCGTGGTGTTCCTGGCGTCGCCGAAGTGCCAGGACACAGGTTATGTCCTGCGTGCCAGCAATGGCCAATTTACGGCCACGCGGTTTGTGGAAAACCCAAATGTCGATTACCCGGTCGATCTGGCCCGCGTGAAGGCCACTAGCGCCGAACAAGTTGCCCAGCGGTGGGACCACATTAAGGAGCGATGAATAGGCCTCCTCAGGAAAACCTCAAACGCTTCTTACCGTGCCAGGCCGATCTGGAGGAAAGCCCGGTCTGGGATGAAGCTCATCAGTGCCTGCGCTTCGTCGACATCAGTGGCGGCCAGATCAATGCGCTGGACCTGCATGGGCAACTGACGCGACTGTATGAATCGCCTGCGCGCATTGGCGCCCTGGCTTTGACTGAAAAGGGCAACCTGATTGTCTCCCAGCATGCTGGCGTTGCCATCCTAGGCTTTGTGTGAAAAGTCTTGAGACAAAGGTCAGGCAAAGCGAAAACAGCCGAAGGACGGCCGAAGTCGCGCTCGACTTTACGGGTTGCAAATGAGCCTTCCGACCGTGCGGCCGCTCCAGACTGTTTTCAACGTAGCCTCACCGAGTATCAAGGCGCTTGATACAAAGCCTAGTGTCCACAATCAGAGCCACCGCCGGTGTCGGGTTGAGCAGATGGGCCGCCTATGTGCGTCGCCATTCAGGTTAGGCGTAATCAAATACTACCTGAACGTACCCATTATTGGATTTCTGCTCAAAGATGTCGAAGTACTCGATACGTGCGAAGTACCTGTACGTTCCTTTGTAATCGTTCTCCCTGAGCAGCAGGTCATTGGTGATAGCCTTGCGGCCACTGGGTCCGTTGATTTCATGGAGATAGACGTCCTGTCCGTATACTTCATCACGTGAAATGGAGAGCAAGGTCCTGATGGGAGGAGGCGAACTGTCTTTGATGGTCCACGCCCATTCAATTGTTTGCGCACGCACATGGTAGGTCACGGTGAATGACTCAATGATCGGCGGCGTGATGGTGGTGGGCCGGTTTTGCTGCGCTGGCCTCAATGTGATTTCTTGATCTCGTTCGGGCGTTTGCCCAACTTGGACTTTGACGTCTTGTCCGGAGTGACCATTGACCAAGGAGGCTCGCCATGGTGCTTTGCCGGCCCCGACGGTGTATTTGTGGGGTGACTGCCACTCGCCACCCTCGACCATGATGAAGTAGTTGCCAAAATGCCCGTAGTAGTGCTGTGCATTGCCTCCATAGCGCTCTACGAAGCCGGCGGGATTACCCTCAAGCATCAGCGCGCGCCCTGCAATCCGTGCAGACATCCAATGCGTCCATGTCTTGGCCGTGAACGAATACATGAACATCGACGTGTAGGTGTACTTGTCATCACCTTTGCGTGTCCAGCGGCGTATGACCATGGCATAGCGCTCACCGGGTTTCCATGCATTCTGATTACTGGTGTGCAAACCAGTTCCTTCATTGCCGAAGTGATCCCAGTATATACCAGGTCTACCGCTGATAAGTGTTGCCTCGGGTAAGGTGTCCTCGGGCAAATCATCGGAATCCCAGATGGAGCAGATGTTGTTTCCGTAAACATCGTTACCCGGCACTAGGCTCATCTGTATTCCAGCATAACTGGGGTTCTTTCCATAGTTTGGATTCATCAGGCTCCAGTAGATGTAGCGCTGGGCCCCGGCCTGCGGCACATGTATCTCGGCATAGAACAGTTCAACCCCTTTGCGCGGGTTGAAGTGGGCGGTGATGTAAGGTCCCCACGCTGGTACGTCGTTGGCAGGCTCAGGCAGGTCAGCGTGTTCATCTCGCAATATTGCGGTCATGGACTGTGCTTGACGGGTATCCATTGAGTATTCCTCGTTATGTAAACGTCGCGATAGTGCGATGAAAGTCATGCTATTCGGATCCCTTGTGCCCGCAACTGGCAGTTTTGACAGGTCTTCATCTTGCAACACGGTACAACCGCGACCTCCTGAGCTAGGTCGACCGGAGCCAGCAGGGCAGTAAGAAGAAGCCGCTGTTATGAGGGGCGCGACGTCTATGCTGCATAACCTAATGCATCAGGGAAGTCTCCGGTCTATTGGTGGTACTCAATGCCGGTTGGTGCCCAGACCTTAGGCCCTGGGTGAAAAGCCTTGATACTCGGTGATGCTGCGTCGAAAACAGCCTAGTGCGCCAGCCCGGTCGGATTGCTCATTTACAACCCGTTAAGTCGAGCCCGACTCCAACCGTTCCTCGGCTGTTTCGCCTTGCCTGAGCTTCGTCTCAAGACTGTTCACACGGAGCCTAGGCTCTCTGCGAAATCACGAGAAACCTAATCGTTGCCCCTTCAGCGCTGAGATTTTGTAGAGTCACACGCCATCAAAGGAAGGGAACCCTGTGCTGGCAAGGCGCTACGAACTCGCGGACGAAGCCTGGGATGTGGTCTCCGATCTCTTCATCGAAACCCATGGCCGGGGCCGGCCGCGATTGAGCGACCCACTGATGCTCGATGGCGTCCTCTGGGGTACTCTGCTCAGGGGCTGCATGGCGAGATATGCCTGAGCGCTTCGGTCCATGGTCAATGGTGTATCAACGGTTTCGGGACTGGCGAAACCAAGGGACTTTCGAGCAGATGCTCAAACGTCTGCACCTGGGATTGAATGAGCTGGGCTTGATCGATCTGCAAACCTGGAGGATCGAGTCAACCGCAGTACGCGCAACCGAGCCTCATCTGGCGCCGGGAAATAAGGGGGCTGACGAACCTGCCGATCACGCTCTAGGCCGCAGTCGTGGCGGCCTGACAACCAGAATCCACATGCTCTGCGACGCACCAGCCTGCCAGAAGATGCCTCAAGACTCTCAGGATCCCCAAAAAACATTTGGGCAATCATGCTAGTCAACAAGTTACGAGTGAGAAATTCAATTTGTACCCCCAGAAGTACCCCTTTTTGCAGTGGTTCCGAGTGGACGATAGTGGACGCACTGAGGCGCGGTGTTGAACGTGCTATCACTCGCCAAAGCGTGCCGCCTACGCTTTGGGCTCGTCCCAGTCGCTACGCGTCGCAGCAGTCAGCGCATCCCAGTCATCAGGAGGGTTGCCGCGGCTAAGCATCTTCTCGAATACAGCGTAGGGATCGGATTTGCTGCCTGCAGACCGGAGGGTATTTTCGTCGTTGACCCATGCATAGACGATGACCTTGGATCTTGAGTCGTAGCGAAAGAACAGCCGAAAGCGCCTACCGATCTTTGCCCGCCGCCAATGTCGGTAGGCGGTGCCCAGCGTGTTGCCTTGGCGGAACTCATCACGGCCCGGGTCGGCAGGCACAGCCTCCATGATCAGATGGCTCAATGCCCGAAACAGCTTGACGTTGGCATTGCTCTCAAAACCTTGCGGGTCGTTTTGCTCGGCCCGGGCGGCGGCTTCTTGCAATTTGCGTAGCTGTAAAGTCACACCTTCATGGAACAACAGTGTCCAGCCATGTCGCACCATCAGATCGCGACCTCACCATCGATATCTTCGTCCAGGTTTACAGGGTGGTTTGCGTTGGCGAGCAGGGTTTGCGCCAAGTCTTCCGGCAGGGTAGTGAGGTTGCGGCCGCCTCGGATATCAGCCTCCAGCAAACCCAGGAACGCACCGATGGCAGGGTCTTCGTGGGTGGTTTCTACGCGGCTGACCACGATTTCACCCCCGCGCACGTCGAATGCAATCTTGCCACCAGTGTCAATGCCCAAAAGCTGGCGAACGGATTTGGGCAGTGTGACCTGTCCCTTCGAGGTCAACGTGGCGATTTCGTGGATGGCAGGCATGAGTGTTCTCCCAGATATACTAAGCGAATGGTAAGGAATAATCCTTACGTGGTCAATCTTGGTTTCTGGCCAAGGAGCGAGATGCTGACACTGATCAGAAGAAGGGCTACGTCTGCCTTTCCACCTCGGCGGCGACATGCCAGGATGGCGTATTGACTTCAGTGCGTAGGCTTGGCCTACTCGCGGCGTCAATTCTGTAGTGTGAGCGTGGTCGCTTTTCGGCGCTTGGCACCTCGAGGTTTGCTGCCAAATTCTAGAAAAGGAGTTCTCTGCAAATTCTCGAACGACTCGCATGGCTTACTAACAAACCGGTCACTCGAGATCGGCAACACTGTTCTTTCTCAAAAGAGGATCTTATTGGACATGACAGATGTAAACGCATTGGCGCCCTATGTGAGTAATCCACTCGCTCTGGTGGCCTTTGTATTGCTGGTGATTTTGTTAGCCATGCTCAAAGTACCCGCCAGTAGTACGTTTCTCAAGGTGCTCGCCTGTATTTTGCTCGTGGCCAACCAGGTTTAACGCAGTATCGAGTCAGACTCAGTCTCTGAAGCAGCGCTGCTGAGCAGCCAAATCAGGGCAGGGGATTGCTTGACGTGTTCTGCCATGGTTGTCATTGCAACCTTGAGAGGGGGAATAGTCGACACCACGACATCGTAATTCTCAGTAGGCTGTAAACGAGCGCCAATGATGACACTTTTGTCTTCTTATTCGCGGGCGTAAGCAATAAAGCCATTCTCCAACGGATGCACATATTCTCCAGTCCGCACGTCGGGATAGTTTGGGGCTTTGTGGAAATCACTTCGTAGTGCAATGACTTTGGTCACGGCCTTGAAGGCCGGGCTGAAGTTGTCGGTAAGATAGTCGTAGCTCATGGCAAATAGCACGCTAATGATAAGAGCCCCTGCACCATGGAACATGATCATACTGCGCGATTGCTTGAGCTTAGCCTGAAAGCTGAGGAGCGCGGCCAAGCGGGTCATGTGTTGCCAGGCTGCTTCGAATGGCAGGCTGATCATCGCGATGACCATGATCAGTATTGCTGTCAGACCAAGGAGTATTGCCACCACAAGCAGCCACGATGGAATGTAAAATAGCAACGCGAGAAAGCCGACTGTCAGATCAAGACTTTGAGGAGGCAGCCCTAACGTCTCGGCAACCGTGAAACGCGCGCATGCTGTGGATATCAGCAGTGCAAGCAGATGCATAATGATGATGGGCGTTTTGGCGAATGGCTTCTCCCATGCTGTATGGAGCCAGCGGGCGAAAGGGATGCACCAGGCAATGAATCCGCAAATTATCAATGCAGCCGCGACCGTCGTCCCGATGGTAAGCGCGGATATGCCCGTATATTGAGAAGCTGCAATCGTGATGAGGTACGTAACTACCGAGGCGAGATAGAACCGTTGGGATACGGAATATTGTTGGAATTTGGCGAGCAGTTTTGCTTTCAGAGCTATCATTTTTCATCCTTGAACTTCTTTTCAGTGCTTCCAAATCCATGCGGATAGCAATGCTTGGCCGCCTTGATGTACGTTTTGTTCTGCCATTTGAGGTGGATGACCTCGTGGCGCCCCATCAAACTCCCACGAGTTCAGCTTATTTATGTAGGCACGAATGACGAATCAATCGGCTGGCAGACAATCCGCCACATCCCGCGTACGCCGTCTTCGACCCAAGTGCCTTCCAGTACATTCGAGCCTTCGAAGCGGTACAGCGTTGCTCTGCCGTCGAAACCTTCTGCTTGCAGTTCGTAATGCCCCAGGCCTTTTGCCTGGCCTCGGTATTGCCAGGTCTGCCCCGTCGTCATAGGAGACGGTGATAAACTCGATGTCGATCGTCACCTTGCAGGGTTGATCAAACACGCGGCACTGCCGGGGCGAAAGGTGTCCATTTTGGCGTACATGTTGGCGTCCTTGTAAAGATATCAGGAGCTGTTCAGGGCAGCTGCCAAGTACTGTTTGGGGTGGTGGACCGGATGCCGACTGCCTGGCACTGCTCCAGAATCGGCAGAATGTAGGTGATGTTGGTACGCCCCGGCTTGCCTTCTGCTCTGTAACGAGCCGCCTGGCAAAGTGGGCCTGCTTTTTCGTAGGTATGGTGAGAGCTGATTTCCACAGCTTGTGCTTGGCCGAAATGATTGTTACCGGCTAGGTAGTCCAACGTTTGCTGGAAAGCTGCTCGAGTCAGCGCCAACTGCGAGTCTTCCGACCCGGTTTCAATCACAACGCGATTTGCATCAACGGTCGTGATTCGGAAACGGGCGCTACGCGACGGTGTTTGCAGTTCCTTGCCTTGCAGGCGGCTGATCAATGCCCAGAGAGTGTTGTCGATTTGAATGATGTGCTGCATGGGATAATTTCTTTCGTTACTGAACGGACGCTAGCTTTAACCTGAAGCGATTTATGGAATCTTGATACCCAACGCATTCAGCGATGGCGTATCCATCCGGCCATTCACGGTCAGCCCACTGTCCATCTGAAAGGCCATCAACGCACCTCGTGTCGCCTTGCCCATCACCCCATCAATGGTGCCTTGGTAATACTGGCGCACCATCAGCGCGGTCTGCACACGGGTGACCAGGTTGCTTTTTTGCTCATTGGTCGCGCGGCTCTTTGAAGTGCTCGAACTTGTCCCGCTGGTAGTGCCAGACGACTGATAAAGGCTGTTGCTGCTTGAGGTGCTGCTCGAAGCACTCGGCGCGCTGTAGCTTCGGGTACTGGTAGCAGGTGGGCTGTAGTAGCGAGGTGCGCTATAGCCACCCGAGCCGCTGTAGTGAGAACTGTGCGAACTGTGGGACCGGTGTGAACTGTGTGAGCGATGTGCTGCATAGATGTTGACGGCATCTGGCGCATTGAGCGTATCGGTAAATACCGGGGGCTGAAGCTTGTCATTGGGTTGCCAGTTCGCATCGGCCAGTGACAGATGTCCCGGCTGTGCCAGGGTAGTACCTGCCATTGGCAGCAGGCTGATCCCACTGATCAGGACTTTCCAGCGTTCGAGCAATTTCACTGTGCACTCCTTGCATAGGCACTGAAGGCCTCGGTCGATAGTGGTTGTACGCCGCGGCTCTGCCAACGGTCGGTATGGGATTTGAAAAAGCCAGAGCAATGTTTGACGGCAGCGCATTGCTGGCAGGTTTCGATGAACAGGTTTTTCCAGTCCGAGATGCTCTGGCGGGCGAAGCGCGAGAGGTGGGACGGGATCAGGCACAGGGGCAAGTTGTAGATCGAAACCGGCACGCCACGGTTGGACAGGAAATACACGGTCTGGGTCAACGACCCTTGATAGTCCAGCGGGTCAATCCACAGTTCTTCATAGTTCTTCCTCGCCAGGCCGGTACTTTCGATGCCCATCAGCGCAACATGCCGCACGAAGGGCAGGTTTCTGAATACATAGTGGGCGAGCTCTGGCAAGCGTGGTGTGGTCAGGCGATTGAGCACCACGCGAATTTCGATGATCTGGTTGGCCCGCGACAGGTTATAAAGACCTTGCAGGGTTTCGCTGAACGCGCCTGGGGCCTGCACCACATGGTCATGGTCTTCGGCATTGTCGGCGTACAGGGGGATGCCCCAGCTCAACTGAGGGTGACCGATTGCAGAGAGCGCTGCGATCCAGCTTGGGTCTCGGAACAGGCGCCCGTTACTGAGCACATGAATGGATTTCTGCGGCAAAACAGCTTTGCACTTGGCCAGGATTTCCAGCAGGCCATCGCGATAAAGTGTTGGTTCTCCGCCGCTGATACCTAGATTTTCCTCGCCCGGATCCATCAGGTCGATCAGCCGTAGGTTTTCTTCAATGTGCCAACGGTCATCGATATCCTTGGGCGGCTGCGAGCACATCAGACAGAGGCTGTTGCAACGATCGGTCATGAACAGCAGGTTGCTGTCCGAGCCTCGTCGATAGAGCACTCGCACCAACGTGTTGCCTGGAGTGATGGCAATGACATCGCCGGGCTGCACGACATCCGCATCCTTGGGAGTGTGCAGGTATGGCCGCGCGCTGTCGAAGTCGCCGATCAATGGCTCCGGGATCAGGAACCCACCTACTGGCAGCGAGAGCAGATGCGGGCTGCGTAGCCGTTCTTCGTTTGGCAGCCAAAGCAGCAGGTCATCGAACGCGGCAGTTCCGGCGCAAGCAGCCAGGCCGTGTTCGATGAACTCATCCAGCGTGATGACCTTGAGCAGTTTCGGCTCATTCAGGTGATGGATTTCGAAGTGGGTATCTTTGCGCAGCATCGCAATCAGCCCCTGTAACCCGGGATCCGGACATCGCTGTAAGAGCGCCTGTTCAACCAGGACAGCAGCACCCTCTGCACGTTGTCGTCGCCATCGCGAAGCAGGCCGAAAAGATGCTTCAGAAGACCCATGTTCTTCTTGCAGAAGCTGCTGAACGCTCGATGTCCGATCGGGTCAGCGTGGCGAGCATAGTGTTCGATGGGGTCAGCACCACAGTACGGGACAAGCGCGCAGTCGGAGCAGCCCGGCAGCGCCTCTGCTATTCCACTGGCGAGCAACGCATTCATAACTGGCGATGCGAGCAATGCTGACAAAGGTTGCTGCACGGTGCCGAGCCTCAAGCCGTCTTCACCCATTTCCAGCAGCATTCGGGCTTCGTCCGAGGGATAGACGTAACCGTCATAGTTATAAACCAGCGCCGCAGTGCCAGCGCCAGCAGGGGACCGCAGGTCTACGTAGCCGGAGGAGAAGGGTGTCAGGATATTTTTCAGCAGCAGGCTTGTATAACTCTCTGAGATATATACGCCCTGTTGGTTGATATGCAGCAAATAGGCCAGTGCCTTCTTGTAGAAGGCCAGGTATCGCTCAATAGGGTAATCAAGTCGATGGGCACTCTTGGTGGCAAACCCATAAGGGCTCAGAGGCCGAAGCGAAATGCTGGAGAAGCCCTGGCTTACATACTCATCGATGATCGCTTCAGGTTGTTCGAGGCTTCTTGAAGTTAGCGTGGTCAGCGCGGAAACTGCATCATGGCCAAGGCGCTCACGGACCCACTGGATACCTTTTACAGTGCGTTCGTAGGAGTCTCGTGACGGGGTAGGGCGGTTGGCATTGTGTAAGGGCGCCGGCCCATCGAGCGAAGTCGAAAACTGGATGCGATTTTGTTCTGCGAAGTCGAGTATTTCCTCCGTCAGGTGGTGCAGCGTGGTGGTGATGACGAACTGGATATCCCTTTGTTCGACCACGTTCCGTTCAACGACCCATTCGACAATCTGGCGGACGCGCTCGAAGGCCAGTAGCGGCTCGCCACCCTGAAACTCCACAGTCAAGGCGGGAGCGTTCGATTCGAACAGGCGATCGACCGCCGGCTGTGCATCTGCTTCCGATAGATCGTGGCCGGATCCTCCCAGAGGGGCCCTCGATACCTGGCAGTACTGGCAGGTGTGGTTGCAGCGCAATGTAACCACGAACAAGTGCAGTGCAGGGCCCTGGAAGAGGAAGTCCTTTCGGCTCCGATATTGCGCGGCCATTTCCGGGAACGGATCGTGGCGGCCTGGTTCGTAGATGAAGTGGCGGGCCAGCAGGTCCTTGTAAAAAGGCGTACTTGCTTGAAGGTCGAAGTAACTGAGGGCTCGTAATTGCGCGTCGTTCACGTGCATGTACTCACCGGTATCGGAGGTGAGCAGGATGTCACGCTCATTTCCCGTGTTCATGCGCATGAATCGAAAAGGCAGCAAGCGGTAGTGCTTGGCGTCTGTCGCAATCAGTGTCACTGTGAAATACCACGTCCAGCGAGCGCGGCTCGGGCCAGGGCTTCGCGCAACCCTACTGTTTCGCGGTTGATATGGTCGCGTAGGGCGAAGTCGTTCAGATGCTGAAGGATCAGCGAGTGAGCTTGCTCCGGGGAAAGCGTTAGCCTTGCTTCAGCGGGGTGGGCCGTGAGGCTTATCTGATTGGCTTCAATACCGACCTGGATCGTGACAGTGTCGGCCAGGGAATAAGCGGCGCGTTGCACCACGCTGAGCGGGTAGGCTGCACTGTCGAGTTTTAGCGTGACTGGCCATGTCATCGGAACCGGTCCTTCAAATCCGTTGGGAGCGTGTGGATTTTGCCGGTTGACGAGGCATTATGCCATCATAATTTTTTACATTTGCACGCATTTGTCCAGCGTGGCGGGTGGTGAGCTCACTACGGCTCGGTCATTGAGACGGGGTAGGGTCGCGGGTTCAAATCTCCCTCAGTCCACCCATTGCCATCTATAACCTGCTTGGCCTCAGGCTAGGGGCATCCTTTTCAATCCATCCATAGCATGCCGTCATATATGCCCACCAATGTAGCAATCCACTGGAAGTACATAGAGCTCCATGGTTTGTGGAAAGGCAGGAATGATCAGCCGAACAGCCTATCCGGCGGCGACTAGAGACTCTCAGGATCCCCAAAAAACATCTGAATCCTAGACCGTAACCACCGCTCCGCCGGGTCATTGTCCTGCGCCCCACGCCAGGCCATGTGCAATTCAAAGCTGCGCACGTCCAGTGGCAGCTCTTCAGCCCGCAACCCACCGGCCGCCGTCAGGGCATCGGCCGTGTAGTCAGGCACGGTGGCGACAATGTCGGTGCCGGCCAGCAGGCTGCCCAGGCCATTGAACTGCGGCACGGCGAGGACCACGTGGCGCTTGCGCCCAAGCGCCTGCAAGGCTTCGTCGATAAAACCCGACAGGTCCCCGGCGAAAGACACCAGGGCATGGGGCCGTGCGCAGAAATCATCGAGGCTGATGCTGCCCGGTACGCTGTCGGCACGCAGCAGCTTTGGCCGGCTGCGGCGCAGCACTTTGCGCTTGGCATTGGCCGGGAGTTCGCTGGTGTAGCTGACGCCAACCGAGATTTCGCCGGAGGCCAGCAGGGTGGGCATCAACAGGTAATTGACGCGTCGTATCACCAGCACGATGCCTGGCGCCTCGGCGCGTACGCGCTTGAGCAACTGCGGCAGCAGGCCGAATTCGGCATCGTCCGACAAGCCGATGCGAAACACGGCGTTGCTGGTGGCCGGGTCGAACTCGGCCGCTCGGCTGACGGCCGTGGAAATCGAATCCAGCGCGGGCGAAAGCAGGGCGAAGATTTCGTTGGCGCGGGCGGACGGCTCCATGCTGCGCCCAGTGCGCACGAAAAGCGGATCATCGAACAGGTTGCGCAGGCGCGAGAGGGCGGCGCTGATGGCGGGCTGGCCGAGGAACAGCTTCTCCGCTGCACGGGTCACGCTTCGCTCATGCATGAGCGTTTCGAACACGATCAGCAGGTTGAGGTCTACGCGACGCAGGTCGTTTCGATTCATCGGGGCGCTTCGCCAGAAAAGGAGCAGGGGTGAATATTAAGGCCAAAGGCTGGTAATCTGCACCCATCCAGGGGGCCAATAGCAGGGAAAATGCGGGGCCCAATCGATGACAGGCATGTCGACTATTAATGACCGCGGCTGGTCCGATGCGTAAAGCCCGGATAGAGTCAGTGGCAATTGATGTTTCACTAGGCGAGGTAGGCGATGTCCCGCATGATTCGGTTCCACAAGTTCGGCGCTGCGGATGTGCTCCGTTGCGAGGAGCAGGCCGAGCCGATGCCTGCCGCCGGTGAGGTACAGATCCGCGTCGAGGCGATCGGTGTCAGCTGGTACGACGTGCTCTGGCGCCAGAACCTGGCGTCCTCCCGTGCCCGGCTGCCAGCCGGTATAGGTCATGAAATGGCCGGCGTGGTGACGGCGGTGGGCGATGCGGTCGACGACATCGTGGTCGGAGACAGGGTCGCGAGCTTCCCAGCCACCAGTGCCAACGATCACCCCGTGTACGGTGACGTTATCGTCTTGCCCCGTTCAGCCATCACCCGCTATCCGGAGGTGCTGACACCGATTGAAGCGAGCGTGCATTACACGCCATTGCTGATCGCCTATTTCGCGTACGTCGATCTGGCCCGTGCAAAAAGTGGGCAGACGGCATTGGTTACCGATGCCAGTCATTGCGCGGGACCGGCGTTCGTGCAGTTGGGCAAGGCGCTTGGCCTGACGGTGTTTGCTGCGACCAAGGATGGCGAGCAACGTGATTATCTGCTCGGCCTGGGCGCTGACAAGGTGATCGTCACCGAGGAGCAAGACCTGGTGATGCAGGTAGGCAAGTACACCGAGGGTCGCGGTGTGGACATGGTGCTCGATGGCCTGGGTGGGCCGCAGATGTCGTTGCTCGGTGATGTGTTGGCCCCGCGTGGCAGCCTTGTGCTGTATGGCCTGCAAGGCGGCAACCAGACCCCATTTCCGGCCTGTGCTGCGTTTCAGAAGAACATTCAGTTCTATGTACACTGCATTGGCAATTTTACGGGCAAGCCTGAACTGGGCATCAGCCAGGACCAAGTGGCTTTGCACAGGGCGTTGCGCGATATCAACCAGTTCACGGCCGACAAGCTGCTCACCCCGCAGATCATCAAGGTGTACCCGTTCGAGCAAGTGGTCGACGCCCATCGCTACATGGATCAGTGCCCTTGCGGTGGGCGCGTGGTGCTGGACCTGATGCCTGCCTGACAGGCTGTGCGCGCAATGATGGCTCGCTTCATTAGGCGGGCGTCCACAGGTCGTCGCCGACCGCATCGGGCTTGACCCGCCGATATCTATCCCAACGTTCAGCTGTCGTCGGCGTCCTGGCCGGCGGCGACTGACTGTTCCTGGCCATTCACTCGGTTTGGCAAGTGGCCGGCGATCCTGTGCATGAATTTTATAAAAGGATAATTCCTACAACGCACCAAGACTGATACTACATAAAGTTTCAGTGTCATGGAGTTTGGGAAATATCTCGCCTCTTATCTTTGATTGAAGTCTTCAAGTTTCAAGGTCAAGCTGTCGTTTCAACAGCTCTGACTACTTTTTTTCCCCTGATCTGTATCTTCAATTCTTCTGTTGCATATCGATAATGGCGCAATGACAGTTTACGCAAGGAGCGTGATATGAGCAGGGCTGAGCTGGCTGGGCAATGGCGTGAAAAGCCGGTGTGCCATGGGTATGCGGTGAGGGCTTCCGGCGTGTGTCGACAGTGAAGATGAACTTCGTTGTGCGTGGACTGTAACGACCATTCGGAATATCCCGGCCAGGGTTGATGCCGAGTGCTTGTGCATCGACTGGCCGCATGAACTGGACGAGGTAATATCGTGACGGCTATTCACGATCAGGCAATGCATCATATTTATCGGCAAGTGCTGGAGCGCTTGTTGAACCATATGTCCCAATCACAACGTGCTTCCTTGCAGTTGTTGATTCAGCGATTGCTGATAGCTGCCGGAGGCGCTGAATATATCGGGACGTTTCGTGTATTGGCTCTGCATGGCAACGACCGCCGTAGTGCCAGATTGCTGGCCATGCTCCGGGCTGCGCAATTGAGCATCGCCACACGCGGGCCGGTCACCTTCCAGTTGCGTGTGTTAGTGATCAGTCAACCCGCTCCTGGTTCTCACACCCTGGTATGTCACGAGCGTGCGTTCAATGCCTTGTTCCTCCAGGATGATCCACGCGTTGAGCTGCTCATGGTCCAGGGTCGGGCGGTCAGACCCTTTTCGCGAGACTGGGTGCCCAGCAGGGACGACGTCCCTCTGGCCAGCACTGCCATGCTGCTGTTGGGGCATCTGGCAGGTGCCAGGCCCGAGGGATTGTTGGGCGCTTGGCTTTATCTGGACCTGGCAAACACATTCAGCGAGGCCGTGCAGTTCCAAACACCTGTCGACGTGATGATCACGGCAATACCGGCTCAAGAGCGGCATCGTTTTCTGGCCTGGTTCCGGCGCATCTTGCACCTTGCCGGCGAAAGCGGCTTGCCCGAGGCGCAGCATTGCCTGGCTGCGTTGGCTGACGGGCTCGCTCAACTGGGCCAGCGGCTGGAGGGTGTTGGTGGCCAGGAAATCAGGCCGACAGGCCGGCAGGAGCAGGTACGCACGCCACTGCGGGTCATGGCGATCGATGAGCTTCTGGCAGACTTGCTTGAAGGACAGAAACTTGAATCGATGCTCGGCAATCCGTGCGCAGTGCCGCAGGATGCCTATCCATTGGGGGCTTTCGTGGATCCTGAGGCGTTGGCGCAGGTGCACCAACTGCAGGCCCGCGCTCAGCAAGCCCAGGGGTGCAGGCCCGCATTGTCGCTCAAGCATCAGGTGGACAAACCGGGCCGGGGCCGCACTGGGCAGGTGGGCGGCGTGTGGGGGTTGAGCCACGATCAGCTGATGTGCTTGCTGTTCACACCCTTTGCTCGCAGGGGTAAGCATTTGGAGCGCTTCCTCAAGTGCCGGCATACCGACATGCTGGTGGCATTGCCCTACCTGCATCACGCCTTGCGCGGCGAGCCATGTCCACAAGCCGTGAAGGCTTGGCTCGTCAATGTCAGTGGCTTGCCTGTTGCACAGCTGCGGGCCCTGTATGAAACCAACTTGCCTGCCTCGGCCATGCGCGTGTTGAGGCACCTGGCCCGGCGTGACATCAACTTGCGTCTGCTGTGCCAGGCGCCCTTGCCGGCGCAAGGCTGCGACGTGGAGCGGCCGTGATGCCGCAGGCCCCGCATCGCGAGTTTGCCTATCGCAAGGTCTACCGGTACATCGAAGCACTCATTGATCAATCGCCGCCCGGGCAACGGCAGCGTTTGCCCTCGCTGCGAGGCCTTGCTTCGAGGCTACGGGTGTCGCTGGGCACTGTCCAGCATGCCTATAACCTGCTGGAGGAGGCCGGTCGTGTTGAGCGTCTGCCCAGGTCGGGCTACTTCGTGCACAGTGCATCAAGCAGCGAGGTGGCCCTCACGCCCCGGCAACCGCCGGTATTCGAGCCATCGCTGTTCGAGCTGAACTTGCACAATCATGAACGCCGGCTGGCGCGTCAGCGGCTGCGAGCCATGGGCTGGGGTCAGGACCCGGGCAGCGTGAGATTGCGTCAGGCGCTTGCCGAGCGCTACACCCATTCCAGCAGCCGCTACTGGTGCGCCAAGGATGTGCACGTGGCGCCGGACCTCACTGCGTTGCTCGATACCGTGTGGGCAGCGCTTGAGCTCAAGCATGCGGCAGTGGTGGTTCATTCGCCTTGCTGCTGGCAGCTATTGCAGGCGCTCGCTCGCACCGGGGTGCCCGTGCTTGAGGTGCCAGTGGATACTCGGGGTGATCTCAATCTGTATGCGCTGACCTGTCTGTTGGAAAGCGAGCCAGTGGGGCTTGTGGTGCTGCCCTCCTGTCTGAGCACGCCACAAGGCCGGCTGGTGACCTCGGCGGGCCAGCAGCAGTTGGGCCATCTGCTCTCGCGGTATAGGGTATGGGTGCTGGAAAGCGACCTGGACAGCGAGCTCTGTCACGCAGGCCCGCCTGTCATCCGCCAGCGAGACTGGGTGGATGTCAGGCAACTGCTGGTGGTGGGTGGGTTCGAGGCAGTGCTTGGGCCCGAGGCCCCGTATGCCTACGTGTTAGGACCGACCGGTGCCCTGACCAGAGGCTTCTGCGAACGGGCTTTCCGCTTGCCACCCTTACGCATGCAAGCGTTGGCCTGCATGTTGGACAAGGGGGAGGTGGATGCACAATGGGCCCGGCTTCGCCAGGCCCTGCAACGCCGTACCCGAACATTGGCACGCGTGCTCGCGTTACGCTTTGGGCCACAGCTGCAACTGCGCTTGCCCGACGGTGGCGGCTTGCTCTGGGCAAGGTTGCGCCAGCCTGTCCATTGGGATTCCATCAGTAAGGCCCTGGCCGGTACGCCGCTGCATGCCATGCCTGGCAAGCACTTCAGCTTGCACGGCCGCTTTCAGCATCATCTGGCCTTGGGCTGGACGGGTGATGACCCGGTAGAGCTACAGATTGCCGTCGATCGACTGGCTCAGGTCGCCGGGCACCCTTGATGACCGCCCCAGGCCTGCATCGGCCATGCTGCCAGGGCGCGAAGATGCACGGCCCGACCCGCGGCACTTGTCACACGCGCTAGTCTGTATGTATAACCAGTACCCCGTAAAGCTGCCGTCCGACCGATTTCCGTGATTGCCCATTCTGTCGAAGATCCGTTGTATTACCTGCATAACTTCCGCCAGGTCCTGTGCTGGGTGGGTCAGCGCTATGCAGACCTGCTCGATCTGAGCGAGCAGGCGTTCATCGCTACGTTCGCCGAGCTCGACGCACCTGCACAGGCGATCATGGTGCGCATGGTCATGCGCAAGGGTGAGCTGTTTCGCGATGATCGCCTGCAGTATGCCGAGGTTGGTGATATCGGGCAGGCGCTGGCACCTTTGATGGGGCTTGGCTGGGTGTGCGAGCCCGAGCACTTGACCCTGGAGCAGTTGTTCACGCTCTTGCGCAAGGATGAACTGGCGCAGTGTTTCGCAACGCAGCTCAGCCGGCCGCGTGCGGCCAAGCATGAGTTGCTGGCCGAGCTGCAAGCATTGGAGCTGGCGCCCCGTTCTTTGCGCCAATGGTTCGCCCACAGCGAACTGCGTATCGTGCAGTGGTGCCGACAGCCGGTCTGTGACCGGATCCGGCTGCTGTTTTTCGGCAATCTCTATCAAGACTGGTCGGACTTCGTGCTGGCCGACCTGGGTGTATTGCGCTTCGAGCAGGTAGCGTTCAGTGCTGACTCGCGGGCCTTGCACCAGCGCTCGGAGGTTGACCTGGCGCTAGCGCTGCACCAGTGCGCCGAGCGTCTTGAGGAGGGGGCCGATACCGCTTCGGTCCTGGCGACACTGCAAGGCTTGCACAGTGGCAATGCATGGCTGGCCAGGCGCCGGGCGCGGTTACTGTTCGCGCTGGGCCAGCAGTGTGAACGCAGGGGCGAATGGGATCAGGCCATGGCAGTGTACGCCCAGTGCGCCCACCCCCAGGCGCGCATTCGTCAAGTACGCGTACTGGAACGCACGCAGTCCTGGGAGCAGGCCCATGCCCTGGCCTTGCAACTGGCAGCAGCGCCGGCCAATGCGCTCGAGGTACAGGCGCTGGAGCGCATGTTGCCGCGCCTGGCGCGCAAGCTTGGCGGGCCACCTCAGCGTCGCCAGCGCCTCAAGCCAGTCGAGTTGATCGAGCTGGAACTGCCCAGGGCCCACGCCGAGCTTGGCGTTGAGGAAGCGGTGCGACAGCACCTGGCTGCGTCGGGTGGCGAAGTGCACTATGTGGAAAACACCTTGTTCAACAGCTTGTTCGGCCTGTTGTGCTGGGAGGCTGTGTTCGCCCCGGTTCCAGGGGCCTTCTTCAACCCGTTCCAGTCGGCGCCCCAAGACCTGCACGACAGCGACTTCCAGCATCGGCGCAGCGACGTGTTCGAGCGTTGCCTGAGCCGGCTGGACGACGGTACGCATCGGCAAATCATTCGGGACTGCTATGCCACCAAGCGCGGTCTGCAATCGCCGTTCGTGTTCTGGGGCATGCTTAATGAAACCCTGCTGGACCAAGCCTTGGGCTGCTTGCCGGGCGCTCATTTGAAACAATGCTTTTTGAGGCTGCTGCAGGACATCCGCAATAACCGCACCGGCATGCCGGACTTGATTCAGTTCTGGCCGGAGCAGGGCAGCTACCGCATGGTGGAGGTCAAGGGGCCGGGTGATCGCCTGCAGGATAACCAGCTGCGTTGGCTGGAATTCTGCCGCCTGCACGGCCTGCCGGTTGCGGTGTGCCATGTGCGCTGGAGCGAGGCGGCGTGAGCTACAGCGTGGCCGTACGGGCGTTGTGTGAGTTCAGCGCCAAGGTGGGTGACCTGGACCTGCGCTTCACGCCGTCGCCCACAGCCCAGGAAGGCATCGAAGGCCATCGGCGCGTGGTCGCACGGCGGGGCGCGGGCTATGAATCGGAAATCGCCTTGGAAGGTCAGTTCGAAACCTTGCGCGTGCGCGGACGCGCCGACGGCTATGACCCGGCCTGCAACCGCCTCGAAGAAATCAAGACCCACCGTGGTGACCTGGCTCGTCAGCCTGACAATCATCGCCAATTGCACTGGGCTCAAGCCAAGGTCTATGGCTGGCTGCTGTGCCAGGCGCGTGGCCTGGCAGCCCTAGATGTCGCCCTTGTATACCTGGACGTCGACAGTGATGGGCAGACGCTGATCACCCAGCACTGCACAGCGACGGATCTGCAGGCCTTCTTCGACGACCAGTGCCAGCGGTTTCTGGCCTGGGCTCACGGTCAGCAACGGCGCATTGCGCAGCGCGACCAAGGGCTACTGGCGCTGCGTTTTCCCTATCCGCAGTTTCGTCAAGGGCAGCGACAGCTGTCTGAGACCCTGTACAAGGCCGTGAGCACTGGCCGCTGCCTCATGGCCCAAGCCAGCACTGGCATCGGCAAGACCCTGGGAACGCTGTTTCCCCTGCTCAAGGCCATGGTGCCGCAGCAACTGGACAAGCTGTTCTTTCTGACAGCCAAGACACCGGGACGCGCGCTGGCCCTTGATGCACTTCGTCAACTGACCGACACCCAGGCCCAGCCCGGCCTGCGCACGCTGGAGTTGATCGCCCGCGACAAGGCCTGCGAACACCCGGACAAAGCCTGCCATGGGGAGTCATGCCCGTTGGCGGCGGGCTTCTACGACAGGCTCCCCGCTGCACGCGAAGCCGCCGCTGCCCAGCCCTTGCTCGACCGCAGCAGCCTGCGCGCAGTGGCATTGGCCCACCAGGTATGCCCGTATTACCTGGGGCAGGAAATGGCGCGCTGGGTCGATGTGCTCATTGCCGACTACAACTACTATTTCGATGCCCACGCCTTGCTCTTCGGCCTGGCCCAGGCCAACCAGTGGCGTACCGCCGTATTGGTGGACGAGGCTCATAACCTGGTCGATCGAGGCCGCAGCATGTACAGCGCCAGCCTCGATCAGGGCCAGCTGCAGGCGTTACGCCAGCGCAAGCCGGCCGGGCTGACCACGGCGCTGGACCGTTTGAACCGGCAGTGGAATGCGCTGCACAAAGAGCAGCGCGCACCGTACCAGGCCAGTGACGTGTTGCCCCAAGCGCTGCTGCGCGCACTCCAGCAATGCATAAGCCTGATCCAGGAGCAGATGAATCAATCCCCGGCGCATACCGATCCGCAACTGCTGCAGTTTTTTTTCAGTGCGTTGCAGTTCAACCGGGTGGCTGAACTGTTCGACGAGCATTTCATGTTCGACATCAGTGTGCGCAACGGCCCACGCAACAAGCGCTATTCCACACTGTGCCTGCGTAACGTCAACCCGGCGCGGCTGCTCTCGCCCCGCATGCAGGCGGCCCGCAGCGTGACCCTGTTTTCAGCCACCCTGAGCCCCCGACGCTTCTACCACGACCTGCTGGGCATGCCGGCGGACACCGCCTGGCTCGAGGTGGCCGCACCGTTTCGCGCCGAGCAGCTGCAAGTGCGCATCGCAAGCCAGGTTTCCACGCGTTATCAGCAGCGCAGCGCCTCGTTAGCGCCAATCGTCGAGCTGATTGCGCAGCAGTACCAGCGCCTTCCCGGTAACTACCTTGCCTTCTTCAGCAGCTTCGAATACCTGCAGCAGGTGGCGGAGTTGCTGGCGCGCCAGCACGGGCAGATCCCCCTCTGGTCGCAAGCGCCAGGCATGGACGAGGGTGAACGTCAGGCGTTCCTGGACCGATTCGTCGAAGGCGGGCGCGGCATAGGGTTTGCGGTATTGGGCGGGGCCTTCGGTGAAGGTGTCGATCTGCCGGGAACGCGCTTGATCGGCGCATTCGTGGCCACCTTGGGTCTGCCCCAGGTCAACCCGATCAACGAGCAATTCAAGCAGCGACTTGGGCGCCAGTTCGGCGCCGGGTTTGACTATGCCTACCTGTATCCAGGTGTGCGCAAGGTCATCCAGGCCGCAGGCAGGGTCATCCGGGGCGACCAGGACCGCGGAGTGCTGGTGCTCATCGACGAGCGCTTTGCCGAACCCCGCGTCCAGCAGATGTTCCCAGGCTGGTGGCCGCCAGCGATTGCCTGACCCTACTGCTTGGGCCCGATTCCTCAACTGATGAAAAGGCGGCTTTGAGGCCCTGCGTTCGTTCTGGTCGAGCCTTTGCGGTAAGATCAGCGACCACACCGATCCGCAATCCGTTGTATTGGAGGGCGGTTGAGCGTGTCAGGTTCGCAGTGGCCTGGCCCGTGCGCTGTCTCGAAAGCCTGAGAATGGGTAGCCTGCACTCATCGCCCGCCTGCGCTGCAACACTGCTACAGGATTTATGTTTTGTCCGAACTTCCGAAAAACCCGCTCTTGCAGTACATGGACCGGCTGGCGCCCTCCAGTCAGCAGACCATGCGCTATATCCTCCAGGACGCTGCCGACCGGCTAGGGTTCGTGGACTGCAACCTGGTCGATGTGCCGTGGCACCAGCTTGAGCCTGGCCATGTGATAGGGCTGGTCGCCGCGCTTCGCAGTGATGGTTTTGCGCCCAACAGCTCGTCACTGTATGTCAATGCCATTCGCGGCGTCATGAACGAGGCCTGGCGACAGGGCCTGATCGACCACGAGCACCTGCTGCGCATGCGCGAAGTCAAACCTGCCACTGGCTCGCGACTACCGCCTGGTCGCAACCTGCGGCGCAGCCTGATTCGTGAACTGATGGATGTGTGCGCCGCTGACCCGCGCCCGCAGGGGGTTCGTGACGCCGCCATCATTGCCTTGTTGTACGGCACTGGCATGCGCAAGTCGGAATCGGTGGACATCGATCTGAACCAGGTGGATTTCGAGGCCCGCAGTTTGCAGGTGGTGGGCAAGGGCAATCACCAGCTGATCAAGTACGCCCCGCCCTGGGCCTTCGAGAAACTGCAGGCCTGGCTTGACCTGCGGCGCGCTGACTTGCCTGCCGGCGCCGAGGACGATCCGTTTCTGTTCAACCGTATCCGGCGGGGCAACCACATCACCCGGGCCCGGATCACCAAGCATGCGATCTACTACATTGCCCGCCAACGCGGCACGCAGGTAGGCGTGAAGATCATGCCGCACGATTTTCGTCGGGCCTTCATCACGCGGGTCATCGAAGAGCACGACCTGTCCATCGCTCAGAAGCTGGCGCACCACGCCAACATCCAGACCACTGCCATCTATGACCGGCGCGATGACAATGAACGTCGGCGTGCTGTGGACCGCTTCGACTACTGAACACGCCCATCCTTTGTCCTGAGGATGGCAGACCCTACGCCCATGGCCACGAGCACCTCAATAGCGCTCGTGGTTGCCCCTGCCTAGTGCACGCGATATCGGGCTGCCCGATGCGGGCGCAGCTGTCTGATATCAGCGTCTGTGACTGATCCACTGAATTGGCCCATTCCCTGCTAAGTCCACTTCGAGAATATTGATCGAGTGGTCAGGCAGGGGCGGGCAGCCGTTCCCGCCCAATGCCCTCCCAACGGCTACCAGGCCACGCATTACAAGGGCTGCAGGATGATGCTCGCAGAGCCGCTGAATACATTGGATGACCCGAGCGGGTGGAGCGCTCATCTGCAATTGCGTTTCGTCCTACGTGAGGGTGTGACCCGCCTTGGTGCGCGCCGGCATTTCGGACCTCTTTTGGTGCAACGGCCATTCTATCCAGAAGGTGCGCCATGCCATGTCTATGTCCTGCATCCGCCAGGCGGCATCGTTGCCGGTGACCGGTTGGAGTTGGACATCAGCCTGGAACCCGGTAGCCACGCACTGCTCACCATGCCGGGGGCGAGCAAGTTCTACCGCAGCGTGGGGCCGACGGCGCGCCTGACCCAGCGCTTTCGCCTAGCAGCGGACAGCACACTGGAGTGGCTGCCGCAGGACAGCATTTTTTTCAATGGTGCCAAGGCAACGCTCGAGAGCCGCTTCACCCTCGAAGCAGGTGCTCGACTGCTGGCCTGGGAAACCCTGTGCCTGGGCAGGCCGGTCATGCAGGAGCGCTTCGAGCAAGGCGCGCTCGACAGCCTGCTGAACATTGAGCAGGCAGACGAAATCGGCTTGCACGAACGCTTGCGGGTGCGCGGTGGACGCCTGGAGAAGCTCGGCGGTCATCCGTTGCTGTCAACCTTCTGCGCTGCGCCCGCCAATCAAGACACCCTCGAGGCCGTACGCCCGCAACTGGATGGGCTAGGTATCCCGGCAGGCGCGACGTTGCTCGGCTCGCTGCTGGTGATTCGCCTGCTCGATCACGATAACCAACGCCTGCAACACACCCTGCAACGCCTGTGGCAAGTGCTGCGTCCGGCCGTCCTGGGGCTGTCCGCCTGCCCGCCACGCATCTGGGCCACCTGAAGAGAGTACCGATGGAGCTGACCCCTAGAGAGAAAGACAAACTGCTGCTGTTCACCGCCGCATTGCTGGCCGAACGGCGCCTGGCCCGTGGCCTGAAGCTCAATTACCCGGAGGCGGTGGCGCTGATCAGCGCGGCGGTGCTCGAAGGAGCACGCGACGGGCGAACGGTCGCCGAGCTGATGAGCCTCGGCCGTGAGGTGCTGACCCGCGAGCAGGTCATGCCCGGCATCGCCGAGATGCTGCACGACGTGCAGGTAGAAGCAACGTTTCCCGATGGCACCAAGCTTGTGACGGTGCATGACCCCATTGTCTGAAACCCCACCGGAGCCCCTGATGATTCCAGGTGAAATCCAGGTCGCCCTCGGCGACATCGAGCTCAACAGCGGCCGTGCCACCGTCAGCGTGAGCGTTGCCAACCACGGCGACCGCCCCGTGCAGGTCGGGTCGCATTACCATTTCTACGAGGTCAACGCGGCCCTGGTTTTCGAGCGTGGCCCTACCCGCGGGTTTCGCCTGGACATTCCGGCAGGTACCGCCGTGCGTTTCGAACCCGGCCAGGCTCGTACCGTGCAATTGGTCGCCTACGCCGGCAAGCGTGAGGTGTACGGGTTCCAGGGCAAGGTCATGGGGCCTCTGGAGGGTGAAGCATGAGCCGACTGTCTCGCCAGGCTTATGCCGACATGTTCGGGCCCACGGTGGGGGACCGGGTACGCCTGGCTGACACCGAGCTGTGGGTGGCCGTCGAAAAGGATTACACCCTGTACGGTGAAGAAGTGAAGTTCGGCGGCGGCAAGGTCATCCGCGACGGCATGGGCCAAGGGCAGATGCTGGCCGCCGAGGCCATGGATCTGGTCCTTACCAATGCGCTGATCATCGACCACTGGGGCATCGTCAAAGCTGACATTGGCATCAAGCAGGGCCGCATTGCAGGCATTGGCAAGGCCGGCAACCCTGACGTGCAGCCAGGCGTCACCTTGCCAATCGGCCCCGGCACCGAGGTGATTGCGGCCGAAGGCAAGATCGTCACCGCCGGCGGCATCGATTCGCACATCCATTTCATCTGCCCACAGCAGGTGGATGAAGCCTTGAACAGCGGCGTCACGACCTTCATTGGCGGCGGTACCGGACCTGCCACCGGCACCAATGCCACCACCTGCACACCAGGCCCCTGGTACCTGGCGCGTATGCTCCAGGCAGCTGACAGCCTGCCCATCAACATCGGGTTGCTGGGCAAAGGCAATGCTTCGCGGCCAGAGGCGCTGCGCGAGCAGATCGCCGCCGGGGCTGTGGGGCTCAAGCTGCACGAGGATTGGGGGTCGACCCCCGCGGCCATCGACTGTTGCCTGGGGGTGGCCGAGGAGATGGACATCCAAGTGGCTATCCATACCGACACCCTCAACGAGTCCGGCTGCATCGAAGACACCCTGGCCGCCATTGGCGAGCGCACCATCCACACCTTTCATACCGAAGGGGCTGGCGGGGGGCATGCGCCCGACATCATCCGGGCAGCGGGGCAGCCCAATGTACTGCCGTCCTCGACCAACCCGACCTTGCCCTACACGGTCAATACCGTGGATGAGCACCTGGACATGCTGATGGTCTGCCACCACTTGGACCCGAGCATTGCAGAAGACGTCGCCTTCGCCGAGTCGCGTATCCGGCGCGAGACCATTGCGGCCGAGGATATCCTGCATGACATGGGCGCCTTCGCCATGACGTCTTCCGATTCCCAGGCCATGGGCCGGGTCGGGGAAGTCGTGCTACGCACCTGGCAGGTGGCGCACCAGATGAAAAAGCGTCGCGGACCCCTGGCGCCTGATACGGCCTACAGCGATAACTTCCGGGTCAAGCGCTATATCGCCAAGTACACCCTCAACCCTGCAGTCACCCACGGGATCGCCCATGAGGTCGGCTCGGTCGAGGCGGGCAAACTGGCAGACCTGGTGTTGTGGTCACCGGCGTTTTTCGCGGTCAAGCCCGCGTTGGTGATCAAGGGCGGCATGATCGTCACTGCGCCCATGGGCGACGTCAACGGCTCGATTCCAACGCCGCAACCGGTGCACTACCGGCCGATGTTCGGCGCCCTGGGCGCGGCCCGCCATGCCACACGCATGACCTTCCTGCCACAGGCCGCAATGGACGACGGCCTGCACCAGGCATTGAACCTGCGCAGCCTGATCGGGGTGGCCCACGGCTGCCGACGGGTGCGCAAGGCCGACATGATCCACAACACCCTGCAACCGGTGATCGAAGTCGACGCCCAGACCTATCAGGTCAGGGCCGACGGTGAACTGCTGGTATGCGAACCGGCCACCGAGCTGCCGCTGGCGCAGCGCTATTTCCTGTTCTGAAGGAGTTCCGATGCTAGTCCTTACCCGTCGTATCACCGACCCCGGTACTCATGCCCAAACCGGCACTGTCACCCTGGATGTGGACAGCCGCATCAAAAGCCGTTTGCGGGTAACCCTGGACGATGGCCGCGAAGCGGGCTTGATGCTGGAACGGGGTCACCTGCTGCGCGGCGGAGAACTGCTGGCAGATGCCACCGGTAGCCAGTTGATCCGAGTACAAGCCGCGCCCGAAGCAGTCTCGACCGTGCGCTGTGCGGACCCGCACCTGCTTGCACGCGCCGCCTATCACCTGGGGAATCGACACGTACCCCTGCAAATCGAGCCTGGCCTGCTGCGCTTTCAGCATGACCATGTGCTCGATGACATGCTGCGTGGCCTGGGCCTGACAGTGGAAGCCGAACAGGCGCCTTTCGAACCGGAGGCCGGCGCCTACCAGAGTGCGCCACATGCCCATGGCCATGGGCATCCCTTCGTGCGCCTGCCTGCTCATTCCTGACCCTGTTGGAGCTACCTATGAAAAAGATGTTCGCGTTGTTGCTGCTGATGCTGGCATTGCCGGCTTTCGCCCACCCGGGCCACGATACCCACCCGCTACAGGACGGGCTGTTGCACCCACTGACCGGGCTGGATCACCTGTTGATGCTGCTGGGTACAGGCGTGTTAGCGGCGCTCACCGGCCGCACGTTGCTGCTCCCCCTGGCCACATTGGCGGCGATGTTCGCCGGGGCTGTAGGGGGGCACGTGTTCGGCAATGTGCTGGGCATGGAAACCCTGATTGCTGGCTCGCTGGTGGTGGCTGGTGCAGCAATGCTGCTGCCAGCAAGGCAACTGCTGCTGGCCCTGGCCATGCCGGTGTTCGCGCTGTTCCATGGCTGGGCGCATGGGGTGGAGGCGACGCCTAGCGCGTTCTGGCAGTTCAGCGCAGGTTTCGTTGCAGTGAGCGGCCTGTTACTGGCCTGTGGCTACGCCGCAGGCCTGCTGCTGCGTCGTCATGCGCGGCTGCAGAAAGCGTTCGGCGGTGGGCTGTTGGCCGGTGCAGCCCTGGTGCTGGCCGGTTGATGAGCACCGATCTGGCGTTGCTGCGATTGTTGCAGCTGGCAAGCCCCGGCTTGCCAGTCGGGGGCTTCACTTACTCGCAAGGCCTGGAATGGGCAGTTGAAGCAGGGTGGGTCAAGGACACGGCTGGCTTTGCAGCCTGGCAACGCGAACAGGTCCAGGACACCCTCGCGTGCCTGGACTGGCCCGTGCTTGTCCGCCTATACGACGCCTGCCTGGCCAGCGATGCCCAGGCTTACGCCCGCTGGTGCCGGTTCTTGCTGGCCAATCGCGAAACCGCAGAGCTGCGCCTGGAAGAGGGACAGCGCGGGGCCGCGCTGGCGCGCCTGCTCGACGGTTGGCAACTGGCACAGGTCCCGGCCTGGCGTGACAGCCTAGGGCTCACCCAGCTCGGTGCCATGGCCTGGCTGGCTGTGCATTGGGCGATTCCCTTGCGCCAACTGGCCATGGGCTACGGCTTCGCCTGGCTCGAAGGGGCGGTGATGGCCGGCGTCAAGCTGGTGCCGTTCGGCCAACAGGCTGCCCAGACCCTGCTGCATGCGCTCAGCAACGACCTGCCCGACGCATTCGATCATGCACTGACCCTTGGCGACGACCAGCTTGGCGGCGGCTTGCCGCTGCTGGCCATCGCATCGTCGCGTCACGAAACCCAATACACCCGTTTGTTCCGCTCTTGAGGACTGCCTGAATGCAAAGCTATCAACAACCCCTGCGTGTCGGTGTGGGTGGCCCTGTGGGCTCCGGCAAGACCGCATTGCTCGAGGCGCTGTGCAAGGCCATGCGCGATCATTACCAGATCGCGGTGGTGACCAACGACATCTATACCAAGGAAGACCAGCGTATTCTGACCGAAGCCGGCGCACTTGAGCCTGAGCGCATCGTGGGCGTGGAAACCGGCGGCTGCCCGCACACGGCCATTCGTGAAGATGCGTCGATGAACCTCGCAGCCGTCGAGGAGCTGGCGCGCAAGTTTGGCAACCTTGAAGTCATCTTTGTCGAAAGTGGCGGCGATAACCTGAGCGCCACGTTCAGCCCCGAGCTCGCGGACCTGACCATCTACGTGATCGACGTCGCCGAAGGGGAGAAGATTCCGCGCAAGGGCGGACCCGGCATCACCAAGTCGGACTTCCTGGTCATCAACAAGACCGACCTGGCACCGTACGTTGGGGCTTCACTCGAAGTAATGGAGCGTGACACCCAACGGATGCGGCCCGAGCGGCCCTGGACGTTCAGCAACCTGAAAAAAGGGGAGGGGTTGCAGGCGGTGATCGACTTCATCATCGAGCGAGGCATGCTCGGCGTGCGGACCTGACTCCGCTTGATGTGCAACCCCCAGCCTGGGCCGTACGCCAGGCTGGGTAGACAAGACCAGGCAGCGCATCAGCCTGAGTGCGCAACGTGCTCCGGCGTCAGTTCCTCCTGAAAATCCGCCTCGCCAGGCAATGCAGTGATGACGCTGAAGTCACTCACCTCGACCTGCCCACCCCCATAACCCAGAAGGTGGAACGAGAAGGCCTTGCGTTCCACTGGGTTGTCGAACCCGAACTCCATCTCCAACGGTTCGTCGGCGGTGACCCTGACTTCCTCCGGCAAGCCTAGCGGCACATCCTGCTCCAGTTGCTTGGCCTTGAGCTGGATGTAAGCGGCGTGCCGGGCGTCCAGCGCACGCACCTTGACCCTGACACGCGTGCGCGAGCCTTCGGGCATCTCCAGGTACTGCGCGCCGATCAGGTTATCGGCCCAGTCGTCATGGATGCGCTTGCTGAGCTGGATGGGTGAGGGCCCGCCAAATTGATAGCGCAGATTGAGGGGGCTTTGCATCAGCGATTGGTCCAGTACGCCGGCCAATGCACCTATTTGCTGCCCCAGCGCATTGTCGCCCTGGTCCAGGTAGCGGGCCCGATCGGCAATGAACCCTTCACTGGCGTAACGGCGACAGCGCTGCTGGAAATCGCACTCGGTAAACACGCCCTTGCCGTCGTGGTAGCGGAGCATGCCATTGGTGAACGAGATCATTTCGCGGCCGGTGTCGTAGTCTCGATACATCGACCGCCCGCCAAGGGCCAGCGGGATGGGCAGCGCGAAATAGTCGAGCAGCGAAGTGGCCAGGTCGACGTGCCCGTAGGTACCGCCCTTGAGGTGAGGCAACTGGGCCTGATCGGGTGCGAGGGTCAGGTTGAAGCCCCAGGAAGAAGCCAAGCGCACCCCATCGATGCCGTGGGATTCATCCGAGGTGACCACCACCAAGGTATCCTTGAGCACGCCCTGGCGCTCCAGGTTGTCCAAGAAAGCGCCCAAGGCGTCGTCCAGATAGGCCACGGCGGCCTGCTTGGGGGTGTCGAAGCGCGCCAGGTAATCGGCAGGGGCGGAGTAGGGCTGATGGGTGCCGACGGTGAGCAGGGTGAGCATCCACGGTTGGTCTTGCTTGCGCAGTTGCCCGACGTAATCCAGCGCGCCTTCGAAAAAGGCTCGGTCATCCTTGCCCCATGGGAAGTCCAGGTAATTGCGGTTGCCGAACCACTCCACGCCATGTACCGAATCAAAACCTACGTGGGGCATGATGCGGTCCTTGGCCATGAAACGCAGCCCAGCGCCTTGCAGGTAATGGGTGGTAAAACCAGCCTGGCGCAACTGCGCCGGCAGGCAGGCCTGGTTGCGCTCGGCCTGGGTCAACAACTCCACGCCTTTGGGCGTGCCGTTGGCCAGTTTGTCGTAGTCGCCGCAGAGCATTGCATACAGCCCGCGTATGGTCTGGTGGCTGTGTAGGACATAGTCCGGGGTATTCATGCCCCGCGTAGCCCACTGGCTCAAGCGCGGCATCAAGTCTTCGTCGAAGCGGCTGTGCAGCGCCTCGCGATTGGGACGCAGGTAGGCACCGGGGATGCCCTCGACCGTGATGACCAGCAGGTTGCGCGCACTGCCTGGGCCATCGAGCAAGCGTTGGCCGTTGAGGTCTGATTGGGTAAGGCCGGCGCTGGGCAGGGGGGTGAACGGCGTCACCTGGCCGCTCCAGCGTTGCACTTGGCGCTGCACATCGCCCACCGCCGCAGAGGCGAGCTGATGGCCCAGGTTGTATTGGCGCCATTGCTCGGCATCGGAGGGTGCCAGGTGTTGACTGGCCCAATGCACGCCGAACAAGGCCAGTACCGCTACCCACGCCTTGCGTGGTAACGGCCGGCCAGGCTGGCGACGGGTCTTCCATGCCCAGGCCAACCAGGCCAGCAGCCCGGCACCCATGGACCAAGCCAGCCAGCCGTGGGCCAGGCCGCCCCCGGTGGAGTTTTCCATGAACTGCGGGTCGACCAGGTAGGCGAGGTCTGCGCTGGTGGGCAACCGTCCCACCGCGCTCACCAGTTCGGCCGAGGCGACCCAAAGCAGGGCCCACGCCAGCAGCACCGGCAGCGCCAGCCACCAGGGCCGACGATGCAAAAGCAGTAACAGCGCGCCGCCCAGGGCCAGGTCGGAGAGATAGCCAAGCGGGTTGGACCAGCCCAACGCGGCACGTGCGCCCAAGGGTAGCACCAGCACCAACACGGCCAAGGCGGCGAGCCGCTTGTGTGAGGGGTCTGAGAGGCTTTTCACAAAAACGTTCCTTTGCCATTAAATCGTCATCAATCTGTGGCTGATGATAACAGGCCAAGGGCGGGCAAAGCGGGCGTGCAAAGCGCTGGCACACAAAAGCCAGGCCCGCGTAAGCGGGCCCGGTGCGTCGATCATCAGAAGTAGTAGGGGAATTTCAGACTGAACGAGAAGTCGGGCGCATCATCGGTCAGCCCGATGGACAGATTGGGCACGATCGTAAGGTTGTTGGTCGCCGCAAACGTCATGCCGACGTTGAAGTTGGCCGCGTTGTAGTCGCTGTTGGAGACCGATTGCCAGTCACCACCGTCGGGCTTGATCTTGCTCTTGCGTCCGAACTGGTCGGAGACCGAGAACGACATGCTCATCTTCTCGTTCAGCGCGAAGGCAATGCCCGCACCGATTTGCCACGAGTCGCCCAGCTTCACGTCACCGGGTACCTTGCTGTTGACCTGCGGGCTGATGTCGCTGAAGGAGTCTTCCAGGTTGTACGTGTAGGACAAGCTGCCGAACAGCACGGCCGGGTCGAACGTCTTGACCAGGGAGATACCCGGCGTGATGGACCAGACCCCGTTGCCGGTCGGCAGGCTCTCAGGCACCGAAAGGTTGTCGTTGCCCGCCACTTCGCGCAGCTTGATCCCGTAGGGGTCCTTGCCGGTCGGCGCCTTGACCCGCAAGGTGGCTACGGCATCTGGCCAGGTCTCGGATTCGTCCAGGAACTTGTAGGCGACACCTACGTTGATATCGCCGATTTCCGGGTCGCGCGTGACCGTGGCGTCCGAGGTGCTCGGCCCGGCCCCTCCAGCGCCGCCAGACGAATAGGTGGACTCGCGGTAGATGACCGGGACGTTGATGTCAAACTGCCAACGCTGGTCCAGGTTGTAGCGTGCCGTCAGGTCCAGGGTCCAGTTATCGGCCTTGATACGGTCCAGGTTGATATTGCCCAGGAAGATCGAATCCAGCGCCAGGAAGCCGTTGAGGGTCAGGGCGCGGGTGTCGTAGTGGGTATAGGTCAAGCCGGTTTCGAGGCTGAACTTGCCACCCCCGAAGAACCCGCTGGCCTCGTCGTACAAGTTGGAGACGCTCTGCGCAGGCTCGGAGTCTGCGGCCAGCGCCTGCCCATACGAGGCGCCGGTGGTCCCAGGCGCCCCGGCAGCGACGGTCTGGCCCCCCTTGACCCGTTCGCTGGGCGATCGCACCAGGCGTTTGGGCGGGGGGGCTGCCGGGGTTTCTTCGACCTGGCGAACCCGCTGCTCCAGCACCATCAGCGCCTGCTGCTGGGCTTCGTAGCGGCGCTTGAGTTCGGTCAGTTCCTGTTTGAGTGCTTCGACTTGCGGATCTACAGCGGCGTATAGCGATGTGGCGGGTGCCAAGGTTGTCAAACACACAACCGCTTTGAGTGCTAACGATCGTTGCATGAAGATGCCGTCCCTTCCGACTGCTGTGATGAGACTGAGCGTAGATCAGTATCCGACAGAGCGAAGCCCTTTGAGCTGGTCCAGGCTGCCATTTAGCGAAGCGGCGGTTGGCAGGTTCTGGCGCATGACCACGTTCAGAGAGGTGACGTTGTTCACCAGGTTGCCATTGCCGAGCACGGTGGTGTTCTGCATCAACCCGCCTTGGGCCAGACGCTGCACGCTGTTGCCCTGATTGCCGTGGGCATCTATGTTCATTTGCACGCCTACGCCTGTGGACGACACGCTCAGCGCGCCGGCGCCGTTCTCGGCCATCAGCGTCTGTCCGGCGGCCAATACCTGCCCATGGGGCTGCACCGTGGGAGCCTGGTCGGCTTTGGTCACATTGACGTTCACATTGTTGTAGGCACTGTTGTCGTCGCCGGCCGCGCGGACCACTTGGGTCACCCCCTGCGTAGTACCAAGCCCGGCACCGCCGCTCACCGTACCGCTGCCCTGGGCAACCGGCTGGGCACTTCCCTGGGCCGTCGGCGCGCCGCGCTCATCGATCAACGAGACGTAGAATTGCGGCTTGATCGTGGCCTGCTGCACCTGCAAGGTGCTGCTGGCGCCTATCACTTCACCGCGCGCGTTCTGCCAGGTGCTGCTCATGACGATGCCGAAACTCACGATTCGACCCGGCATCACGTAGCGTCCGCGCAAGCTCGCCAGTTCCTGGTCCTTGAGCTCGATAGGGTGCAGCACTTCGGCGTGGATAGGCAGGCTGGCCGTCATGCAGGCCAGAACCAACCAGATAGGGGTCTTCATGCAATGCTCCCCGGCGCATCGTGCACCTTGTTCTTGGAAGAGGCGTTAGAAGAAATCGCTTCGAATGAAGCCGTAGTCCAGCAGATCGGCATCCTTGACCGGCGTGAAGCCGTCCAGGCGGCCTTTGGCCGTCAGCGGCAGCGGAGGGTCGAGCAGGGCGTTTTGCTTGTCGTAGCCCTGGCCGATCACCGCGAAGATGATGCCGTTCCAGCCCTTTAGGAAGTCCTCGGTTCTGTAACGCTTGTGCCCCAGCACCGGATCGCCGATGTAGACCCAGCCCCGGTCGACCTTCTGCATGACCACAAAGTGCTTGTAGCCGCGGATGTCCATCAGCACCACCACTGGGATTCGAACGCTGTTCAGTGTCTCGGGCGCCACTCGGTAACCCCGGGCGCGCATGCCCAGGCTTTCCACATAGCGCTTCATGTCGAGCATCGAAAACCCCTGGGTGCGGACCAGGTTCTGGTCGGCATGGGTGAGCATGCCCTCGATGATCTGGTGTTCGTCCACGTCCAGCCAGTAGGCCTGACGCAGGATGGTTGCCAGCGCGGCGGCGCCGCAGCTGAAATCGGTCTTCTGTTGCACCAAGTCGGCGAACTTGCGTTCGCGCATGCTCTGGATGGGCTTGAACACCACCGCGCCGCCAGGCAGGACCGACAGCGGCATCTGGGCTGCTTGACCCATGCTGGCCAGGCACAGCAGGAACGCCAGGGCGAATACACGCATGATCGACGCCTTTGGGTGCGTTGGAGATAGGCCCCCAAAAAGGGGGCCTTGGGGTCTGGCATCAGAACGAGGTGTTGGAGATGGCCAGCGAGTTGCTCTGCTGGTTGCCCACACCGGCCGCCACGTTCACGCCCAGGTTGCCGCTGCCGCCATTGACCGAACCGCTAAGGGTTGCAGTGTTGGTCACAGGGTTGGCCCAGCCGGTCGGGGTCAGCACTTGGAAGGACACGGTATTGCTCAAGTCGTAAGCGCTGCTTTCGCTGTAGCTCTTGGCGACGTCGTTGGAGGACTGACTGGAGGTTTCGCCAGACTTTTCATACGCCGAAGCCGAAGCGTTCTCGTAGGAAGAGTCATGCGACTTGGTGTACGACGAGTCCCGCGAATGGTTATAGGACGACTCGCGCGACTTGTCGTAGTTGGAGTCGAAGGCTTTTTCGAACGAAGAGTCGTATGCACTTTGCTGCGAGGTGTTCACCGAAGCATCCAGGGATGCATTGAGCGAACCGTCTACGCTGCTGGTGCGGGTGCGCTCGCGATCGCCGTTGGTCAGGGTCAGGGTACGCGTGGCATCGGCAGCCGCTGCCAGGCTGGCACTCAGGCTGGCGCTGCTCGAGGCGCTGGCGCTGCCGCTTGCCGAACCGTTCATGCCCCAGCTGTTGGAACCACTGGCACTGGCACTGTTGGAGCCGCTGGCGTTATTGGCACTCGAACCACTTGAATTCCAACCGCTGGAGCCGCTGGAGCTGGCACTTTGCGAACCCGCCAGGTTGAAGCTGGACGAGGCACTGCGGTCATCGGTAGAGTTCAGCGTACCTTCACGCGAGCTGGAACCGGTGGCCGAGGTGGTGAAGGTCAGGGTATCGACGCGGTACGTGCGGTCGGCCCCGTTGTTGACCACAAGCCCTGGGCCGTTCTGATCGGCCTTGGCCGTAGCCGTGGCATTGCCGATACCGGCGTTGGTATTGGCGATGGCCATGCTGTTTTTCTGCTGGTTCAGGTCGCCGCCGGCAATGTTGATGCCCACGTTACCCGAGCTGCCTTCGCCAGAGCCGCTCATCACTGCCGAAGACTGGGTCGACCAGTTGTCGACACGATTGTTGTTGCTGTACTGGCTGACGTCAGCGTTGGCTTCGGCGGTGCCGAAGACGAAACTGTTGTCCAGGGTAGAGTCGGCAGCGGCATTGGCGATGGCCGACGCGTTGCCCTGCTGGTTGCCGTTACCAGACGCCACGTTGACACCCACGTTGCCACTGGCACCGGTTGCCGAGCTGCTCATTTCAGCTTCGTTGACGGTGCCCTGGTTGGTGATGGTGTTGCCGGTGCTACGCTGGGTGTCCAGCGCATCGGCCTTGGCCGAGATGGGCAGCCAGGTGGTGCTGTTGCCGTTGTAGCTGCGACGGTTCTGATCGGCTTGTACAGCAACGGCCATGACCGCAGCAATTGCGAAAACCAGAGGCTTGAGTGCCATCGAAGGTTTCATGGTGATTCTCCGTACTCTAAAGGTTAAGTGTCGTTCATGACTCAAACGGTCAGTCGGCGACCCGTATGCTCAAGGTGTTGGCCATGCGGTTTCCCACCCCGGCACTCTGATTCAGCTGAACCACGCCACGGCCACCGGTGAACGCTTGGTCACTGGTGGTGACCTGGCGATGACCCGTCGAGGTAGTAGCTGAGTCAAAGGTGTTGAGCAGCGTCACGTTCTGTTGCAGGAGGACGCTGTCGTCGATGCTTTGCGGTTGTATACCCACGCTGATGCGCAGGGCGTTGGCCTGCTGGGTGCCTGCACCGGCGCTCTGGTTGACACCAAGCGCGCCATTGCCGTGGCTGAACGCGGCGCCGCCAATATTGGCCTGGGTATCCATGGCAGCGTCCGGAGGTGTATTGAGCCGCTGCCGGATCTGTGTCGTGGCACTGGCGCCGTGGCCCAGGGCGAACGCCCGGGCGTTGGCCTGCTGCTGCAGGTCTCCGGCAGCCTGGTTGACCGTCATGTTGCCCTGATAGGCACGGCCGGCGTCGTCGATGGTGGCGTTGTTGCTGACGGCAGCCGGTGGCTGGGCGATGGCGGACGCGCTGCACAGCAGGGTGATTACGAGCAGGGCAGGCTTCATGTCATTTGCCCCCCGTCAGGATCTGCAGGGGCGCGAGGCCTTTCTGCACGCTCGAATTGACCATGTTGGAGATCCCGTTGCCCGAGCCTGATCCACGTCCGCCTGCCAGGTTGGGCAATTGGGTCTGGTGGCCGAGGTTGCCGCCCAGGTGGTCGGTCTGCTGGGTGATCATGGCGTTGATGCCTGAGCCGCTGCTGATGCTGGCGAAGTCGCCGTCACTCAACTCGTTGGTCTGGCGCAGCACATGATTGACCGGGTTGGCATTGACGGTGGTAGGTGTGGGGTCCGGGCGCAGTGGGGGAATCACGGCATTGCGTGTCTGCACGTCGCGGGTAATGACGATGGTGCCATTGTCGGCTTGGGTGGTTGCGCTGAGCGAGCTGACCACGCACCCCAGCAGCAACAGGTAACCCAGGCGTTTGTCGATGTTCCTCACGACGGCGGTTCCTTCTTCAGCCGCTGGCCTTGTTCAGCGTTGCGCTAGCAAGAGCAGGAGCCGTGCCGCTTTTGAGAAGTCGCGGTATTTCAGGGGGTTAGCGTGATAAAGGCCGTCGTGCAGGCCTGCGTTGTGTCAGGGCTGATACAACGAGCAGATACCGGTGACCGAGCGGTCACCTCTGGGAGAGGGTTTGATCACAGTGGCAGGCAGTGTTTCGGTGGCGTGACACTTACCGCACTTCACGGCGTAAGCCGCATGCTTGCAGGGTTGGCTGCGGCGGGGGTGTGTCAGGGGCTTTACACCGGGGCCGAGCGACGCAGCATTGAAGCGACCAGCTCCAGCGCCAGGGCCTGCCGTGTTGCCCAGTCGCCTTCGATGATGCGGTAAGGCTGATCGTGGTCTTGCAACCAGTGCAGGCTCGCCCCGAAAAACTGCTGGCGCTCTCGCACATCCGGCTGGGTGCGCTGACCATCGGCAACCCAGGGCACGCCCTCAGGGCTAAGCAGCAAGTGCAGGTCGTAGTGACGATCGAGCAGAGCCTGCTCCAGCCAAGGTGGGCAATCGCCGAACAAGGTCTGACTCCAGAGCATATTGCTGAGCAGATGAGTATCCAGAATCAGCAGCGACGGCGAGCTTGCGCGTGCAGCGTCTTCCCAGGCCAATTGCCCACGGGCGATGCTGGGGATGTCGGCGTAGCACGTGTCGCGGCAGTGCTGGTCGATGAAGTGACGCACGTACTCACCCACTACCAGCCCACCGAAACGCGCCTGGATCTGGCCGCTCAACCAGCTCTTGCCACTGGATTCGGGGCCGCACAGCACCACCACCTGAGTGCTCGTCACAGCGCTCATGCCTTCACCAACGCTGGGTCCCGGTACCACTCCAGCCATCCGCGCAGGGCGATGAGGGTAAGCACCGCAAACAGCGCTGCGGTGAAGTACAAGTGCTGGTGCAGGTACTGCCCGACATAGATGATGTCCACCACGGCCCACAGGGGCCAGCATTGCAAGCGCTTTTGCGCCATCCACCACTGCGCCACCAGGCTGAAGCCGGTCAGGCTGGCGTCCAGCCAGGGCAGGGCGGCATCGGTCCAGGTGGCCATGGCAGCACCTAATGCTGCGCTGAGCAGCACGCCCAGGCACAGGTGGGTGAGCAGCGCGCCGGGTCGCAAGCTCGATACCTGGCGTGCCGCATCTTGGCGTTCAGGGCGCTTCCACTGCCACCAGCCATACACTTGCAACAGCGCATAGGCAACTTGAAGCAGCATGCCCGAATAGAGCTTGACCTCGTAAAAGAGCCAGGCATAGATCAGCACCATGATCAGGCCAATGGGCCAGCACCAGGCGTTCTGCTTGACCGTGAGCCACACAGCGATGACGCCGAGGACGGCGGCGATGAGTTCAAGGCCGGACATCGGCGATCCTTGGAGAATTGAGCGGGGGGCGCGATTGTAGCGGTTAGCTCAAGGAAGGTGTAGGGCGTTGCCGGCATCAGGGCCGTCTTGCAGCCCTGAGCCGCTGTCGGCTTCAGACCTTGAACTGGCGCAGCAGTTGTTCCAGGTCCTGGCTGAGCCGGCCCAGCGCCACGCCGGCTTCACTGGACTGACGCGCCGCATCGGCCGCCTGCTGGGAAAGGCCTGCCGTGTCCAGCACGTTGCGGTTGATGTCTTCCACTACGTGGGATTGCTGCAGGGTGGCGCTGGCAATGGAAGCATTCAACGCTGTCAGGGTGTGCAGGGCCTGGTTGATCGCATCGAGGCTGGCGCCTGCTTCACGGGCTTGCGTGACAGTTTGTCGTGAGGCCTCGCTGCTGGTGTCGATCGCCTTGACGGCGGCATCGGACTGGCTCTGCAAGTGTTCGATCATGGTGTGGATCTCGGCGGTGGACTGGGCCGTGCGCTGCGCCAGCAGGCGCACTTCATCGGCTACCACGGCAAAACCCCGGCCTTGCTCGCCTGCGCGAGCCGCTTCGATCGCCGCATTGAGGGCCAGCAGGTTGGTCTGTTCTGCAATCGAGCGGATCACGTCCAGTACGCCGCCAATGCGGGTACTGTGCCCGGCCAGATCGCGGATCACCTGCACTGCCTGTTCGATGGTCATGGACAACCGGTCGATCTGAGCCAGGCTGCCATGGATCGCCTGCTGCCCCTGCGCGACCTGTTGCTGAGCGGTGTGCATCTCCCCGGCGGCCTGCTCGGCGGTCTTGGCAACATCCTGCACGGCGTAGGTCACCTCGTTCACGGCCGTTGCCACCTGGTCCATCTGCAGTGATTGCTGCGCGCTTTGCTGTTGCGCCGCACCGGCGTTGTCGCCTACATGGTCGGCCGATCTGGCCAGCGCATGCGCCGCCCCTTGCAGTTGTCCGATCACCCCTTGCAGCTTGCCGTTGAAGCGGTTGAAGTGCTCGCCCAGCTGGCTGAGTTCATCACGCCCGTGGGTATCCAGCCGCCGGGTCAGGTCGCTTTCGCCGCTGGCGATATTGCCCATGGCCTGCACGGCTTCCTGCAGCGGGCGGGCAATGCTGCGTGCGATGACCCAGACCATCAGGCCCATCAGCAGCGCGATCACCACGCCCAGCAGCGAAGCGTCACGCAGCTGTCGAGCGAACTCGGCCTGTACGTCGTCCACGTAGACGCCAGAGCCGATGATCCAGCCCCAGGGCTTGAACAGCTGGATGAAGGACGTCTTGGCAACAGGTTCGCTAGCCCCGGGCTTGGGCCAGCGGTAATTCACAGGCCCTGCCCCCTGCTGGCGCCCCAGCGCGGCCATTTCGTTGAATATCGCAAAACCATCCGGATCGCGGATGCCCGACAGGTCCTGGCCATCGAGCTTGGGATTGGCCGGATGCATGATCATGCGCGGGGTCAGGTCGTTGATCCAGAAGTAGTCGTCATGGTCATAGCGCAGCGCCCTCACCACCTGCAGGGCTTGTTGCTGGGCCGCGTCGCGGCTCAACGTGCCGGCGGCCTCCAGCTGTTGGAAATGCACCAATACACCTGTGGCCGTTTCCACCACATGCCGGGTTTTCTCAGCCTTGGCCTGGTACAAGTCGCCGTGGATCTGGCGCAGCATCAGCAGACCAAGCGCCAACAGCATGGCTATCGCCACTACCAGGATCAGCCACAAGCGGCTGCTGATCGACATCGATCTAAGCGTCTTCATTGCACATGCTCCATTTGTTCTTGTTTTCACCTGCATCCAAGCACGCCTGTGGCCATGGACCCACTCGACCAATGGCTAAGTGCCATGTGTCGTGGAGTTTGTTGCCTGCAACGTCATGACAGTGCAAAGGGGTTCTGCCAGCATTTCGGCGGCGCAACATGAAACCTTTAGTAACCGTGAACTTTTCCACTGGCTTTGCGACCAACAGACGCTGTAAAACAGCCGGGCCGCGTGCGGCAATATTCAGGCAAATCAAGAACAAGGAGCTTGCCACGAGCAGGCTCCATCGGGGGGATGATGGATTTTTGGACGGCCTTTCAGGCAATCATACTGGGCGTGGTGGAAGGGCTGACGGAGTTCCTGCCGATTTCCAGTACCGGCCACCAGATCATCGTCGCCGACCTCATCGGGTTCACAGGTGAGCGGGCGATGGCCTTCAACATCATCATTCAGCTGGCCGCCATCCTGGCCGTGATGTGGGAGTTTCGCGGCAAGATAATCGACGTGGTCCGCGGGTTGCCCAATCAGCGCAGGGCGCAGCGCTTCACCGGTAACCTGCTATTGGCCTTTCTGCCAGCGCTGGTATTGGGTGTATTGTTCGCCGACCTGATTCATGAGTACCTGTTCAACGCGGTCACCGTGGCGGCTGCGCTGGTGCTGGGTGGGGTGATCATGCTCTGGGCCGAGCGACGGCAACACGCGGTTGAGGTGACGCATGTCGATGAGATGCGCTGGAGCCATGCGCTGAAAATCGGTTTTGTGCAGTGCCTGGCCATGATTCCTGGTACTTCGCGCTCCGGCTCGACCATCATCGGTGGCCTGCTGTTTGGCCTGTCGCGTACTGCTGCGACGGAGTTTTCCTTCTTTCTGGCGATGCCGACGATGGTGGGGGCTGCCGTGTACTCGGGCTACAAGTACCGTCATCTGTTCCAGCCCGATGATCTACCGGTCTTTGCGCTGGGCTTCGTGACCTCGTTCATCTTCGCGATGATCGCCGTACGCGGCCTGTTGAAGTTCATCGCCAACCACAGTTATGCAGCCTTTGCCTGGTATCGGATCGTCTTCGGCATGCTGATTCTGGCCAGCTGGCTGTTCGGCTGGGTCGACTGGACCGTTGCCCATGGTTGAGCAGCCAGATCGCCAGCGCCCCGCGCAGATACGCAACGCCCGGTTCAAGGGGGGGCTGCTGGGGCTGCTGTGTGTGCTGCCGGTGTTGGGTGTAGCGTGCCTGGCCTACGACGCGCAGGCGTGGTGGCCGCTGGTGGTGTACCCGGTGGTGAGCCTGGTCAGCGTGTTGCTCTACTGGCACGACAAGGCCCAGGCCCGCACCCAGGCGCGGCGCATCCCGGAGAAGCTGTTGCACGGTACAGAACTGTTCGGTGGCTGGCCTGGCGCTCTGCTGGCGCAGCAGTTGTTCAGGCACAAGACACGCAAGGTGCCTTACCAGGTTACCTTCTGGGCCATCGTGGTCGTGCACCAGGCCGCCTGGGCGTATTGGCTGTTCTTCCAGGGGCGAGCTGCGGCATTGGCGTGAAACCGCTTTATCACACACGGGAGCGAGCGCGCTTAATACATTTCCCGGCCACTCCTGTATTTGCTCAGTGACCTGTCAGACATAGCGTTCCCCGCACGTTTCGAATGAGGCGGCCAAATGATCGATCCATACGCGCACCGCAGGCGTGACACCGCGTCTGTGAGGGTATACCGCTTGCAGGTAGCCGCCTGGCAAGGACCAGTCCGGGAGCAGCCTGACAAGTTCTCCACGCTGCAGCTGCTCTTCACAAAACAGGCTGGGCAGGGCGGTGAAGCCCAGGCCCGCGCGTACAGCTGCATTACGTACCACGAAATCGTCCACTGACAGCCTGGGTTCGAGCGCCAAGGCGCGCAGCTGGCCCCCAGGCCCTTGCAGCCTCAGGTGTACCAGGCGGTCGGCTTCGGGTGCGCCGAGCACCGGCAGGTCGGCTAGCTGCTCAGGCTCGCGTACCTGTGGGGCAAAACCAGGCGCGGCAACCAGTTGCATCTGTGCCTGACAAAGTCGCCGGGTCACCAGCGTAGGGTCCTCATCGCCCAGGTCACGCACACGTAGCGCTACATCTATACCTTCGGAGATCAGGTCCACCCGACGGTTGAGCAAGACCAGGTCCAGTTGTACGAGCGGATATTGCCGCAAAAACTGGGTCACCACGTCCGGCAAGAACGCATGACCCAAGGCCACCGGGCAGGATACGCGTAGCCTGCCGCGCGGTTCACTGCTCATGCTGGCTACCGCTTCCTCGGCAGCCTCGGCTTCGAGAAGCATGGCCTGGCAGTGATGCAGGTAGCGCTCGCCCACGGCGGTCAGTTTCACCTGGCGTGTAGTGCGCTGTAGCAGGCGCATCCCTAAGCGTTCTTCCAGTTCGGCGATTCGACGGGACAACCTTGATTTCGGAATGCCCAGTTGGCGTCCGGCGGCGGCGAAGCCGCCTGCTTCGACGACGCGGGCAAAGTAGAACAGATCGTTCAAATCCTGCATGGGCAATGCTCATTGTTCCAGGGATAGGACAAACTAACGCGATTGGGGGCACTTATCATCCATTACTCGCTTAGGTAACATCGTTCCCATCAAACATCTCCCGCTTCAACCCCTTTTCGCAGGAGCACCTCATGAAACTGCTGCACATCGATTCGAGCATCCTGGGTGACAACTCGGCCTCGCGCCAACTGAGCCGTGAGGTCGTAGCCGCTTGGCAGGCCGCTGAGCCAAACGTCGAAGTGGTCTATCGCGACCTGGCAGCCGATGCCATCGCTCATTTCTCGGCCGCTACCCTGATGGCTGCCGGCACGGGTGAAGAGCTGCGCGATGCAGCCCAGGCCTTCGAGGCCAAGCTCAGTGCCGAGACCCTCGAAGAGTTCCTGGCCGCCGATGCGGTGGTCATTGGCGCACCGATGTACAACTTTAGCGTGCCGACCCAACTCAAGGCGTGGATCGACCGCATCGCCGTCGCCGGCAAGACCTTCCGTTACACCGAAGCTGGCCCGGAAGGCTTGTGCGGTGACAAGAAAGTGGTGCTGGTTTCCACGGCAGGTGGTGTGCACGCCGATCAACCTACCGGGGTAGGCCATGAAGACTTCCTCAAGGTGTTCCTGGGCTTCATCGGCATTACCGACCTGCACGTGGTTCGGGCTCACGGCCTGGCTTATGGTCCGGAGCAGCGTACCCAAGCGATAACCGCTGCACAGGCGCACATCGAGAACGATCTGTTCGCCGTTGCGTGACGGCGGGGGTTCACCTTAGCGCAAGTTGAGGGTCGCCTAGGCGGCCCTTTTTCATGCGCGGCCACAGCATTCCGCTAACGGCGACACAGCCTACTGTTACGCAACGCTGGGGCTCAACTGTAATGGTGGGTCATCGAGGAATAGCCTTATGCTGTAACGAAATATGTATAAGCGCTGAAGAAGGAAGCCGCAATGCCGCTCAAGGACCTGCTCATCGCTCTGGTGGTAATCATCGCCTGGGGCGTCAACTTCGTGGTGATCAAGGTCGGGCTCGATGGGTTGCCGCCCATGTTGCTGGGGGCGCTGCGTTTTCTCCTTGTGGCATTCCCTGCAGTGTTCTTCATCAAGCGGCCAAACCTGCCTTGGCGTTGGCTGATCGCGTACGGTGCGACCATCTCCCTGGGGCAGTTCGCATTTCTGTTCCAGGCCATGGCCAGCGGCATGCCACCGGGGCTGGCTTCATTGGTCCTGCAGTCCCAGGCCTTCTTCACCCTGGGCTTCGCCGCGCTGTTTCTGGGCGAGCGCTTGCGCGTGGCCAGTGTGCTCGGGCTGCTGGTGGCCGCTGGTGGACTGGCGCTGATCGGCAGTGAAGACGGCAGCCATGTTCCCACGCTCGCGCTGATATTGACCTTGTGTGGCGGGGCGATGTGGGGCTTGGGCAACATCATTACCCGCCGCTTCGGATCGATTGACCTGGTGGCATTGGTCATCTGGGGCGGCTTGATCCCTCCGCTGCCCTTTCTGCTGCTCTCTGGCTGGCTGGAGGGGCCTGAACGCATCAGCCAGGCGCTCACGCACATCGGCTGGCACTCGATTGCCGCGCTGGCATACCTGGCATTCGTCGCCACCATCCTGGGCTACAGCCTCTGGAGCACGCTGTTGTCGCGCCATCCGGCTGGCAAGGTCGCGCCTTTTTCGCTATTGGTGCCTGTGGTAGGCCTGAGTTCGTCGGCACTGCTGCTGGGTGAGCGCCTGACCGAAACCCAGGGTTGGGGTGCCTTGCTGGTCATGTGTGGTTTGCTGGTGAACGTGTTTGGTGCCCGACTCGGCCAGCGGCTCAGGGCCGCGAGGGCCTGAGTAACTGCGGGCGCTACCCGTTTTTTTCGAGTTTTGATTGACCAGGCTCATGTTGTTGGTCGGTTACAGTCGCCCAGCAGGCACGGATATGCTTCCCTGGCTACGTTTTGGTAGGGAGGACCGCAAACGATGCGAGTCAGGGACGAAATCTATTGGCAGTGGGCCGATGCACAACTGCACAGCCGCTGCCACGACGAGGCGCTCAGCGACGGCACGACCCTCGATGTGCAGGTGCGCCTGTCCAGGCAAGGCGCAACTCAACTGTTTCTTGGCCTTTACGCTCGCGACGGGCAGGCTCTGGTGGAGGAGTATTATCCCGCCCGCTGCGGCGAAACCATGACCCGCGCGCTGGTGTGGGGTGTGGAGCGCGCTCGGGCATTGGCCACGGGCGCCACGCCGTTACCCCATAAGGCAAAAAGGCGCGCATGAAAAAGCCCGGCGCGGTGGCCGGGCTTGAGACCGCGTGAGGGTCAGTACTGCGCTTCGATCACCTTCACGGCATGTTGCGTACGCGCCTCTGGCCATTGCTGTTGCAGGGTTTGCAAGACACGGCCGACGAACTCGGTATCGGCAGCCGCCTTCTTGCCTACATAGCCCTGGCCTCGGCGGTAGGCCTTGAAGCGCGCACGCATGCTTGGCAGGTGCTCCTGGAATTCATCTTCGATCGTGTTGGGTGGCAAGCGGTCCAGGCGCACTTCGCCGCTTTGGCTCACCCACAGCAGATGGTCATCAAGGCTGTCCTTGCGCGTGGCGAACAGCTTGGCCAATTGATCGATGGTCGGATTGTCGTTCAAGTTCATCATAAAGCCCCCATTACCCAGTTTCAGGTGATTTTCACAGTTGGCGCTATCGCGATGTAGCGCGTTTCCAAGGCTGCTACTGCAGCTTTGCAACAGGGGCTTTCTCACGCTGCCTTTTGGACAGTTCCCTCTCCACGGGCCGCCTGCGTTACCGCGCAGGCGGCCTGGAACACCCTTGCCACGGCTCCCGATCAGGGAGACGGCCTCATCATGCACAAGCGCGATGAACGGCGTCAACCGTTTTGTAGTGATTATTTTTGCTCACTACATTTTCGTAGAGTTGTCCGACAATCCTTGGTTTCAGAGCCCTGAAAGAATCTCGAATGCCGCGCGGACCCGGGCTTCGTTGGGGTAGTTGCGGTTGGCCAGAAGCACGATGGCCAACCCTTCTGATGGGACGAACGCTGCATATGAACCGAAACCGTTGGTGGAGCCGGTCTTGTTGTACCATGCTGCCGCCAACGGAGCGGCTGGCGGCTGCAGCCGTTGTGCCGGCTGGGGGCCTCGTATCATCTGCGGACCATTGCCGGTGAGGAGGGTGCGCAATGTGACGGGGTACGCATAACGCTCCCAGCCCAGGCCTTGTGTCATCTCACCGATCTGGGCGTAGCCATTGCGGGTGATGAGGACGGCGCGGGCCAAGGGCGCGGGCAGATCGTCGGGCTGCATGTTCAAGCGCACGTAGCGCAGCAGGTCGCTGGCACTGGTCTTGATGCCGTAGGCTTGTTGCGCGTAAGGGCCAGGGTTCACGCGCACAGGCTTGTCGCTGGCATCGTAGCCTTGGGCATACAGGCTACGTGCATCGCTGGGCACATCCAGGTAGGTACTGTGCAGGCCCATGGGCTTGAGCACGTTTTGCTCAAGCAAGGTGGCAAACGGTTGATGCTGGGCACGGGCGGCCAGGTCGCCGAACAGGCCCAGGCTCGGGTTGGAGTAACACCGTTGGGCACCCGGCGTGCCTTTGGGCTGCCATTGCCGCAAGAACGTCACGATTTGCTGGGGGGAGTTCACGGTGTCGGGGAACTGCAAGGGCAAGCAGTCAGCGCTGTAGGTGCCCAGGTCCTGCACGGTGGCGTCCCCCATGGGAGTACCCCCCAGGGCCGGGTGATAGCGTTTGGCAGGGGCGTCGAGGGCGAGCTGGCCTTCGGCATTGGCCACGGCTACCAACGTGGCGGTGAATGTCTTGCTCAGCGAGCCGATTTCGAACAGGGTGTCGCGGCTAACGGGCACGCCGCTGTCGCGGCTGGCGACGCCGTAGCTGAAGTAATGAGCGTGGCCATGGGCATACAGCGCGACGGCCATGCCGCTGATGCCCTCGGCCTGCATCAGGGGGCCGATGACGGTGTCGACTTTAATTCGCAGCGGATCATTGGCGTAGGCGGATGACCAGGGTGCGCCGAGCATGAGGGCGACCGCAATATAGACGGAGCGGGAGCAGATCATTGAAGTTCCTTGGCTGAGTGTCCGTTGCGCGATACCGGCAGGGGTTCCGGCGTTAGCGCCTGGGGACGCAAAACCTTATCCTCCGTGCTTGCCCAAAGACAAGACGGAACGGAACTGTGATGAAGTATCTGCGCATGCTGTTCGACAACTTCACCCTGGCGTTGCTGGCCGTGGTGGCGATTGCCACCGTGCTGCCTTGCTCAGGTCAGGGGGCTGTGTATTTCGGCTGGCTCACCAACCTGGCGATCGGTTTGTTGTTCTTCCTGCATGGGGCCAAGCTCTCGCGGGAGGCAATCATCGCTGGGGCGGGGCATTGGCGCCTCCATCTGCTGGTGTTTTCCTGCACGTTTGTGCTGTTTCCACTGCTGGGCATGGCGTTCAAGCCGCTGTTCCTGCCACTGGTGGGAGATGAGCTTTACTTGGGGGTGCTGTACCTCTGCGCGTTGCCTGCCACCGTCCAGTCGGCCATTGCGTTCACCTCGCTGGCGCGGGGTAACGTGCCGGCGGCCATCTGCAGCGCAGCCGCCTCCAGCCTGCTGGGCATATTCCTGACCCCAGTGCTGGTGATGTTGTTGCTGGGCGCCAGCGGAGACACCGGCTCAGGTCTGGACGCAGTGCTCAAGATCACCTTGCAGTTGCTGGTGCCGTTCGTGGCCGGGCAGCTCGCCCGCCGCTGGATTGGTGCCTGGGTCAAGCGCAATGCGCGCTGGCTGAAGATCGTCGACCAGGGCTCGATTCTGCTGGTGGTCTACACCGCCTTCAGCGAAGCGGTGGTCACAGGCTTATGGCACACCGTTTCGCCGCAGCACCTGGCAGGCCTGTTCGCCGTCTGCGGCATCCTGCTGACCGTGGTGTTGGTGGGGACGAGCTTGCTGGGCAAAGTGTTTGGCTTCAACCTGGAAGACCGAATCACCATCCTGTTCGCAGGCTCGAAGAAGAGCCTGGCAACCGGGGTGCCGATGGCGCAGGTGTTGTTCGTCGGGAGCGGCATTGGCGCAATGATCCTGCCACTGATGCTGTTCCACCAGATCCAGCTGATGGTCTGCGCCGTGCTGGCGCAACATTACGCGAGCCGCGAGCAGGATGATATCGAGGTGCCAACGGTCCGATGAACCGGTGATGGTTGCAGCCGACCTGGGCTGCAACCATCACGGCGCCTGAATCAGAAGTTCGCGGGGGTATTGGCGCTGATGATCTCCGCTTCGTCCTGGCCAATATTCTTGAAACTGTGGGGCAGCGTGGTTGGGATGTAGTAGCCGTCACCGGCATTGAGCACGCTGACTTGGCCATCGACCCACAGCTCGACGGTGCCTCGGGTGACGAGCCCGCACTCTTCACCCTCGGCGTGCACGATGGGCTCGCCCGAGTCGGCTCCTGGGGCATAAAGCTCGCGCAGCATACGCATTTGCCGGCCCTCGACGCTGGCACCCACCAGCAGCATGCGCAACCCGTTGCGACCCAAGTCGGGCTGCTCGCCTGCCCGGAACACAAATCGCTCCTCACGCACGGGTTCATCGAAGCTGAAAAACTCTGCCAGGCTCATCGGAATGCCCTCCAGCAGCTTTTTCAAGGAGCTGACTGAAGGACTGACGCGATTCTGCTCGATCTGCGAAATGGTCGAGTTGGTGAGCCCGCTGCGGCGCGCCAGCTCTCGCTGCGAGAGGTTGTTGCGTTCACGCACTAGTTTGAGTCGCGTCCCCGTGTCCATAGCCGCCTTGTGATAAGAGGTGTCAAGAATAATGAGCGAGGCGCATTAAAACATACTCTCAAGCCTTGCGCGCTGCGGTTTGCCAGTGCAGGCCGTTGGCGATGCCGGATGGGTCATCGCCAGGCGAGATACGGCGCCCTTATTCCGCTCTCGGGCCTGGCCACATGCTGCGCAGCACCCCGTCACGGCGAACCCAGGCGTGCATCAGCGCAGCGCCCACGTGTACCAGTACCGTGGCAAACAACAGGTAACCCGCCCAGCCATGCGCCTGGCGCAGCACGGCATACAGCTGCACGTCATGAGGCGCGATCGCCGGCAGGTCGAGCGGGCGAGGGTACCCGCCGGCCGAGAGCATGGCCCACCCCAGCAAGGGCATGGCAAGCATGAGGCCGTACAGAAGCAGATGCGAAGCGCCCGCAGCCAGGCGCTGGACAGCTGGCAGGTCCTGGGGCAGGGGCGGATGGGGAATACTCAGACGCACGATGATGCGCGCTATCACCAGTACCAGCAGCGCCAGCCCTGTGCCCTTGTGCAAACTGACCAGCACTGGATGACGGACCGACAGGTCCGTGACCATGCTTACCCCGATGAAGAGCATGGCCAGGATCAGAATCGCCATCGACCAGTGCAGCACGCGGGCGACGGGATGAAAGACGGTGGGTTTCATGGTCGGGCTCCAGTGCTCAAGGACTCGCGGCTACGACGGTTGAACGATTCGGAATAGGCCGCTGAACGGGCCGCGAGTATAGGGTCGGCGGTAGGTTCGATGCCGCGGGGCAGGATCAAGGGATCGAAGTTGAGGTCGCGGCAGGCACCCTGTTCCGGTGCGTCGACCTGTTCAAGCACCAACGTGCCTGCGTTGACGCTGCGCCGGTTCGCAGGCCAGGGTTTGGCGGGGTCGTCGATGGCGTCATCCGGCTCGGCAAGTACCAAACGCAGGGTCCAGCGCAAGGGCCCCTGCGCCAGCCGTCGCTGCAGGTCATGTTGCAGAAACAGGGGGTCGTCTACCTGCGCCGGCAACGCGGTGTAGGGCGTGAGCGGTTCAAGCTGCCAGCGCACCGGGTGGGCATTGCCGTCGGCATCGATCAACTTGAATGCATTGATGCTGTGGTACTGGGTGTTGGCGAAACTGTCGCTGGGCTTGTAGCTGGCGGCCCATTGCCGAAACGCGGCGCTTTCGGGGTGGGTTGCAAAGAAGGCCTGTACCTTGGCAGGGTCCGGCTTGCGCGTCGCCGGGTCCGGGGTGTTGGCCAGCACCTGCTCGTAGAACGCCTCGGCCGTACTCACTGCCAGTACGGGCGGATTGTTCATGCCGGTCCTCCAGACTTGCCCGTCATCGGTGGAGAGCTCGATTGCCAGGCTGCGCACGGGGATGCCGGTGTCAGGCGCGAACGGGTTGGCACCGCCAATGGCCAGGCGGCCTATCACCGGCACGCGCGCCTGGGTGAACGCCCGTGCCGTCGACAAGCTTGCCGCTTGCCCGCTGGCCTGGAAATAGCCGCTCACGCACAGGCCTTTGGAGTGGTTCTTGCGATAACCCGGGTAATGCCCAGCCTGGGCCTCGAACGTATCGATGATGCGCTGTGGTGTGAGCGCGGAGGTGCCAAGCCAGCCGGCGCTGTAGGCAAAGCCCGCACCGGCAGCCAGCATTAACGCGCCGATTGCCGCAAGACGCCAGGCCTTGGCCTGGCCCTGCAAAGGTTGGTTCATGGTCAGTCCCGTTGATTTCACGAAAGGTGCCAGTACGACGCTGCACTGAAAAAGTTATTCCTCGGGTGGGAATAACTTTTTCTCCAGCGCGTCTGTTCCCTACACTGCCCCATCATTGCCCGGATACTTTCCATGCAGGACTTGGACGACCAACAATGGCGAGCGCTGCTGGCCCGACTGCGCCGCTTCGCCATCTGGCTGACTCGCGAGGCGGGGAGTGCCGATGACCTTGTGCAGGCCACGGTCGAGCGTGCCTTGAGCCGGCGTCAGCAGCATCAGGATCCCGATGCCCTGCGCGCCTGGCTGTTCACCATCCTTTATCGCCTGTTTCTGGATGGCAAACGGCGAGAACGCCTGCACGCCCGCTGGCTCTCCTGGTTCGCCAGCAGCAGCGCGGCCGAAGAAGTGGCTGGCGACAATCTTGAGGACATCGTGCTGGCCCAGGCGGATTTGCAGGCATTCGGCCGACTCAAGACCGAGCAACGTGCCTTGCTGTTGCTGGTGAGCGTTGAAGGTCTGAGTTACAAGGAGGCTGCCCAGACGTTGGGCATTCCCATCGGTACTGTCATGTCACGCCTGTCGCGCGCGCGCGATGCCCTGCGCGCATTGACCGAGGACAGCCCTCGACCACCGGCCTTGCGGAGATTGAAATGACACGTCTTATGCCTAGTGAAGAAGAGCTTCATGCCTACGTCGATGACCGCCTGGACCCGGTGCGCCGCGCCGAAGTCCAGGCCTGGCTGGCCAGCCATCCCCAGGCTGCGCAACGCGTTGAAGGCTGGCTCGCCGATGCGCGCCAATTGCGTACGGGCCTGGCGGGCCTTGCGCAGCCGCGGGCGAGCACGCTGGTTGATCGGGATCAGCTGCGGCGACAGGCGCGACACCGCCTGCAGCGTCGCTGGGCAAGTGCTGCCGCGATCGTAGTGGCCTTGGGCGTAGGCGGGCTCGGTGGGTGGCAGGCGCGCGATGCCAGCCTTGCTGACGTAAAACCCATGGCTGATGCCGTGCAGGCTCACCGCTTGTTCGCCGACAGCCAGGCGCTGGACATCCAGGCGCGTGATTCCGATCAATTGCGCACTTGGCTGCAAGCGCACTTTGATCAGGTGGGGCAACTGCCTGACCTGGCAGGCTACGGGTTCACCCCCGTGGGCGCCCGACTGCTCAGTAACGAGCAAGGGCCGGCGGCGCTGGTGGTGTTCGAAGATGGGGTGGGGCGCAGGATCAGCCTGTTCCTGCGCTCACCCGGCAAGCACTTCCGGCGCATGCCGCAAGGGCAGCGCATCGATGGTCAGCTTCAGGCCCGGTACTGGTCCCATGGTGCGTACAATTTCGCCCTGGTCAGCGCCGCCGATGATGGCCGGGGTGTCGGCATCGGGGAGGCCTTGCGCACGACGTTGTGAGCCGGACGAGACCCCGTGCGCGCCCAGGCTGGCTTAGCTGAGCTCTAGCCAGATGGGCGCATGGTCCGACGGTTTCTCCATCGCGCGCAGTTCGTAATCCACTCCCGCAGCCTTGATCCTCGGGACCAGGCTTGCCGAGGCCATGATCAGGTCGATGCGCAGGCCGCGCTTGGGCGCGTCTTCGAAGCCACGGCTGCGGTAGTCGAACCAGCTGAAGCGGTCGTCGACACCCGGGTGCAGATGCCGGAAGCTGTCTACCAGGCCCCAGCCTTTCAAGCGCTCCATCCACTCACGCTCCTCTGGCAGGAAGCTGCATTTGCCGGTCCTGAGCCAGCGCTTGGCATTGTCTGGGCCGATACCGATGTCGCAGTCTTCTGGCGATATGTTCATGTCGCCCATCACCAGCACGGGTTGGTCATTGCGAAACTGGCCTTCGAGCAGTGCTTGCAGGTCGGCGTAGAAACGCTGCTTGGCCGGAAACTTGGTGGGGTGGTCACGGCTTTCGCCCTGCGGGAAATAGCCGTTCATGACGGTAATGGGGTTGCCTTGGTGGTCGGCGAAGGTGCCCCAGATGAAACGGCGCTGAGCGTCTTCTTCGTCCGTTGCGAACCCCTTGTGAAGGCTCAAGGGTGCCTGGCGCGACAGCAGGGCGACACCGTAGTGGCCCTTTTGCCCGTGGTAATGCACGTGATAGCCCAGGGCCTGGACCTCGGCTAGCGGAAACTGATCGTCGCTGACCTTGGTTTCCTGCAGGCCGATGATGTCCGGCTGGTGCTTTTCGACCAGGGCGGCCAACTGGTGTGGGCGCGCCCGCAGGCCGTTGATGTTGAAACAGACGATCTTCATGCAGAGACGATCCCGGTAAAAAGGCGCGATGCTAGCCGACATCGGCGTTGATCACCAGCATGGTGGCGCGTAGGCGCCACTGGTGCAGCGCCAAGGTGAACGATGGGCGGCATTGTGCCTCCAAGGCCTATCAGCCAGCCCAGAAGGTTCCCCTCCATGTATCAAGCCCCTGCCGCCGAGGCCCGCGTTTGCCTGCTCGATTCCGGTTACCGCCGCGAAACCCGGGCACTGCTGTACACCGTCTACCGGGACGACCCAACCTTCGCTTATCTGCTCGAAGCGCATCGCCCCGGTTATGAGCGGCGCCTGCGCACACTGCTGCGCGAGTGGGTCCGCCAGCATTTTTACCTGCAGCTGCCCGCCGTCGGCCTGCTACTCGACGATCGTCTGATCGGCGTCGCGCTGATCGTCCCGCCCCTGCGGCGTCTGGGTGTGGCAGACAGTTGGGCCTGGCGTTTGCGCATGATGGTTGGCGCAGGGGTGCGTGCCACCCGGCGCTTCATGGCTTACCAGGCGGCCGTCTCGACGTGCCGGCCTACCGATCAGGTGCACGTGTTACCGCTGCTGGGTGTGTTGCCAGTGCTACAAGGCCAGGTGTATCCGACCCAGTTGTTACATGCGGTACAACACTGGTGCAGAAATGATGGAGATGCCCAAGGCATCGTCGTCGACACGGGCAATGACGAACACGTGGCGTTTTATCACACCCAAGGCTTTGTCGAGACCGGTGAGGTCGCCATTGGGACAGTACGCCAACGCGTCTTGATGTATGACAACGCTCAGGCCGGTGAGCCATTGGCGTGAATGGCGTTTGGGTTGGCTTCTTTTACACTGTTGGTCTGGTAGCATGCGCGGGATGACATATTCAGGAAGAGTTCGCTGGGGCCTGGTGATCTGGGCCGTTAGCTTTGCTGCATGGGGCCAGAGCGAATTGGTGGTGACGGTCAAACCGGCCAACAAGGCGCTCAAGGCCAATGTCGAGGGCTATATCGGTAGCTTGGGTGACCGCGACGAGCAAGCGCTGCTGCGTTTCAGTCGCGGGGCCGAGGAGCAGGCGCGCAAAGCGGCCCAGGCGCTGGGCTACTACCAGGCCCAGATAAGCACCGACGTCAAGCCGCCTAGCGGTGATGACGGTTCACCGCGATTGGTGGTGAACATCGTGCCTGGCGAGCCGATTCGCCTGCGCAACGTAACCGTGCGCGTCGAGGGGCCGGCCAGTGACATGACCGCCTTCAGGGTGCCTTCCGGCGGCGCCCTTCGCGCTGGCCAGCCACTGAACCACGGCGTCTATGAAGATGCCAAGCGTGTCATTCAGAACCAGGCCTCACGTTATGGCTTCTTCGCAGGCCGCTTCAGCCAGCAGCGCCTGGCCGTCGATCCACGTGCTGGCGTGGCCGATATCGATCTGGTCTACCAAAGTGGGCCGCGGTACCGCTTGGGCGCGGTCACCTTCAGTGGCGATACGCCGTTGGACGACGATCTGCTGCAGCGTATGGTCTCGTTCAAGCCCGGTACACCCTATGATTCGGAGCTGATTGCCGAACTCAACAACGATTTGCAATCGAGCGGCTACTTCGAGGGCGTGCGCGTAGACGCCGCGCCCACGGCCGCTGTCGCCCAGAACATTCCGGTCGATGTGCGCCTGGAAACCCGCAAACCCCGTACATTAGGCCTGGGCCTTGGCTACTCCACCGACGTCGGTCCGCGCGGCAAGGCCAACTGGACTCGCCATTGGGTCAACCCTCAGGGGCACAGCTATGGCTGGGAAGCGGAGCTGTCGGCGCCGCGGCAAAACGTGGGGTTGTGGTACGACATCCCGTTGGACCCACCATTGACGGACAAACTGCGTTTTGCCGGGGGGTACCAGAACGAGGAACTGGCGGGTACCGACACCCTCAGCAAGCTGTTGACGGTAGGCCCTGAATGGCACAGCAAGCTGCCCAATGGCTGGCAGCGAGTCATATCGCTCAAGTACCAACGCGAAGAGTACCGGCTGGGGGACGATGCGGGCCTGAGCAACCTGCTGATGCCCGGTATCAGCTATTCGTTTCTGCGCAGCGACAACCGCATAGACCCCCACAATGGCTATCGCGTGCAGTTCGAAGCGCAAGTGGCCAAGGAAGGTGTCGGCTCCGATACGAACCTGCTGCGCGGCAACGTGTTGCTCAAAGGGCTTACGACGGTAGGCCAGAATCACCGTCTACTGGGCCGCGTGCAGTTTGGCGGTAGTGCCACCAACGGTTTCCAGAACAGCGTTCCGCCTTCGCTGCGGTTTTTCGCCGGTGGCGACCAGAGCGTGCGCGGCTATGACTACCAGACGCTGTCGCCAAAAAACAGCGATGGGGATCGCATCGGTGGTCGCTACCTGGTGGCGGGCAGCGTCGAGTACCAGTATTCCCTGACGGACAAATGGCGCCTGGCAACCTTCGTCGACCAGGGCAATGCGTTTAATGACTTCGAATTGCCCAACCTGAAGACGGGCGTCGGCTTCGGCGTGCGCTGGGTGTCACCGGTAGGGCCGCTACGCCTGGACCTGGCCAAGGCCCTGGACGACGACGGCGGCATCCGCCTGCACTTTTCCATGGGGCCTGAGCTTTGAAACCTGTAATCAAATACATGCTGCTGGGCCTGTTGGGGCTCGTGAGCATCCTGACCCTGACCATCGCGTTGCTGATCGGCACAGAGGGCGGCAGCCGGTGGGCGCTGGGCAAGGTTCCCGGGCTGAGCGTAGAGGGCTTCGCAGGACGGCTGGCGGGCACTTGGCAAGCGACTCGTCTTTCCTACGTCGATGGGCAAACCCAGGTTCTGGTGCAGGCGCCCTTGCTGAACTGGTCCCCGGCGTGCCTGCTGCGTGGGGCTTTGTGCATCGATCAGCTGCACGCAGAACGTATCGACATGGCGTTTGCCCCTTCGACCGACGTCAGTGACGACGGCCCGCTGCAATTGCCCACAGTGGACTTGCCGCTTGCCATCGAACTGGGCGAGGTGCAGATCGGGCAATTGCGTCTGGATGGCAGCGACCTGCTTGGTGATCTGCAACTGGCTGCGCACTGGACCGGTGAGGGCATGCGCATCGACAGCCTGCATCTGACCCGCGACGATTTGAAGCTGGACCTGCAAGGTGACGTGAAGCCCCAAGGCGATTGGCCTGTGCAGCTACAGGCCCAGGTGCAGCTCCCTGCCATGGGTGACCAGCCATGGCAACTGGCATTGCAGGCCACGGGTCAATTGCAACGCTCGCTTGACCTGACCGGCACTAGCAGTGGGTACCTGGATGCCACTCTTGCAGGCAAGGTCCAGGCGTTGGCCGAACACCTGCCCGCCAGCTTGAGCATTCAGTCCAAAGCGTTCAAACCGTCGGAAGCACTGCCCGACACCCTGCAGCTCGATGACCTGGTGCTGCTGGCCGATGGGAACCTGGAGACGGGTTATGCATTGACCGGTTCTGCCAACTTGCCAGCCGAGCAGTCGCCCATCGCTCTGGCCTTGTCCGGCGTGGTCGACAGCAAGGGCGCCGTGGTCAAGGGCCTTGATCTCAACGCAAGCGATAGCCAGCAGGTGAAGCTGCAAGCCAAGGTCGACTGGCAGGAGGGCCTGGCAGCGGACGCGCAATTGGTTTGGCAGGACTTCCCCTGGCTGCGCCTGTACCCATTGGATACACCACCCGAGGTGACGCTCAAGCGCCTGAATGCAGAGGTCCGCTACCGCGACGGTCGCTATGAAGGCAGCTTCGATGGCGATCTGGACGGGCCTGCCGGCGCTTTCAAGGTGGCGAGCCCCTTCGAAGGTGACCTTGAGCAGGTCACCTTGCCAACGCTGGCGCTCACTGCGGGGCAAGGCAAGGCAACTGGCCGTGTGGCCGTACGCTTCGCCCAAGCACTCGCCTGGGACGTCGACCTGCAACTGTCGGCGTTGAACCCGGCCTATTGGGTTGCGGAACTCCCTGGAACATTGGCCGGGCCGTTGCGCAGCAAAGGCCAGGTGCAGGGCGATGACCTGTCGCTCGACGCACAGCTTGACCTCAAGGGCCGCCTGCGTGGTCAACCCGCTGTACTCAACGTTCAGGCGGACGGGGCCGGGCAGCGCTGGACCCTAGCAGCCTTGCGCGTACAACTGGGCGACAACCGCATAAACGGCAGTGGCAGCCTGCAACAGCGCCTGGCCGGCAAGGTGGACATCGACCTGCCACGCCTTGGGCAGCTGTGGCCCGAGCTGCAGGGCCAGGTCAAGGGGCAGCTGGACGTGGCCGGCACCCTGCAGGCGCCGCAAGGCACACTGGCTCTGCGCGGTACCGGGTTGGCCCAGGCCGAGAATCGCTTGCAGCAACTGAACCTGTCGGCCCGTCTGGACGACAGGCAACGGGCCAATATCGACTTGAAGGTCACGGGCATTCAGGCGGGTGATACCGACCTCGGTACGCTGCAAGCGGTCGGCAATGGCGACATGCGACGACAAGCATTGACGCTGGCGTTGAACGGCCCGCAGCTGAAGTTGGACGTGGGGCTGGACGGGCAACTGGACGATGGTGACTGGCGCGGCCGCCTGGCCACTGGGCGGGTACAGGCTGGCGGACAAGACTGGCAATTGCAGGCGCCTGCCAAATTGCAGCGCCTGGCCAGCGGTCAGCTGGATTTCGGTGCCCATTGCTGGCGATCCGGGCAGGCCAGTCTGTGTGGTGACGATCAACGGTTGGCGCCTGAGCCACGCCTGCGGTACCACCTCAAGCGCTTCCCGCTGGACAGCCTGGCGCAGTGGATGCCCAAGGATTTCGCATGGCAGGGTCTGCTCAATGCCGACATCAACCTGGACCTGCCCGCCAGCGGCCCGAAGGGTACGGTGGTAGTGGACGCCAGTGGCGGCACATTGCGCGTCAATGACGGTAATCGCTGGGTCGATTTCCCCTACCAGACCCTGCGACTGGATAGCACCTTGGCACCGCGGCGTATCGATACGCGTCTTGCATTCCGTGGGGAGCGCCTGGGACAGCTGAATCTCACAACGCGCATTGACCCACTGGGCAAGGACAAGCCGTTGTCCGGTGATTTCAACCTGGCTGGTCTCGACCTTTCGGTCGCCCGTCCCTTCGTGCCGATGGTGGAGCACCTGGCTGGGGAGCTCAAGGGTAGCGGGCAGCTGTCCGGCACATTGTTGGCGCCGCAAGTCAACGGTAGTGTGAATTTGAGCGGTGGCCAGATCACCGGCGCCGAACTGCCGACCCAGTTCCAGGACCTCAGCCTCCAGGCCCGGATCGCGGGTGAACAGGTGCAGCTTGCCGGCACCTGGCGCAGCGGCAGCACCGGGCGCGGCCAGGTCGATGGTAGCCTGACCTGGGGCCAGGCGCTGGGGATGAACATCCGCGTGCAAGGGCAGCAGTTGCCCGTCACGGTCGAACCCTATGCCACCCTGGAGGTGGCGCCGGACCTTACCTTGCAACTGATCGACGACAAGTTGGCAGTCACAGGCAAGGTGCAGGTGCCCAACGGCAAGATCACGGTGCGCGAGCTGCCCCCCTCGACGGTCAAGGTTTCCGACGACACGGTCATCGTGGGCAACCAGACCGAGGAGGGCAAGCCGCCCATGGCCATGGCCATGGATATCGATGTAGAGGTAGGACGAGGCAAGCTGTCGTTCAGTGGTTTCGGCCTGACTGCCAACCTGCTGGGGCACGTACATATCGGTGACAATCTCGATACGCGCGGCGAGTTGAGCCTGGCCGATGGTCGCTACCGCGCCTACGGCCAGCGGCTGACCATCCGCCGCGCCAGGCTGCTGTTTGCCGGTCCGATCGACCAGCCCTACCTGGACATCGAAGCGATCCGCCAGGTTGATGACGTGATTGCCGGCATCCGCTTGAGCGGCAACGCCGAGCAACCGACCAGTACGGTGTTCTCCGAGCCTGCCATGAGCCAGGAGCAAGCGTTGTCCTACCTGGTGCTTGGCCGTCCGTTGGGAGCATCGGGTGAAGACAACAACATGCTGGCCGAGGCCGCATTGGGCCTGGGACTGGCTGGCAGCGCAGGGATCACGGGGAATGTGGCATCGCGTCTGGGCATCGACGACTTCCAGCTCGATACCGAGGGTTCAGGCAACACTACCAGTGTGGTGGCCAGTGGCAACCTGACCGAGAAACTCAGCCTGCGCTATGGGGTAGGTGTGTTCGAGCCGGCGAACACCATCGCTCTGCGCTACAAGCTCAGCAAGAAGGTGTATGTCGAGGCTGCCAGTGGAGTGGCAAGCTCGCTGGACGTCTTCTACAAACGGGACTTCTAGTCGCCACCCAAGGTTGACGGCCTGACCTGGCCGAGGGTCGGGCTGAGCAGATGGTGTCGGAATCAACGGATCGTCGCCGCCTCGATGAACTCGTTGGTGGGCGCGGGGGGTGTCGCTGGAGCCGGGGCGCGAACTGGGGTGATCAAGTTCGTGTACTCCTCGATCAGCCGGTTCAAAGCCTCGGGCGGTTCGCTTGCCTGGAACTGCATGCGGATCTGCACTTCGTCGGGATCGCGGTTATCCCCTTGGCGGCCATGGCCGCCGATGGTGACCTTGAAACTCGCCGAGCGGTTTCCATCGGCTGGGGTGAGAGCTCGGCGTGCTTCGGTATTCTGGACGCGAACCGACAGGTCGACCTGCATCCGTTCGAGCGCCAACCCTTTGGGCGAAACCAGCGCAAAAAGGGGCACGCGCATCAAGTGTTGCCCATCCATGGCCACCTCGACCATCTTCGCGGTCATCGGTGCGCCCAGCTCTTGGTGATTGCAGTCGAAAAAACGATCGAACAGTTCAATGTACTGTTGCGCGATCATGCTGTTGGCGGCGCTCGCAGCTTCCTGCAGGCCGCGAGTGATTTCGCGCAGGTCAATGGAGGTCATGGGGGCGGGGCTCTTGTCCATGGGGTCGACTCATTGGGCCAAGTGGGTCCCCTGAAGAACCTTCAGGGGGACAGGTCGCGTCACGCCGTGAGTGCGTCGACGGTGGTCATGCCGTTGGGCGATTGCGCTCTTCCTGAGCCTCAGATGGCGGATTCGAAGGGCGCTCTTGCTGCGTGGCATCCTTTGCAAGAACGGGCTTGGTGGCGGCCTCCGTGAGGAAGTCGATCACCCTCATCATTGCCTCCGGTGGATCCTGGCGCTTGAGGGTCGTGTTGAATGCGTACCGCGCCCGGGTGTCGGTCTTGCGAGTTTGCGAGGACTTGTGGCTTACGCTGCCCTTGACGTTGAGTTTGAAGGGTCCCCAACCCAAGGAGGCGGCGGCTTCTGCGTTCACATCCCTGGCCGACGTGTCTTCGGACATCTGGTTGATGACCAGCTCGAATTCGACAGTACCGTTTTCGATGGCGATGTTGGGGTGGGTGATCGCCGCCATCAGCGGCACTTGCAGCGTCTTCTTGACCACGCCCTTTGATTGGCCCTGCTCGTCGACGATGGTCTCGTCGTAATCGAACTGAATGGCGACCGCCTTGCCGTCCTGTACGCAGACTTGCATGAGGAAGTCTGCGTAGGATTTGCTGGCGGTGACCTGGGCTTGGACCATGGCCTGCAATGGGCCTGCGATCATGCGGTCCATGGGCAGGGCGTTGATGACAGACCCGATTAAGCTGTTATCTATAGACATACTGGGTTCTCTTCTTAGGTTTCAGGTTGAGGGGGGGTATGAGTTGATAAAGCGTCGCTTATCGCAATGGCAAATCCTGACGGCGGATGTTGCCGATCTGGCGCAGGCTCAGCCCGTACTTATTGGCCAACAAGCTGCGCGAGAATCCGCTGGCGCTTTCTTTCTGAATCTGTTGGTTGCGCAGTTGGCGGACGAAATGATCAGCCTTGGGAATCTCGAGCGCGACACCTGCAAAGCGCTTGATCAGGGCGTCGAGTGCCTCAGCCGGTAACACATCAGCAAGCTTGGTACGATCGCGGTGCTTTGGAATGTACTTAGGCCTACCGCCAAACGCGCAGGTCAGCTGGTACGCGTTTTCTATGCCTATGCACTCAATCAATGCCTGTAACGATTGCGGCAATTGGCTGACGTCGATGTGGCTCAAGTCTGGCGTTTCCATATGACGCTCCTTCGAAAATGGTAGGGATCACCAGCGGCATAACGTCGAGGTGTGGCTGGATTTTCAGTGATAGCCGGCGGGGCCCGCTAGGCGCCATTAGGGCTGAGGGTTGTAGCTTCGGTTACTAGCTTATGCAGGCAGCGCAGTCTCACCGTGTAGGAAAACAGCATGTATGCGCTTGAGAATCGACTGTTGTCAGGGGGTGAGCGCAACGTATGGCATTTTGGGTACTAGCACCTCAGTCGCAGGGATAGGCACTGAGTAAACTGGCGCTGCTCACGCGCGCCTGTTCAAGGCTTCGCAGCTCCGATGGCACGGACCTCCAGTCCACTTGCACGCAGAGCGCGCGAAGGGGCTGCCCTTTACGGGATCCGATAATCCGGTCATCGAAGGTCCGGCGGTAGATCGCCTGGGTCTGGGACACAGGCCGTACATGGTCGGCCCCGGCCAGGGTCTGCTGCGCAAGTGCTGGCAATACAGCGGAGGGCACCTCGAAGCGCAACGAGGTGTTGTCAGGACTCAGGTAGCCAGCCTTTCGGACCCGTTGCCACAACTGTTGCCACTGGCTGCTCCCTGCTTGCTGGCTCAGCGTGTGCCCAAGCTCGAGCAGTGTTGCGCAAGGGACTTCAGTTGTAGTGAAAGCGTGCAGTGGCGTGGCGACCAGGCACAGCAAGAGGGTTGTCAGGCGCTTGTTCATGGGGCTCCCCACAGGTGTGATGAAGCCGTATGTTTTCAGCTGGCGATGCTACCAGGCAGCAGGAAATGCAGCGCCGGGGCGGGCGAACGTTGTATCATCTGCGCGGCTTGAGCAAAGCCATCTGTCCCGGATGTAGCAAGGAACCCTGATGACACACGTGCAGCGCCTGAAATATTCTCTCCTGATCATTCTGGTAGTCCTCGGGCTGATGATCGGTCTTTCCCACTTGCAAAAAGCCGGTACGATCAGCGAGCAGACCTTCCAGATGCTGGCTATCGCCATTGCCGTGGTCGTGGTCGTGATCAACGGCATACTACGACGCAAAGTCAGGCGCTGATGCTTGCCGGGCCAGTGGGCCGGCCCAGCTGCTCAGGGCGAAATAGTCCGCTCCAACAGGGCGCGTGCATGCGGATCAAGGCTGTAGCATTTGTCGGCCCCTAGCTGAATCACGCCTTCGGCGCATAACCGCTTGAGCACTTCTCGTACGCTGAGAAATGACAGCGGTATGTCCAATTGCTCCAGTTGCGCATGCACACCTCGCACCCCAATGCTTCTTCCATTTCGCTGCGCCGCGTGCAGGGTGTCTATCACTTTCAGCCGTATCAGGCTGGTACGCAGGCCGAAGCTGCGCAGCAACTCGCGTATCTGCTCGTTGCCGGTTCGTTCGTCGATCTGCGCGTCCTGCCCCGTCGTGGCATGCATCGGAGTTGGCGGGTTGTACATGTGAATGCTCCTTTTCTTGGACGAATCCGAACGATGGGTGCCTCTTTGAATAAGACGAATGAGCGCATGTAATCTGCAATGCAAAAGCAGAAAAAACTTGATCATTCGTTGGGTTTCCAGATCAAGCGGCCTCTTCTCCAGTCATGTCTTGGGCTCTGCGCGCTGGTGCCAGGCCTGAGCGCGGAGGCCGCCTAAACTCTACCCACGTTCGTTCGTTTCACCGGCATGAACCGTATTCGAGGAGTGCCCGTGTCCCCACTTATCCGCTCAAGTCGTTGTGCCGGTTTAGCCGCAGCGCTCATGGTTGCGGCCTTGACCGCACAGGCCGAAACCGTAGCGCAAGACGCCAGCGCCCAGATCCGTCGCACTACCTATGGCGTGCCGCATATCGTGGCCAAAGACGAAAGAGGGCTCGGTTATGGCATTGGCTATGCCTATGCCCAGGACAACCTTTGTTTGCTGGCTGACCAGGTGCTGACGGTCAGTGGTGAGCGCTCGCGCTATTTTGGTAGCCAAGGCCAGACCGTGGACCAGCGCGAGAACCTGGCCAGCGATGTGTTCTTCACGTGGCTCAACGCGCCGGCTCAGGTGCAGGCCTTTCTGGAGGCACAGCCCGCTGCCATCCAGGCCCTCCTGGCGGGTTATGCCAGTGGTTTCAATCGAGCACTGGCCGAGCGGCGTCAACAGGGCTTGCCTGCGGAATGTGGAGATGGCACGTGGGTGCGCGCCATCACCAGCCAGGACCTGGTCAAGCTTACCCGGCGGTTACTTGCAGAAGGTGGGGTCGGGCAGTTCGTCGAGGCCCTGGCCGGGGCGCACCCGCCTCAGAACGATGCCCAGCGACCCGCCGTCGCTTATGGGCAAGCGTTGGAGCAGCAGCAACGCTTTGCCACCCAGCGCGGCAGCAACGCCATTGCAGTGGGTGCCCAGCGTTCGCTCAATGGCCGAGGTTTGCTGTTGGCCAACCCGCATTTCCCTTGGGTGGGAGGCATGCGGTTCTACCAGATGCAATTGACCATCCCCGGTGAGCTCGATGTGATGGGCGCAGCGCTGCCAGGCTTGCCGATGGTCAATATTGGCTTCAATCGCCACCTTGCGTGGACCCACACCGTCGACACGTCCAGGCATTTCACCCTGTTTCGCCTGCAACTCGATCCAAAGGACCCAACCCGATACATGCTCGACGGCAAGTCGCTGCCGCTGACCCGTCAAAGCATCAGCATCATGGTCAAGGCCGCCGATGGCCAATTGCAGAAAGTTGAGCGTGTTCTGTACAGCTCGTCATTTGGCCCGATCGTCCGGTGGCCAGGGCGGTTGGATTGGGACAGACATACGGCTTACAGCCTGCGCGATGCCAACAGCGACAACACCCGCGTCTTGCAGCAGTGGTACCAGATCAATCGCGCTGACAGCGTGGCGGCGCTGACGCGTTCCGTCGAGCAGCTGCATGGCATTCCATGGGTCAACACCGTCGCTGTGGATGAAGGTGGCAAGACGACCTACCTGAACCAGTCGGTGGTGCCTTATGTCGACCAGGCATTGCTCGATGCCTGCGGGGGCGAACAGGCAGGCCCGTTGGTCGTGCTCGATGGTTCCCGCAGCCTGTGTAACTGGAAGGTTGACGGCCGCGCCGCCCAACCCGGTACGGTTCCGGCTGAACTCATGCCGCGCCTGGAACGCGATGACTTCGTCCAGAATTCCAATGATCCAGCCTGGATGACCAACCCTGCGCAGCCGCTGACAGGCTACTCCCCGTTGGTCAGCCGCAGTGATCAGCCTCTGGGCATGCGCGGGCGTTTCGCATTGGAACGTTTGCAAGGCAAGGCGCTGCTTGGTGTGGACGACCTGCAGCGCATGGTGACCGATGATGAAGTCTACCTTGCGCGTTTGTTGCTGCCGGATCTGTTGAACTGGTGCAAGCGTGCCCCCACAGATGTCGAGCCAGTGTGCCGTAGCCTGGCCAGCTGGAACGGCAAGGCCAACCAGCAGAGCAACATGGGGCTGGTGCACTTTCAAAACATCTACGATGCACTTGAGCAACAACCGCAGGTATGGCGAGTAGCGTTCGATCGCAACGATCCCGTGAATACCCCGCGTGGTTTAGCGGTGGAGCAGGCATCGGTGAGCAAGGTGGTTCATCAGGCGGCGCTTGCCTCACTCCGTCAAGTGGCCGAGGAGGGGATCGACCCGATGGCGCGGTGGGGGCAGGTGCAACAGGCCCATGATGGCACGCCAGTGCCGGGCGGCCCCCAGGCGCTTGGCGTGTACAACGCCATGTACAGTGTGCCGATGGGGCAGGGCAAGCGTCTGGTTGTCAGCGGCACCAGCTACCTACAGCTGGTCAGCTTCACCGACGATGGCCCCAAGGCACGCGGTCTGCTGGCGTTCTCCCAATCGAGCGAGGCGGCCTCGCCGCATGCCAGTGATCAGACCAAGGCGTTCGCCGCTGGTCAGCTGCATGATATGCCGTTTACAGAGAAGCAGATTAAGGCCGATCCGGCGTACCGGGCGATGATTATCCGTGAGCGAGATGAGCGGCCAGGCGTTCAGTGATTGTCGGTACGGGAGACGAGCCTTGCTGGTCTCCCGCATGCCTTGACTGTGAGCGTCGCGCGTTGCGTATGAGCATCAGGCCGACGCCTGATGCTGCGCTCAGGCGGGCTATCCCGTTGTCGAGCAGGTAGCGCTCAAGCGCTCAGGGAAACTCGAACGGCGCCAGCTGAAACCCTTGCGCGTCCACTTGCAAGGCCCAGGCCCGCTTGTCCCAGTCGCCCAGCACGATGCGCCGGGCCGGCTCCCCGTCCACCATCAGCTTGTGAATCGCCGGACGATGGGTGTGGCCGTGCACCAGCGTTCGCACGTGGTGCGCTGCCATGACCTTGGGCACTTCCTCGGGCGTGACGTCAACGATCTCCGTGGACTTCATTTGCGTCTGTGCGCGGCTTTCGCTGCGCAGCTTGCGTGCCAATTTCATCCGAACTGACAGCGGCAGGTGCCGAAGCAACCAGAGGCTTACAGGGTTGCGCAGTAACCGGCGCATTTTCATGTAGCCCACGTCGCGGGTGCACAAGGTATCGCCGTGCATCAGCAGCACCCGTTCTGCTCCCAACTCCACCACGCAGGGGTCGCTCAGCAGGGTGCAACCTGCGGCCTCGCAAAAGGCCTGGCCAATCAGAAAGTCGCGGTTGCCGTGCATCAGGTACACCGCTGTGCCGCTGTCACTGAGTCGGCGCATGGCCTGGCAGATCGACTGCTGGAAAGCGGTCATGGCATCGTCGCCGATCCACGCTTCGAAAAAGTCGCCCAGTATGTACAGTGCCTGGGCCTGGCGAGCACGACCTTCGAGCAGATCAAGAAACGCCCGGGTAATGTCCGGGCGTTCTTCTTGCAAGTGCAGATCAGAGATCAGCAGTATCACTCAATGATCTCGGCTTTCTCGATGATCACGTCGTCTTTGGGTACGTCCTGGTGGCCAGCACTCGAGCCCGTGGCAACCTTCTCGATGGCGTCGACGACTTCACGGCCTTCGATCACTTCGCCGAACACGGCGTAGCCCCAGCCCTGAGTGTTCTTGCCACTGTGGTTGAGGAAATCGTTGTCCGAGGCGTTGATGAAGAACTGCGCCGAGGCGGAGTGCGGGTCCATGGTGCGCGCCATGGCGATGCTGTACTTCTTGTTCTTCAGGCCGTTGTCGGCTTCGTTCTGGATGCTGGCGCGGGTTTTCTTCTGGGACATGCCGGCTTTGAAGCCGCCGCCCTGAATCATGAAGCCTTTGATGACACGGTGGAAAACGGTGCCGTCGTAGTGGCCTTCCTTGACGTACTGCACGAAGTTCGCGGTCGTCTGCGGCGCTTTCTCGGCGTCCAGTTGCAGGACGATGTCGCCGTGGTTGGTGCTCAGTTTGACTTTGGACATGCTGAAACTCGCTTTTTCAAGGCAATCGGAAATTGGGATGCGCTGGGCGCTGATTACTAACCAGACGCGGCATCAGGTGTTGGGGACACATGGCGCGCTTGCGCCATTTTGCCAAGGCTGCGGCAAAAAGGCGTGATAAAACACGCCAGTTTGGCGGAGCCCGACTGTCGGCAGCTTGACTGCTTCGGCTATGATAGGCCCTTTGATTCATTCGGCCTACCCAGGCCGGCTACGTGCATTCAAGGATCCTATGAGCAAGCCCACTGCCGACAACGCGCCCAACGCCGCTGCCAAAGGCGCCCCCGCTGTCCCTGCGAACTTCCTGCGGCCGATCATCCAGGCCGACCTGGACTCGGGCAAGCACGCCAGCATCGTCACCCGCTTCCCGCCAGAGCCAAACGGCTACCTGCACATCGGACATGCCAAGTCGATTTGCGTCAATTTCGGCCTGGCCAAGGAGTTCGGGGGTGTCTGTCACCTGCGTTTTGACGACACCAATCCTGCCAAGGAAGACCAGGAATACATCGATGCCATCCAACGCGATGTAAAGTGGCTGGGCTTTGACTGGGCCGGTGACGTTCGCTATGCCTCCAGCTACTTCGACCAACTGCACGCCTGGGCCGTCGAGCTGATCAAGCAGGGCAAAGCCTACGTGTGCGACCTCACCCCGGAGCAGGCCAAGGAATACCGCGGCAGCCTCAAGGAGCCAGGCAAGAACAGCCCGTTCCGCGAGCGCAGCGTGGAGGAAAACCTCGATCTGTTCGCGCGCATGAAGGCCGGCGAGTTCAAGGACGGCGAGCGCGTGCTGCGCGCCAAGATCGACATGGCGTCGCCCAACATGAACCTGCGGGACCCGATCCTCTACCGGATCCGCCATGCGCACCATCACCAAACAGGTGATACCTGGTGCATCTACCCCAACTACGACTTCACGCACGGCCAGTCGGATGCCATCGAAGGCATCACCCACTCCATTTGCACCCTGGAGTTCGAAGGTCACCGGCCGCTGTACGAGTGGTTCCTGGACAACCTGCCGGTGCCGGCGCATCCGCGCCAGTACGAGTTCAGCCGTCTTAACCTCAACTACACGATCACCTCCAAGCGCAAGCTCAAGCAACTGGTGGACGAGCAACACGTCGAGGGCTGGGACGACCCGCGCATGTCCACGCTGTCGGGCTTCCGCCGCCGTGGCTACACACCAGCATCGATCCGCAACTTCTGCGAAATGATCGGTACCAACCGCTCGGACGGCGTGGTCGACATGTCCATGCTGGAGTTCTGCATCCGCGACGATCTGGACCGCACTGCACCCCGCGCCATGTGCGTGTTACGCCCTTTGAAGGTGGTGATCACCAACTATCCCGAAGGCCAGACCGAGCAGCTCGAGCTGCCGCGCCACCCCAAGGAAGACATGGGGGTGCGCGTGCTGCCGTTCGCACGCGAGTTGTACATCGACCGTGACGACTTCATGGAAGAGCCGCCCAAGGGCTACAAACGTCTTGAGCCCAACGGCGAAGTGCGCCTGCGCGGTAGCTACGTCATCCGCGCCGACGAGGCGATCAAGGACGCCGATGGCAACATCGTCGAACTGCGCTGCTCGTACGATCCCGACACCCTGGGCAAGAACCCCGAAGGCCGCAAGGTCAAGGGCGTGATCCACTGGGTGCCGGTCGAAGGCAGCGTGGAGTGCGAAGTCCGCTTGTACGATCGGTTGTTCCGTTCGGCGAACCCTGAGAAGACCGAGGAGGGTGGCACTTTCCTCGACAACATCAACCCCGATTCGCTGCAAGTGCTCAGCGGCTGCCGTGCCGAGCCCTCGCTGGCCCAGGCGCAGCCAGAAGATCGCTTCCAGTTCGAACGCGAAGGCTATTTCTGTGCTGACCTCAAGGACAGTCAGCCGGGCCGCCCGGTATTCAACCGCACCGTCACATTGCGTGACTCCTGGGGCAGCTGAGGAACCATCGTGCTCACGATCTACAACACACTGACCAAGACCAAGGAGCCGTTCAAACCGTTGGACGGCAACAACGTGCGCATGTACGTCTGCGGCATGACCGTCTACGACTACTGCCACCTGGGCCATGGTCGCAGCATGGTGGCCTTCGACTTGGCCACCCGGTGGTTGCGCAAGAGCGGCTACAACCTGACGTACGTGCGCAACATCACCGACATCGATGACAAGATCATCAACCGGGCCAACGAGAACGGAGAAACCTTCGACGCACTCACCGCCCGTATGATCGACGCGATGCATGAGGACGAACGCCGCCTCAACATCCTACCTCCGGACCAGGAACCGCGCGCCACCGATCACATTGCCGGCATGCATGCCATGATCCAGACCTTGATCGACAAAGGGTATGCGTATGCGCCTGGCAACGGCGACGTGTACTACCGCGTCGGCAAGTTCGTGGGTTACGGCAAGCTCTCGCGCAAGAAGATCGAAGACCTGCGCATTGGTGCGCGGATCGAGGTCGGCGAGGCCAAGCAGGACCCGTTGGACTTCGTACTGTGGAAGGGCGTCAAGCCAGGCGAACCCAGCTGGGAGTCACCCTGGGGGCCTGGCCGGCCTGGTTGGCACATCGAGTGCTCGGTGATGTCCACGTGCTGCCTGGGTGAGAGTTTCGACATCCATGGCGGCGGCAGCGACCTTGAGTTCCCGCACCACGAGAACGAAATTGCCCAGAGCGAAGCTGCAACCGGCAAGCCGTACGCCAACGCCTGGATGCACTGCGGCATGATTCGCATCAACGGCGAGAAGATGTCCAAGTCGCTGAACAACTTCTTCACCATTCGTGACGTGCTGGAAAAGTATCACCCTGAAGTGGTGCGCTATCTGCTGGTGGCGAGCCACTACCGCAGCGCGATCAACTATTCGGAGGACAGCCTGCGTGATGCCAAGGGCGCACTGGAGCGGTTCTACCACGCCTTGCGTGGCCTGCCCCGTGTCCCGGCCAGCGGTGGGGATGCTTTCGTCGAGCGTTTCACTGCTGCGATGAACGACGATTTCGGTACGCCGGAAGCCTGCGCCGTGTTGTTCGATCTGGTCCGCGAGATCAACCGCCTGCGCGAGAGCGATGTGTCTGCAGCGGCAGGCTTGGCGGGGCGTTTGCGTGAGCTGGGTGACGTGCTGGGTGTGTTGCAGCTGGAGGCCGATGACTTCCTGCGTGCGGGCGCTGAAGGCAAGGTGGACGCAGCGCAGGTCGAGGGTTTGATCCAGGCGCGGTTGCAGGCGCGGGCCGACAAGAACTGGGCCGAGTCTGATCGCATCCGTGACCAGTTGACGGCCATGGGTGTGGTGCTTGAAGACAGCAAAGGCGGGACGACCTGGCGGTTGGCGGACTGATCTGGGGGGCGAGCTGATTGGGTTGCTCGCAACCCATGTCTAGCGCGCCTCGACTCCAAGATTGCCAAGCTAGTCGCCCTTGTCCTTGTCCTTGTCCTTGTCCTTACCGCTACGTGTTTCTGCTTCTGCTTCTAAGCGCGCGGTAGTCCAGGCGCCGCAGATCGCGACTTCAGGAGGCCGAGCGCAGGGCTTGCGGAGGGAGGTGACAGGCATGGATGCCTGTCAAGCGCTGGGCCCCAGGATGGGGCCTGCAGCGCGGTCCTCCCGGGAGCAAGCCCGGAGCGAGGGGACCCCGGAGCGTAGCGTAGGGGCCGGATGATAGGAGCAGGCGGTTTTTGCTTACTTTTTGACAAGACAAAAAGTGAGCCGCCGTAAGGGCGGAAGGGTGACTGTGCGCCACCCGCGCCAATGAATACCAACTTGCTGTATGCGCCCACGCTTTGAAGTTTGAAGTTTGAAGTTTGAAGTTTGAAGTT